>NZ_JBKIAX020000005.1:0-437468 GCF_046567315.2 Paenibacillus lacisediminis | reverse complement strand
ACGAAAACCGTCGCGCACCTCTAAAGGCAGGCAGCGCTTGCCGGCTCCCCGTGAGCCGCAACCGGTTCAAAAGAAAGTTATCGTGCGATAGGTCGAACTGCATATTTCCATTAAAAGGAAAACTGTGCCACTTCTCCACGGACATTCTCCTTTTTGAATCTAAGACCGAAACAAACCTGTAAATATATTTCATTAATTACCAAAATAGTAATTGGACCATAATTTCAACTTTTCATGTCAGGTTGTTTGCATGGCTAGTGCATCTCTGTCCGTTACATTTTGCAAACCTCCATTTTTCCGCAGATAACGTCTCTGGAGTCCTTTAGCCTCCAGATTTCTCTTCTCCTCCTCTCTACCTTCGCTTCCTATAATTCCGTTTAGAAAGGCGCGAGCTGGATCAGCTCGCGCCTAAATTGTTCTTTATCTTTTCACACACTTTAGTGCGTGTTCAAAAAGGCCGGTTTTCAGCACCGAAGCGCATGCTTCCGAAGTGCGTTTTTTCAAAACGCTTTAGGTTGGATGAAGCCAGGGACGTCAGGAGCGGAGCGTACGTTTTGGGTACGTGAGCAACTGAAATGTTTCCGGAGGAAACATGCTTCGGAAGCATATGCCCCACCCGGCTGAATTCAAGATTCGATGCCGAGTTACTTCTTGATTTGCTTCGTGATCAAAAGCGGACTTTTCGAACTACCACTTTTCACAGCAAATCGGCCGCCACTTGCGCCAGCTTGGAACGTTCCCCCTTTTCCAGCGTGATATGACCGCTGATCCCCTGATCCCTGAAGCGTTCCACGAGACCTGTCAGACCGTTGCTGGAAAAGTCGAGGTAGGGATGGTCGATTTGCTCAGGATCTCCCATGAGTACGATTTTGCTGCCTTCCCCAACCCGGGACACAATCGTTTTCACCTCATGGCGCGTCAGGTTTTGCGCCTCATCCACGATAATAAACTGCCCGGGGATGGAGCGCCCGCGGATATAGGTCAGCGCCTCTACCTGGATACTGCCGAGCCCCATCAATATTTTCTCGATATCTCCCGATTTTTTCGTATCGAACAGGAATTCCAGGTTATCGTAAATCGGCTGCATCCAGGGGCGCAGCTTTTCTTCCTTTTCCCCGGGCAAAAATCCGATGTCCTTCCCCATCGGCACGACGGGGCGGGCGATCAGCAGCTTTTTGTATTTGTGTTCATCCTCCACTTTAAGCAGGCCGGCGGCCAGGGCCAACAGCGTTTTGCCGGTTCCCGCCTTGCCGGTGATCGTCACCAGCGGAATATCGTCGTTCAGCAGAAGCTCCAGCGCCATCCGTTGCTGCGCGTTGCGGGCGTTGATTCCCCATACCGGCTCATTGCTTAAATACAGCGGCTCAAGCCGGCTGGCATCTTCGTTCAGTTTCAGCAGGGCGGATTTTCCGCTGCCCATCTCATCTTTTAAAATAACAAACTCGTGCGGATAAAGGGAATAATGGAGTCCCAGCAGTTTGACCGGCAAGGAACGATAGGTGTAAAACTCATCGATGAGCGAAGGATGGACTTTAACGGTGGAATATCCCCCGTACAAATCGCTAGGCCCGACCGTACGGTCCGATAAATAATCCTGGGCGGTCAGCCCGAGCACATCCGCTTTGATGCGGACGAGCACGTCCTTGCTGACCAGCACGACCGGCCGCGGATCGGGCAGCTCCTTTTGTTCCAAATGGTAGTTGAGCGCCACGGCCAAAATCCGGTTATCGTTCGTTACCTCGCCGAACATCTCCTGAACTTTGATGAAGCTGCGATGGTTTAACTCCACCTTGATCCTGCCGCCCCCTTCGAGCGGAACCCCGTCGTACAGGTGGCCCGTTTCGCGCAATCCATCGAGCAGCCGCGAGACGCCCCGGGCGTTGCGGCCCAATTCATCGGCGTTGCGTTTCTTCGTATCGATCTCCTCCAGCACGACGGCCGGTATGACCACATCATGTTCATCGAAGGCAAAAATCGCATTTGGATCGTGCAGCAATACATTGGTATCCAATACAAAGATTTTTTTCATCTTTATCCCCTCCACCGCGGTCATTGCAGCCTTATGTCTTCATACATATTTTTTTCCGCCCCGGGAAATCTATATTGTGATGACTTATCGTCGAATCAAGAGATCATTTCCGAAAGGACGGATCCAACATGCGAATATGGCTGTGTTTGTTATTGACGGCTACCCTGCTTACGAGCTGCGGAACTGTTAATAAGAAGGCATCACCCTCTCCACAAAATCAAACAGGCACCGTTCCCCGGACGCAAAGCGTAAGCCCGAACGCAAATCCGGATATGGCGAACGTAGGGAAGATGTCAGATCGGGATAGACAAGTTTATTTGGAACAGCTGGTAAAAAGAGTGCCTGGCGTCAAAGGCGCGCATTGCGTTGTTATGGGCAAAACCGCCGTTGTCGGCATCGATGTCGACAGCCGGCTGGAACGCGCCCGCGTAGGAAGCATCAAATATACAGTGGCTGAAGCTCTTCGTAAAGATCCCCATGGGGCAGGCGCCATCGTTACGGCCGATATGGACTTGAACCAGCGCCTCGCGGAAATCGGTAAAAAAATCCGCCAAGGCCATCCTGTAGCCGGTGTGGCCACCGAACTCGCCGATATCATCGGACGGATCGTTCCGCAGATGCCGAGCGACACCCGGCCGCAAACGGGAGAAAACCCAACGCGGATGAATTTGGCCCCGGGCGATCAGAGCAGGCAAATCCCGCCAAAAACCCGCTAAGTTTGTCCCAATAAGGAAAAAAAGCCTGGCGAACAAGTCGCTAGGCTTTTTTCATCGCGGCAAACACTTGGCTGTCCAGCATGTCTGCGGCACGCTGGTCGTATACTTTGGCATAAACCGGAGCAGAAACCAATTGTGCCCCGTAAAACAAGGCGTTGCGCACCGCATCAATATGCACATCGAAACAGCACATCTTGAACGGAACTCCCTCTAAAGGGTCCTTCACAACAGTTGCCCGGCCATTAATGGCATAAATCGTTTCTTTGCCGAACACCGAAACCGTAACTCTGGGGTTGGTCTTAATATTGCCGACGAGTCTCGAGCGATGATCCAGAGCCAGCCGCAGCGTGGCGTGGTTAACGGCGTAAACCCATGAGATGGCGCTGGACGTCGGCCCCCCGGATTCCCGATCCACCGTATTCAGCAGTACAAATGTTTCGGACTGGAGAGTGTCGAAAAGCGAATCGGACAATTGGGTGACGATCTCTGACATAATTACCAGCCCTCCTGCACATAACCCTTCAAGGGATTGAACTTAGGGAACTTCAGTCATCCTGTATGTTAATTGTATTATAGCATGAGGCAAAACTTGCATTCAATCGTTTAATGACCCGTCCGCCGCTTCCGCGGCATTCTCCTCCTGAGCCGGCTGCTTCGTCCCGGCAAGCTCATCCTTCAAGGCTTGTTTGGCCGCATCAAGCTCATCCTGATGCAAATAGACGAAAGGGCTTTTCCAATCCCCGGTAACCGGCATGAAATCCACGTTTTCCTTGGAAATGTTCCAATAGGCGGAAATCAGATTTTTCACTTGCTCCGATTCCAAGTCCGTCTCCAGGTTTTTGCCGACGGATTGGATCACATTGCCCGCTCCCAAAACCCCGTTAAGCGACTTGGCTTGATCGATCAAAGCGTGAAGCACTTCGTTCTGGCGCCGGTTGCGGTCAAAATCGTCGGAGCCTTTCGTTCTCGGGCTGCAGTTGGACTTCCGGTACCGGACATATCCGAGGGCATCTTCCCCGTTCAGGTGCTGTGCCCCCTTCTTCAAGTTGATATCCGTACCGTCGGCTCTGTCCCGGTAACACATGTTGGCATCGACATTGACATCCACGCCGCCCAAAGCGTCAACGATATCGCGAAAACCTTGGAAGTTGATCACCGTGACGTAATCGATCGAAGTATCGAAAAACTTGCTCATCATCGTCTTCATTTCCTGTTCGGCCGGAGTGCCGCTTTTTTTCTCCGCCACCAGGAAGTTCGGGTAAAATGCGTTGATTTTGTTCGTTTTATAGCCGTCCATTTCAAGCTTGGTATCGCGGGGCAACGACACGATCGTAGCGGATTTGGTGTTCGGATTCATCGCAACCACCATCATCACGTCGCTGAGATGCGTCCCGGTTTCCGGACGGTAATCCGTCCCGAGCAGCAGCATCGTAAGCGGCTTGACCTTGGCCGATTTCTCCGGAGCCACCTTTCCCGATGTGCCCGTTGCATCGATCACCTGATCGGTCGTGTAGATCAAATATCCCGCATATAACCCCGCGCCGATGATCGCAACGATCATGACCGTCAGCAGGGTTTTGAAAAATGTCCTGATCCCGCTCGACTTTTTCTTCTTATTTACCGCTTTTTTCGTGGACCGGCTTTGGGTTTGCTTTCTGGGAGGCAAACCGCTGCGATTGGAACTCATGCAATCAAACACCTTATTTCTGTGATATTAAGCCGCATCTAAAAGACGAATTGCATCGCTGAAAAGTTACCGGTTTATTTCCCGGAAAATTATGCCGACTTGTCGCCCGAGGCCGGGTCCGCCCCATCTTTTTTCTTTTGCCGACCTTCGACAAAATAACGGATGCGCACCATCAGCATCAGCGCAACGGCAACCAGAAGGCACTGGATAATCGGCAGCTTATCGATTTGAAAAATAAGCAGCAGGAAAGAACCTATCGCCATAAGCAGGTACAGAATCGCTTCCTTCCATAGCGGAAGCTTTTGCTGCGCGCGAAATACCTTGTTGTACACGAAAATGATCAGCACCAAAATCAGCAGATACGAAATGACCGGATGTTGCGCAAACCAGGCTTGCAATTGGGCGTCCTCCTTTAAAAGGATACTGCAAGTACCTTTTTATTATAAATTAGCTTCTGACATTTTGCGATGTTTTTCGGCCCGTTCGCGTTCGCTTTTGTTCAAAATCTTTTTGCGCAGGCGGACCGATTTCGGCGTAATCTCACAGTACTCATCATCATTCAAATACTCCAGCGCCTGTTCCAGCGAAAACAGCCGCGGCGTTTTCATCTTCACCGTCTCGTCTTTCGTCGCCGACCGGACGTTGGTAAGCTGCTTTTCTTTGCAGATGTTCACGACGATGTCGTTATCGCGCGTATGTTCGCCGACGATCATGCCCTCGTAAATTTCGGTGCCCGGTTCGACGAACAGAATCCCGCGATCCTCGATGGACAAAATACCGTACAGCGTTGAGACGCCGTTTTCGCTCGAAACGAGCACGCCTTCATGGCGTCCGCCAACCTGACCGCCCGCATAAGGACCATAGCTGTCAAAAGCATGGTTCATAACGCCGTAGCCGCGGGTCAAGGTCAGGAAATGCGTCCGGTACCCGATGAGTCCGCGGGCCGGGATCAAGAACTCAAGCCGCACCTGGCCGCTTCCGTTGTTGATCATGTTCACCATTTCGGCTTTGCGGGAGCCGAGGCTCTCCATTACCGCGCCCATGCTTTCTTCTGGAACGTCGATCAGCAGGCGTTCGATCGGCTCCATCTTCACGCCATCGATCTCGCGGACGATGACCTCCGGTTTGGATACTTGGAGCTCGTAGCCTTCGCGGCGCATATTTTCAATCAGGATGCCGAGGTGCAGCTCGCCGCGTCCCGACACGACAAACGCATCCGGGCTGTCGGTCTCGTCCACCCGCAGCGATACGTCCGTCTCGAGTTCCTTGAAGAGGCGTTCGCGCAGCTTGCGGGAGGTGACCCATTTACCTTCGCGGCCGGCAAACGGACTGTTGTTGACGAGAAACGTCATTTGCAGCGTAGGCTCGTCAATTTTCAGGACAGGCAGCGCCTCGGGCTGGTTCGGGTCGGCGATCGTTTCGCCGATGTTAATGTCCTTGATTCCCGCCACGGCGACAATGTCGCCGGCGCCGGCTTCCTCGATCTCCACGCGGCGAAGGCCTTGGAACCCGAACAGCTTCTCGATGCGGGCCGCTTTTTTGCCGCCGTCGCGCGTCATGACGGCCACGGGCTGCCCCTGGCGGATGACGCCGCGGTTGACGCGCCCGATCGCGATCCGGCCCAAGTATTCGTTATAGTCCATCAGCGTTACGAGGAATTGCAGCGGCTCTTCAACGTTTTCGGTCGGCGCCGGAATGTGCTCGATAATCGTCTCGTACAGGGCCAGCATATTGTCGTCCTGTTTTTCCGGATCAAGGCTGGATGTTCCGTTCAGAGCGGACGCGTACACCACCGGGAAATCCAGCTGTTCGTCGCTAGCCTCCAATTCAATAAACAGGTCCAGAACCTCATCGATGACTTCGGCCGGGCGCGCGGCCGGACGGTCGATTTTGTTGACGACGACGATCGGCGTCAAGTGATGCTCCAGCGCCTTGCGCAACACGAATTTCGTCTGCGGCATGCAGCCTTCGTAAGCGTCGACGACGAGCAGCACCCCATCAACCATCTTCATGATCCGTTCCACCTCGCCGCCGAAATCGGCGTGCCCCGGGGTATCCACGATGTTGATCAAATAATCTTTGTACGTGATGGCCGTATTTTTGGCCAAAATCGTGATGCCGCGTTCGCGTTCCAGGTCGTTGGAGTCCATTGCTCGCTCCTGAACGGCTTCGTGTTCCCGGAAAATACCGGATTGCTGCAGCAGCTTGTCGACTAACGTCGTTTTGCCATGGTCTACGTGTGCAATAATCGCAATGTTGCGGATTTGACTTCTATCATGCATAGGTTTATCTCCATATCCTTTCGTCTCTTTATTTCTGTCACAAAACAAAGCGCCGGACAAAATGCCGACGCTTGACATATCGTTTATATTATACGCGAAATTGCGCAGAATTCAAGAACTTGCACCATCACCAGATGCTCCGGTTTTTCCCGCGGCCTCGCGCCACGATAAGCCAAATCCCGCCGATAATGAGCAGGATGGCCAACACATAAATCAGCGACAGCGAAAATAATGTCCATCCCAGCAGGATGACAGAAATCGCGCCGATGATCAACGCGGCGATGAACATGCCGTTCTGGCGGCGCGGCGAAAAATAGTCATATTCGAACAAACCAACGGCGATCCCCAGGAAAAACAGCGGCCAGGTGTATTTCAGCGTATCCCACCCGCCGATGATGCCGATGAAGAAAACGATGCTGTATACGACCAAAATCGCCCCGGGCAAAAGAAGTTCGGAAGGTCCCTTTCTCCAGAAATGCCACAGGTGCAGCAAAATTCCGGGAATCAGCAGAAGAAGCGGCCAAAACGCCCTTCCGAGAAAGCCGAAAAAGCCCAGTTTCCCCAGGAGGATGACGATCCCGGCAGCCAGAATCAAAATCCCCGTCATCAGCTTGTTGTTGTTGGACATATCCATCACACACCTTCCAGAAGACAATGAGGGACAGGCCGCAGCAAATTACGACATCCCTGTTCTCTTCCAGTTTAGCTGAAAAGCGGGCAAAAAACCACTCCTCCCCCTGCGGTCCGAAAAATGATTTTCCAGACCTTCCGAAAAACGGACCGTTCCCCTGGCTCCAGGCTATTCAGCCGCGTCCGGCCTTAGATTTCTTCATCCAGCCGAACATAATAACGAGCACGGCAAACGCCGCAGGCACGGCATGGGCTATGTTCGGCAAGGCCGCCGACAGCGCCGGGCCCAGCTGCGGATCCTGCAGAAACATGTCGCCGGCCGTATAACCGAGGATACCTGCCCCCGCATAGGTCAGGATCGGCAGGCGCTGCAGCCAATCGGCAATCAGATTGCTGCCCCAGACGACAATCGGAATGCTGATGGCGATGCCGATCACGAGAATGGACAGGTCGCCTTTCGCAAGCGCGGCAATGGCCAGGACATTGTCCAGGCTCATCACGAAATCCGCGGCCAGAATCGTCTGCACCGCTTTCCACATCGACGCCGCCCCGGCTACGCGGGAATCTTCCTCGTGCGCCGGAAGCAGCAGCTTGAAGGCGATTCCCGCGAGAAGAAGTCCCCCCGCGGCATGAATAAAAGGAATCTTCAACAAAATGACGGCGATCCAGGTTAGCGCGCAACGGAGCACAACCGCTCCTAGGGCGCCCCACCACACCGCCTGTTTGCGCTGATGCAGCGGCAGGCTTTTGCTGGCCATCGCGATGACCACCGCGTTATCGCCGCTCAGCACCAGATTTATAATCAAAATTTCCGACAATAAAATCAAATGATCCACGCTCTTCCCTCCCCCTTACAACTTGTATGAGGAAATGAGCCAAGCTATGCCATTTTGAAAAATCATCTCCGGACAAGTGAACCCTTTGGGAGCATTAATACGTATTTACGTTTATAAGGAAGTGACCATAATGGATTTATTTAGTGCGGCTTTTTTTCTATCCCTGGTCAATATCATATTTATTGATCTGATTTTGGCAGGAGACAACGCCATCGTCATCGGAATGGCCGCGAGAAAGCTTCCCCGCTCCGTTCAGAAGAAGGCGATTATTTACGGAACTGCCGGCGCTGTCATTCTGCGGATTGCGGCGACCTTAATCGTCGTTTGGCTGCTTGGTATTCCATGGCTGCTGGCTGCCGGCGGACTGATGCTGATTTTTATCGCCTACAAAGTTCTGGCCGATGAAGGCGACCACGACAGCATCGAAGCGAAGGATAAGCTGTGGCCGGCCGTGCGGACGATCGTCATCGCCGATGCCGCCATGGGCCTGGACAATGTGATTGCGGTCGCCGGCGCTTCCCAACGGCATATGGTTCTTGTCGTCATCGGTCTTATGATCAGCGTGCCGATCGTTGTATGGGGAAGCACGCTGTTCATCAAGCTGCTGGAGAAGTTTCCGTGGATCGCCTATCTTGGGGCCGCTGTGCTCGCTTACACCGCGGGCCATATGATCACGGAGGAACCGCATTTTCTTGCCTTCTTTGCGGACAACCCCATCCTGCGATACGGGCTGATCGCGGTCGTGATTTGCGGCGTGCTGCTGGCCGGCTTCCTGAAGAAGAGACGCCAACAGAAAGAAAGGGACAACGCCCGCACCCATCCGGCAATTCGCTAAGAAGCAGGGGCAACAAATGCAGAAGCGCGAGCATTAAGGGTTAAACCCTTTTGCCCGCGCTTTTTATTGTGGCTTCCACTTTTCGATCACCTAACGGACCGTAACGACCTTATTTGCTCATTTCCCGGCTATTTCCCAAGCTAACGGACCGGGGAGACGTTATTCGGCTCCAATTGAGGCAATTATCAGGATTTTAGAGGAAATAGCGTTCCCTCAGTCCGTTACAATTTTACAATCCCCGTTTTGAGCCATTTAGCGTCGGTGGAGTCCGTTAGCAGCATAGGCTATGGTTAGCTGCCCAAATTTTCCGTATGTCCAGCTCCGCAACCGGACCGGTACCCGGCCGGATAGTCAAAACTCAAAACCACTTGCTCTGCACGACTTCCTCTTCCGCCGACGAGTTACGTTTGATTTCACGTCCCGGCCGGATCAGAATCGTCTCCGTCTCCTCGACGGCCCACTCGATCTGCTGCGGCAAATCCGGCAGCGAACGCTCGATATTTTCCAGTATCCGCAAATTCGGATTGGTCGAAGGCGATTTGGGCACAAACAGCGTGCAGCAGTCCTCGTAAGGCAAAATCGACAAATCGTATGTTCCGATCTGCTGCGCCAAAGAAATAATGTCCAGCTTATCGCTCATGACCAGCGGACGAAGCAGCGGCAGGTCGGTCGCCCGCCCGATCGCGTTCATGCTGGGCAAGGTTTGGCTCGCCACCTGACCGAGGCTGTCCCCCGTCACCAGCGCCAAAGCGCCGCTGCGCTCGGCCAGCTGGGTGGCGATGCGGAGCATCGCTCTCCGCATCAGGGTGATGATCAGATTATCCTGCCCCGTTTGCGCCAAAGACGTCTGAATGTCCGTAAACGGCACGAGATGCAGTTTAATTTCCCCGGCATATTTGGACAACACGGCAGCCAGATCGATCACCTTTTGCTCCGCCTTTTTGCTCGTGAACGGATAGCTGTGGAAATGCACGCATTCGATTTCAAGCCCCCGCCGCATCGCGGACCAGCCGGCCACCGGGCTGTCGATTCCGCCGGATAGCAGCAGCATCGCTTTGCCGTTTGTGCCCCGCGGGAACCCTCCAGGGCCGGGAATGACCTCGGAGAACAAATAGGTTCCCTGCTCGCGAATTTCCACGCGCAGTTCGAGCTCGGGCCGGTGCACGTCCACTTTCAACTGCGGACACGCATTCAGGACCGGCTTGCTGACCAGGTGGTTCATCTCCTGGGAGGAATGAGGAAACGCCTTCCACACGCGCCGGGCATGCACCTTAAACGTCGTTCCCTCTTTGACGGACGCCTCTTTCATGAAAGATACGGCCGTGGCCACAATGTCTTCCAGCTTGGAGGCGGCCACCTTGACCGGGCTGATCGAAGTTAAGCCGAACACATTTTTCAGCTCCTCGATGATCGCCTGAGCGGGCTCGCCGTTCAGCACGATGTAAATCCGCCCGAACTCCCGCCGGATTTCCGTTCGCGGGTAGGCGCGAAGCAACGTCTTTACATGCTTGAGCGCTACATGTTCAAAGCGGGGACGGTTCCGCCCCTTAACCGTAATTTCTCCGAAACGAAGCAGCAACATATCGTACAGCAACATAAACGTATTCTCTCCTATCGTAAACTTTGCAGCCGCTGCACCGATTTCTTCAACGCGGCGAGCAAAGCGTCAATATCCTGTTCAACGTGTTCTTCCCCCAGGCTGATCCGAATGCCGGACGCTGCCGCTTTCGGGCTTTTTCCCATGGCGAGGAGAACGCGGCTCGGTTCGCTTCGTCTGGAAGAGCAAGCCGAACGGGTGGACACGAAAACCCCCTCTTCCTCCAGCATATGGAGGAGCGCCTCCGCTTTCGTTCCCGGGTACGAAAAATGAACGATATGCGGCGCCGAAACCGCCGGCGTATTGATCAAAAGCTCGGGCAACGCTATCAGCCCTCGAAGCAGGCGATCCTTCAGCCCTCCCAGTTTGGCGGCCCGGCCAGATTGCCCCTCGCGCGCGAGACGCATTGCTTTGGCGAAGGCGACGATATAAGGAATGTTTTCCGTGCCGGAGCGCAGGCCGCCTTCCTGGCCGCCGCCCGCCAGCAGCGGAGACAGCTTCAACCCTTCGCGGACGTACAGCAGGCCAACCCCTTTGGGCCCCCTTAGTTTATGCGCGGACAAGCTGTATAAATCAATTCCGGAGCCATCAAGCGCAAGTGAAAGCTTCCCGAATCCCTGCACCCCGTCCACATGGAACAAAACCCGCGGCGCCTTTTCCTTGAGCATCGTGCCGATTTCCGCAACCGGCTGAACGGTCCCGGTTTCATTATTGACGTGCATGACCGAAACGAGCACGGTGTCTTGGCGAAGCGCCGAGTATACCTGTTCCGGGGATACCAGACCGTCCGTGTCAACCGGCAGATAGGTAACCTCCCAGCCCCAGGACTCAAGCTGCTTGCAGCATTCGTAGACGGACGGATGTTCGGTTTCCGTCGTGATCAGATGTTTTCCCCGGTTCGTATACTGTAGGGCCGCTCCTTTAATCGCCGTATTGTTGCTCTCCGTAGCCCCGCCTGTAAAAACAATCTCCCGGGGTTTCACCGATAGCGCCGCCGCGCAAACCTCACGGGCTTTGTCCAGCAGCTTACCGCTTTCTTCGCCGAGCCGGTGCAGGGAAGACGGGTTCCCGTAATGACGGCCCATCACTTCGGCCACTGTTTCGGTCACTTCCTTATAGGGGGGCGTTGTAGCCGCGTGGTCGAAATAAATCATCAATTCACCTTCATTCCAAAAAAGACCAAAAGAAAAAACGCCGAAATTCGAAAAGGATTCGGAGCGTTTTTTCTTTACAATCTCTAAATTTTTATTAGGTCATCAGACTTCGTATTTGGTTTGCGCCGTCAAAATTTTGCGGATATAATTTTGCGTTTCCTGCGGAAGCATATGCAGCTTCTCCATCAACTGCTCGTCGTTGCTGATCCCCAGTCTTTGCAAACGCCCCGGGCCGGCATTATAGGCCGCAAGCGCCGTTTTCAGCTCCCCGCCGAAGCGGCTTAACTGATTGGACAAATACCGGGTGCCGCCATCGATATTTTGCGCCGGATCAAACGGATCGCTGATTCCGAGCCCGCGGGCCGTTCCGTCCATCAGCTGCATCAGCCCTTTGGCCCCCGCGGATGAAACCGCCATGGGATTAAAGGACGACTCCGTATCGATAACCGCTTTGATCAGGCTTTCCGGAACACCGTAGGTTCGGCTGGCCCGGGCGATCAAAGCTTCGATATTATCATCTCCGGCTTTAATCGGCACCGCTGAAGTGTGGACGGGTTCCATGGGGGTCGCGTCCGCATAGTCCATGTTCACCGTCGACGGCGAAAGCATGGCAAGCACCTCCGATAGATCCAAACCGCTTGCCGGCAGGTATCCCGGCAAAGACGAAGCTGCCATCTCCCCCTGCTCCGCCGACATCATTTCCTGAAGCAGAATATCAAACAACGAGCCATCGGTATCGACGGCCGTGCGCCCCACCGAAGTTCCCTGCAGATCCAGGCCGTTCATCGTCTGCAGCTGAATGAGCTGTCCCAAAGTGCGCGGATCAATTTGCATGCGTGTTACTCCTCTTTCCGTGTACAAGTTCGATGCCTATATTTTACACGTAAACGGCGTCAATAACCACCACTTTTTTGCGAAAAAAGGCGAAAACGAAAAAGGCCAACGTCCGGGGAAGCGACGTCAGCCAGCCGTTAACAGCTAAAAACAAGGGGAAACGGCGGTAATTAACGAGTAAACGGCATGAGTACAAAATAACTAAGCGTCGACACGATCCCTAGCCCGATTCCCCATGCTCCGGATGTTTTATTGCCTTGGCTGTAAGCGTAAAAACCCATCACAGCAGCGAGCGGGCCCAAAATAATCGACCACAGGAAAAGCGAGGCGATCCCCAAACCAACGCCGACATAACCAACCGTTCGTCCGGCCGTATTTACGTCCGAATCGGCGTCTTCAACCCGGTTCACATCGCGGACTTCTCCATCCGCATCCGCATGGCGTTCGCGAACCGCGTTTCCGCTGAATGTTCCCGCCGGCGTTACTTCCGCAGCATATTCCTCACGGTGGTCCTTACGCGGATAGTCGATCCGGTTTTGCTTTTCGGTTGACGGCAGATCCGTTTTGTCTTCTTCTTTTATGGAATCAGTCATCAATAAGCACCTCCGCTAGTAGGTTATATTTCCGGTTAAGACGATTTCGCTTTAAACGTGTGACAGCAGGTGGCCGAGGACGACGCTGCTGTATCCTGATGCTCCGTATCGAACGTTTCGCCGGCAAATTCCGCTTTATAATGCTTATCCGCGTGCTGGTCGATATCGATCATGATCACATCGGCGTTGCATACGTTTTTTTCTCCCCAATACGTGCAGTTGGAGACGCTGCATTTCACCAAGGGTTTATCCCCGTTTGGCATATTGATCACCTCGGTTAACATTTTTCCCGCAGCGGCAAACAGCTATACAGATCACGAACTGACAAATCGGGGGAAAAATAAAAAAAGATGCCTGTATCGGCATCCAGTTATCTAATCGGTGAATCCGGTTTATTTGGAATGGGTCCGGTTCAAGCGGAGCTGAGTCAAATAATCGCTTTCATAATAGGCCAGATCATCGCGCAGTTCCTCAAACGCCCGGGTGATATCGAGCACGACGTCGCGCGCCGGACGGGACGGCTTCTTGCGGAAGCGAATGGCGTCTTGCCCCGTATATGCATATCTTCCGTCCTCGGAGTAGCTTTCGTTTTTAGGATAGAAGAAGTTATTCACACAGTCGTGGTACACATGATACAGCGCTTTTTCGGCCGATTCCTCATCAAAGGTGCCGCGGCGCAGCACGATTCCCAGCTTCTCATAGCAATTTTCGCAATAAACGAGCAAATGCCGCAGGTCTGACAGCAATCCCTTGTAAAATAAACCGCTGTCTTCGTTCTGGCCTTCCATAAGCTGCGGCAGCGAATAATGGTTCAGAAACGTCTCGACCCGGCCGGACGCGTTCTTCAGCTGTTCTCTGGCAGTTTCGCAAAGTTGCCTGATGTTATTGGCTTGTGGCATGCAAACAATTCTCCTTCACCTGTAATGATCGTACAGTCATTAACGCCCTTATCGTATCACAATTTGACCAAATCCGGTATCCCTCAAGAATAAAAACAGGCAGTTCACCTCACGCTATACCCATCGGCATGACGAATGTGAAGGAGGATCAACGATGAACTGGCGCAGATGGGCCGCAATCGGACTTACGGGAGCCGCCGCCATTGCGGCGATTTCCCTGTTTCCGAGAACGGACAACGATGCAAGACCGAGGAATCAAATAACCAAGCTCTCCGTACCGAAGCCGGCGGAAGAACAGCAGCTGAAGCAAAACTTGCTGCGGCGCGATGTCACCGCAACGGAACGCCTTTACCGCCTGGACGCCAAAGGGCATCTTCGCGCCCTTGCTTCCGCTTTTGCTCAAGCCCCATCCGGCAAACTGCCCAATACGGCTCAGGAGCTGCAGAAAGATCACAAGCAGTTTCAGGCGATTTTTTGGTATGATGCGGAAAACCGCCAAGAAAAGCAGTTTCGCCGTGCGGATTTCCAGCCGGATTCTGCGGTGAAAGAACAGCTTGATACGTATGTAAGTTACGCCCGCAAGGCGCTGAACAAATCAAGGTCCTACGAATCCCCTGTTTTTCCGGAAAAGCAACCCAAATACTTCGTGTCGGCGGAGCCGGCCAAAACCGGAAAAAGAGGCGTTATCGCGATTATGGACACCCGCATTTTGAACCGGGTTGAAGAACACCAGCACAAAAATTTACGGCTGATTCCCTATCCGAAGGAAGGCAAATTCAAAATTGAATCCGTGCACGCCGACACGCTTCATGATATCACCGTCAAAACCGGCCATGACAATGAAAAAGCGAGCCATTACTACGAGAACGAAATCGTAGTTACCTTCGACAAGGCGCCGACGCCGCAGGAACTGCGGCAGATCGAAAAGGACATCAGCGGTCCAAAGGCGCGGAAGCTGAACCACACGTATATTTTCCGCTCCAAAAACATGGACATGAAGCAGTTAAAACGTTATTTCCAGAAAAAGTGGAAGCCCAAATACATCGAGCCCCACTATTTGTATCTTACCAATGAGTTCGGCGACGGAATTTGGGACGATGGCGGCTTATTTAACGACAACGCAAATATCGGGCTGAAGGAGGAAACGCCAGAAATTCCGAATGATCTGCTGTTCTCGGAATATCAATGGAACTTGCCGATCATTGAGACAAACCGGGGATGGCAGCTGTCCAAAGGCAGCAACGACGTGATTGTGGGCATCGTGGACACTGGCGTGGACCTCAAGCATCCCGACCTGCAAGGGCGGCTGCTGAAAGGCTACAACGTGATTAATCCCGACGC
The DNA here is from genome assembly GCF_046567315.2 of Paenibacillus lacisediminis. Taxonomy (NCBI): domain Bacteria; kingdom Bacillati; phylum Bacillota; class Bacilli; order Caryophanales; family Paenibacillaceae; genus Paenibacillus; species Paenibacillus lacisediminis. Next base: position 422,035 of record NZ_JBKIAX020000005.1, on the reverse strand, counting down.
GGAGCCGAAGGACGACGTCGGCCATGGCACCCACGTAGCCGGCATCATTTCGGCCAACGTCAACAACGGCGAAGGCATCGCCGGGATGATGTGGGGCGGCAAAATCCTGCCGGTCAAAGCGCTCGACAAATCCGGCTCCGGAACAACCTACTCCGTGGCGCAGGGGATCATTTGGGCGACGGACCACGGGGCCAAAGTCATCAATATGAGCCTTGGCAACTACGCGGATGCCCAGTTTCTGCATGAGGCGATCAAATACGCTTATAACCATGACGTCGTGCTGATCGCCGCCACGGGCAACGACAATACGGAACGCCCGGGCTACCCGGCGGCTTATCCGGAAGTATTGTCCGTTTCCGCCACAGATTATAACCTGAAGAAGGCTTCTTTCTCCAATTACGGAGACTACATCGATGTCATGGCCCCCGGCGAAAGCATTGCCAGCACCTATCCGGACAACCAGTACGCCGCTTTATCCGGCACCTCGATGGCCAGCCCGCATGTGGCTGCCCTGGCGGCGCTGATCCGCTCGATCAATCCCGACCTGAAAAATACGGAGGTCATGGACATTATCCGCAAAAACGTAATTGATCTCGGCGCTTCCGGCCGGGACAAATATTACGGATACGGCCAGGTCGACGTGTATGCCGCGCTGCAGGCCGCCGGCGGCGGAACCCCGCCGCTGCAATTCTGGCCGCAATCGATCCAGCGCAAAATGGACCGCGTGATCGATCAGAATAAGTAAGTCAAAACCAAAAGCCTCCGCAGCGCGCAAATGCATTCACGCGCCGCGGAGGCTTCGTCCATAGATATAAGTTTATCATGCCTTGCAGTGTTGAAAGTTTGCCGTAAGCCGGGTTCTGTACTCTTTGCGGTTATAACGGGAACTACCCTCCCGCCTCGAGCGACAATCATCTATCTAGGCCGCACATTACTGTACGGCTCCAGCAACCAACCCGGACGCGCCTCGGGCAAAGGCTGCTTCCTAAGAAGCTGCGTCCCATTAGGTCTTGCTCCAGATGGGGTTTACCAGGAACGAAGTCGCCAGCGTTCCTCGGGGTCTCTTACACCTCGGTTCCATCCTTGCCTGTGCACGCCTTGCGGCGGCCATCGGCGGTCCATTTCTGTGGCACTATCCTTCAGCTCGCGCTGACTGGACGTTATCCAGCACCCTGCCCTGTGGAGCCCGGACTTTCCTCCCGCGGCCTTAAAGCCGCCGGCGATTGTCTGTCAAACTTTCATAGGCAACATTACATAGTATACAGACATTGACGGCCGCTGACAAGTGTGAATCAGCGGAAAAACTGGCTTTTCATGGTTTTACATAAACACAAACGGTTCCGTATGGATGGCGGAGACATGCACCCTGGTGTCATATTTGCTATCCTGAAGCTTCTCCGCCAGCCACTCCGCCACTTTCCGCTTCATGATTTTTTCGGCGTTATGTCCCGGATCAACGATGGCTACTCCAGCCATCCAGGCGTCCTGGGCCGTATGGTAATCGACATCCCCGGTGACAAGCACATCGGCGCCGCGGAACTGCGCCTGCTTCCAATAGCGGCCCCCCGATCCGCCCAGCACGGCGGCTTTGCGGACCGGCCGCTTCAGGTCACCGACGACGCGCACCATCGGCACGTCCAGCCGCTCTTTAACCCGCTGTACGAAGTCCTCCAGCGTTACCGGTTCCCGCAGCTTGCCGACGCGGCCAAGCCCCAGCGTCCGGCCTTTGAGCTCCATCGGATACAGGTCATAGGCGACCTCTTCGTAAGGATGCTGCTTCAGCATCGCCTGAATCACTTTGCTGCGCAGGCTTTGCGGGACAATCGTTTCGATGCGGATTTCCTCCACCTTCTCCAGTTTGCCCTGCGTCCCGATATAGGGATCGGTGTCTTCTCCGGGCTTGAACGTGCCGTATCCTTCGATATTGAAGCTGCAGTGACTGTAGTTGCCGATGGCGCCCGCCCCGGCTTCCAGCATCGCGTTCAGCACCTTCTCATGATGGTCCTTTGGTACGAACACAACCAGTTTATACAAATTGTCGGTATGAAGGTCTTCCAGCGGAGCGGCGCTTTCGATGCCAAGCGCCTCAGCCATCCAATCGTTCATTCCGCCGTCGGTCACATCCAGGTTCGTATGGGCGATGTACACCGCGATATCGTTTTTGATCAGCTTCTCGTACACTTTGCCCATCGGCGTATCGCTCTGCAGATTGGCAAGCGGACGGTAAATGATCGCATGGTGGGCGATGATCAAATCGGCGTTCAGGGCGATCGCTTCGTCCGCCACCGCTTCGTTGACGTCCAAGGCGACCAGCACGTTTTGGATTTCCTTTTGCAGGCTGCCGAGCTGCAGCCCGATTTTGTCGCCTTCCATCGCTACATGTTTCGGAGCAAGCTGCTCCATATATTGAATTACCGTTTGACCTTTTGCAAACAAGTTAGCACCTCCTTCAATTGTTCCTTAAGCCGCCCCAGTTCCTCTTCCTTTTCCCGGGACGTTACCAAGGCGGATGCGGACACCGAACGCCGGATCTTTTCCAGTTTGCGGATTTCGGATTCCCATTTCTTAAAAAAAACATCGTCCGGCTCGCGCGTAAGCCGCGGTCCCATCAAAAAAAGCAAATCCTTCGATAGCGTGATCCCGCGGCCTTCATGATCGGTTAATTCGCGTTCCGCGTATAGCTGCGCATTCCGCGCCGCGGCATCGGAACCCGCCTCCGCCATCATCACTTCGTATATTTTGCCGTCTTCCTCCAGAATGGCTTCTTCCGCCAGAAACCAATCATTTTCGGCGAGCCAGCGGCGCACGAACTCCTCGCCCACATTCGGCTGCAGCACCAGCCGCTTAACCCCGGCCAGTTTGAGCTTGCCGCCGTCCAAGATCGAAACGATCAAGGCTCCGCCCATGCCCGCGATCGTAATCGCATCCACTTCGCCGGGAGCGATGACGGCCAGCCCGTCTCCTTTGCGGACGGAAATCCGCTTCGTCTCCCCGGCCTCGGCGACCTGGCGTTTGGCCGCCTCCAGCGGCCCGTCGTTGACCTCGCCGGCCACGGCGAATGCGGCCTGGCCGCTCTGCACCGCCGAAACCGGCAGCAAGGCGTGATCCGACCCGATATCGGCAAAACGGCAGCCTTTTGGCAGCAAGTCGGATATTAACTGCAATCTTGCGGATAATTTCATGAAGCAATCCACACCACCCAGCAGCGCAGCCCTGCGATTTGCAAACCCCAGGGAAAAGCGCTAAAATAAAAAACAATAAAGAAAAAGAAGGAAATTATGCAAATGAAAGGGACCCAAGGCAATGCCTCTTTTAACAAAAATGACCTTGCTGCTTTGGCTGCAGAAGGTCAGAGCTAACACGCCTACCCGTGACGCTTATTCGAGAAAATCCTTCAACCGCTTGCTGCGGCTCGGATGGCGCAGCTTGCGGAGCGCCTTTGCTTCGATTTGCCGAATTCTCTCCCGCGTTACGCCGAACACTTTGCCTACTTCCTCCAGCGTTCTCGTCCGTCCGTCGTCCAGTCCGAACCGAAGCCGAAGCACGTTCTCCTCCCGTTCCGTGAGTGTATCCAGAACGTCCTCCAATTGTTCCTTCAGGAGCTCGTAAGCGGCGGCGTCCGCCGGAGCCAAAGCTTCATGGTCTTCGATAAAATCTCCCAGATGGGAATCGTCCTCTTCCCCGATCGGCGTTTCCAGCGATACCGGTTCCTGGGCGATTTTCATGATTTCACGGACTTTCTCGACGCTTAGTTCCATCTCGGCGGCGATTTCTTCCGGCGTGGGTTCGCGTCCAAGCTCCTGCAGCAGCTGGCGGGAGACGCGGATCAGCTTGTTGATCGTCTCCACCATATGAACCGGAATCCGGATCGTTCTCGCCTGGTCGGCTATCGCCCGCGTAATCGCCTGGCGAATCCACCACGTTGCGTACGTGCTGAATTTAAAGCCTTTCTTGTGGTCAAATTTCTCGACCGCTTTAATGAGACCCATATTGCCTTCCTGAATGAGATCGAGGAACAGCATGCCGCGCCCCACATAACGCTTGGCGATGCTCACCACGAGACGAAGATTCGCTTCAGCCAGGCGGCGTTTGGCTTCTTCATCCCCGTTTTCGATCCGTTTGGCCAATTCCATCTCATCATCTGCAGAAAGCAAGGGAACCCGGCCGATCTCCTTCAAGTACATACGGACAGGGTCGTTGATTTTGATGCCCGGCGGCAGGCTCAAATCGTCGTCAAAGTTAAAATCGTCATCATGCGAGGTCTCCTCATCCCCACGCCGATGCTCTTCATCGCCGTCACCCGTGACGTCGATGCCCAAATCCGCCAATTGTTCATAAAATTCATCCATTTGTTCCGGATCCTGGTCGAAGGGCGAGAGCTTCTCCATAATTTCTTTATAAGATAATGAAGATCTTTTCTTGCCTTGCTCAATCAGCTGATCCTTTACTTGGTCCAGCGTCAATTCAGTTTCTAGTTCAGCATGCTGGTCATTCGTCATATCTGGCTCCCTCCTCCCTAGAAACGTCACCGAAAGTCCATCGTCTTACTGTCTCTCTAGGGCAATAATCTCACTTGCAATTTGCGCCGCACGCATAAAATCCCCGGCTCGTTCCGCGGACACCATTTCTTCCTTCTTCTGCTTGATTTGCGCGAGGATCGGTACTTTGCGGATCTCCCGAATACAATCGTCCAGCTCTTGTGTCGTCCATTCCTCCGGCGTATCCGTCATCGCAATCGAGATAACCGTCTGCTCAAGCCGTTCATCCTGAAGCGAGGAGATAAACCGGCTGGCATCCGGGGTTTTTCCCTGCGCATAATAGGCGTATAGATAAGCGGCAATCGCCACATGATCTTCGATGTTAAAATTGGTGCCAAGACGATCGCCCACATAACGGGTCACCTCTTCGTCCTGCAGCATAAAAGAAAGCAATCTCCGTTCCGCCACTTGATAAGCGGGCAGCAGAGCCGGCATCGAAGCCTGCCCTTTTTTATGCCTACCATTATTCCACCGTTCGGGCTTATTATCCCCGGCGTTTGCCTTTTTTTGCATGGCTGTTCTAAGTTCGTTGCATTCCTGCTTCAAACTGTCGAAGGACACCTGCAAATCGGCGGATAATTCCTTCAAATATATCTCGCGTTCGCTTGGCGAAGCCAACACCGCGATAATGGGCATCGCTTCCTTGATGTAAGCGACCTTTCCGTCTTCTTCTAGCAGTATATGGTTTTTTTTCAGATATATAAGCCTAAATTTGACGGATGAGACGGCGCCGTCCAGTACTTGATGTTTGAATCGTTCCGCCCCGTATTTACGGATAAACTCGTCGGGATCCAGCCCTTCGCTGAGCAGCGCGATTTTGACCTGAAAACCGGCGTTCTCCAGGATCGGAATACTTTTGAGCGCGGCGGCTTGTCCGGCCTGATCTCCGTCATAGCACACCAGCACTTCGTCCGCCAGACTCCTCATCATGGACGCATGGCTTTCCGTCAACGCGGTTCCCATCGTGGCCACCCCGTTATGAACCCCTGCCTCCCAAGCGCTGATCACGTCGCCATAACCTTCAAACAGCACAATTTGCCGCGTTTTCCGGATTTCGTTCTTCGCTTGATGCAAATTGTATAACGTTCGGCTTTTACTGAACAGCTTGCTCTCCGGGGAGTTCAAATATTTCGGCTGTCCTTCGCCAAGCACCCTGCCGGCAAATGCTATGACTTTACCGTTCCGGTTGTGCAAAGGAAAAATGACCCGATCGCGAAACCGGTCGACAAACCCGCTCCCATCCTGCTTCGAGGACAACAGCCCGCCCTTCTCCATCGCACCGAGATCGAAAGAACGCTTGTCCAAAAACTGGACCAATGTATCCCATCTGGCCGGGGCGTAACCGATTTGGAACGTGTCGATCGCTTTATCCGTAAAACCGCGCGATTTCAAATACTCCATGGCCGGTTTACCGTGTTCCGTATTTTTCAGCAAATAGTGATAGAACTTGGAGGTCCATTCATGGGCTTGCAACAGCTGCTCCAATTCCCGGTTTTGCGGCGAATCCCCAAAACTTCTTCCTTTGTCTTCATAAGGAATATGCGCCTCTTCCGCCATGATCCGGACAGCTTCGGGAAAAGTTAATCCTTCGATTTCCATCCTGAACTTGATGGCGTTTCCGCCCTTGCCGCAGCCGTAACAGTGGAAGATTTGACGTTCGGGGGTTACCGTAAAAGACGGGGTTTTCTCCGAATGGAACGGACAAAGCCCCTTCATATACTTGCCCTGTTTTGTCAGATGAACGTGCTTGCTGACCGTGTCGACGATATCATGCTGCCGCAAGACGGCCTCGATGACTTCTTCCGGAATGCCGCGTCCGGTACTCATTCAAATCACCTTCATCTTTCGCAAAGAGAATCATTCAACACGTCAAAATTTCGGACATTTTGAAGCTTCTCTATGACACGTAAATAGTAATTCGCTAAAACTATACATTCTCCTGCAAATGTTCCAAAAGTTTTGACAGCACTTCGGTAAAATGTTTGCGATCTTCATTCGTGAAAGGCTTCGGCCCTTTATGGCGCTGCCCTCCGCGCCTTGCCTTCGCGTGAACATGCCGCCGCTCCAGCAAACGGTCGATGTTCCCCGGATGAAAGATTTCGCCGCGGGGCGACAAGCTGGAGCAGGATTTGGCCAAAACCAGCGCGGCAAGGCCATAATCCTGGGTAACAACGATATCGCCTTTGGCGACATGATTCGCGATATACAAATCGGCGCTCTGACTGCTCCGGTCTACCTGGATGACCGAAACTCCATCCGCCGGCTGCAGTGTATGGTCGTAGGAAGAAACCATCACTACCTGGACGCCGTAGCGGCCGGCCGTTTCGGCGATCTCCGCCTTCACCGGGCAGGAGTCCCCATCCACGACAATGCGCATAATCATCGCCTCGCCTTCCGGAAATATGCCATTAGCGTGAGAAACGGAATTTTAATTTCTAACGGACCGGAGTGCTCTTATTTGCCTAAAAAGGGCCGAAAACATGCGTTTCAACGCCAAATAAGCTCACTGAGGTCCGCTAGATTCTGAAAACTCTCGATTTCGCCTAAATAGCGGCGCTGGTGTCCGTTAGAAACAAGACGCCGGGTTCCCTACCAAACCAATTTGCCGAAATCGGCGAACGCCTTGAGATCTCCGTCGATAGCGGCGAGCAGTGCCAAACGGTTCGTGCGGATCGCTTCGTCTTCGGCCATAACCATGACGGCATCAAAGAAAACGGTAATAGCGTCTTTCAAACTACTGATTACGTCAAGCGCCTCGGCGGCCTTCCGCTGGGCAAGCGCCTCGCGGTATTTGTCCGTGATCGCGCGCCACGCCTCATGCAGCGCCTGTTCCGCCGGTTCCGCCAGCAGATCGGAACGGACTTTTTCGCCGGTCGCCTTGGCGGCCAGATTGCTCACCCGTCCGAACGATTCGACCGTCAGCTTAAAGTCCGCTTGGGTGGTTACGGCATCCATCAGCGCATTCCCCCGGGCAACGACGGACACGACATCATCATATCCTGCGGCGATAACGGCATCCACGACATCGTAACGCAGGTTATCGGACAATGTCTTTCTGACGCGAAGCCCAAAGAACTCCAGCAGATCTTTCAGGATTTCCTCTTCGCCGCGTTTCAGCCCCTGGAACTGCTGATGAGTTTCCAACGCGATTTTGAAAATATCCGTCAGCAAAATCGGCAGCTTGTGCTCCAAAACGATCTGCACGATGCCGGCCGCCTGACGGCGCAATGCATACGGATCCTGGGAACCCGTCGGGATGATCCCGATTGAAAAGCAGCCCGTAATCGTGTCGATCTTGTCGGCGATGCTGACGATCGAACCAACGGTGGACGCAGGTACCGCATCGTCGGCGAAACGCGGCTGATAGTGCTCGAAAATCCCTCTCGCTACCGCTTCCGGTTCCCCGGCTTTGCCGGCGTAATCCTCACCCATCACACCTTGCAGTTCGGGAAACTCGTAAACCATTTGCGTAACGAGGTCGAATTTGCAGATTTCCGCGGTGCGCGCGGCCGCTTCGACCGTGCCGCTGTCGGCGCCGAGCAGGGCGGACAGCTTCTCCGTATTGCGGCGAATGCGGCGGACCTTGTCGCCGATCGTGCCGAGTTCGTCATGGAACACGATGCTTTCCAGCTTGGACAACGCGTCCTTGATCGCCAGCTTTTGGTCTTCCTCGTAAAAGAACTTGGCGTCGGACAACCGGGCGCGCAGCACCTTTTCGTTCCCCCGGGCGATGACGTCCAGGGAAGCGTTGTTCCCGTTGCGGACGGTAACGAAATAAGGCAGCAGGCGCCCCTGACCGTCCAATACCGGGAAATAACGCTGATGCTCGCGCATCGACGTGATGAGCACTTCCTGCGGAATGTTCAGGAACGATTCCTCGAACGTGCCGAACAGCACGGTCGGCGTCTCGACCAGGAACAACACTTCTTCCAGCAGGTCGTCCTTCACCGCGATATGCCAGCCTTTTTCTTTGGCTAAGGCGTCGATTTGGCTTTGGATCATGTTTTGCCGTTCATTCACATCCGCGATCACGAACTGGGCGCGCAGCGTTTCCACATACGCCGCCGGCTCTTTGATGATGGCTTCGGCACCGAGAAAACGATGGCCGCGCGTAACGTTGCCCGATTTGACGCCGGCGATTTCCAGATCGATCACGTCCTTGCCGAACAAAGCCACCATCCAGCGGATTGGGCGTACAAATTTAAAGTCGTAGCTGCCCCAGCGCATGTTTTTCGGAAAATTCATCGCCTGCAAAATGCCCAGCAAACCTTCGGCCAAAATCCCCGCTGTCTCCACGCCTGTGCGGCTTTTGCTGACATAGACGTATTCCGTGCCGGCAACCTCGCGGAACATGAACTGCTCCGGATCGGCCCCTTGGCTGCGGGCGAACCCGAGCGCCGCTTTGCTCCATTCGCCGCTTTCATTCAGGGCGATTTTGCGCGACGGGCCTTTGACTTCCTCGTGTACATCCTCCTGCTTTTCGGCCACATCTCTTACCAGTACGGTCAAGCGGCGCGGCGTGGCGTAAGCTTCAATAGCGCCGTGGGCAATGACCGACTCCTCCAGCCATTTTTCCGTCCGTTCCTTCAACTGCTCCATCGCTCCGCGGATAAAGCGGGCCGGCATTTCTTCCAAACCGATTTCAAACAGCAGATCCTTAGGCACGTATAGCTCCCCCTTTCTGAAGCATCGGGAAGCCAAGCTTCTCGCGCTCCTCCAAATACGTTGCGGCGACTTGCCGCGATAAGTTCCGCACCCGCGTAATATAACCGGTCCGTTCCGTTACGCTGATCGCACCTCTGGCGTCGAGCAGGTTGAACGTATGCGAGCATTTCAGCACGTAATCGTACGCCGGGAACACCAGATGCTGCTCCATCGCTTTGCCGGCTTCTTGCTCGTACATATTGAACAACGTAAACAGCATTTTGACGTCGGAAATTTCAAATGTATATTTGGAATGCTCATATTCCGCTTGATGGAAAACGTCGCCGTAAGTCGTACCGTCCACCCACTCCAGCTCGAACACGTTTTCCTTGTCCTGAATGTAGGAGGCAAGCCGCTCCATCCCGTAGGTGATTTCCACCGCGACCGGATTCGCTTCAATTCCGCCGACCTGCTGGAAGTAGGTGAACTGGGTGATTTCCATCCCGTCCAGCCACACTTCCCAACCAAGGCCCCACGCGCCGAGACCCGGATGCTCCCAGTTGTCCTCAACAAAACGGATGTCATGCTCCAGCGGATTAATACCGAGCCGTTTCAAGCTTTCGAGGTAAATTTCCTGGATGTTGTCCGGAGACGGCTTAAGGATGACCTGAAACTGGTGATGCTGATACAGCCGGTTCGGGTTTTCCCCGTAACGTCCGTCGGCCGGACGCCGGGAGGGCTCCACATAAGCTACGTTCCACGGCTCTGGACCGATCGCCCGCAGGAAGGTCATCGGGTTGAGCGTGCCGGCCCCCTTCTCCACGTCGTACGGCTGAACGACGATGCAGTTTTGTTCCGCCCAAAACTGCTGCAGCGTTAAAATCATTTGCTGAAAATTCATCTACCACATCTCCTTTGCACTATAGAGGATACCCAAAACGAAACGAAGCAGACTCGGCCGGCGCCGAAAGGCTCGCCGCCCTGGGCTTTGGAACTTGGAGAAGCGCCGCCCGTAAAACAAGGCTCAGCCGCTCCCGCATCAGCCGATCGTAACGAAGCAAGCCAAAAAGCCCCCGCCTCCTACGCCTGCTGACAGACGTAGGGACGAGAGCTGAAAGTTCCCGCGGTTCCACCCTACTTGATTTGCAACCATGTTCCGCTCATACGCGCAACTTGCGCTAAAGCACAAACCCGGTGTGCAAATCCGCTTTTCACGATCATTCATGCTCCCGGGGCGCCGTTTTCGTGAGATGATCCAGCCAGGCTCCCACCATCCCCAGCTCGCTTCAAGGTAGGCAAAAAATCAACTTTTGATCACGAAGTTATTCATGAGGCTTACTCGGCATCGAATCTTGAATTCAGCAGGGCCTTCCGTTGCTCACGTACCCAAAACGTACGCTCCGCTACTCAGTCCCAGCTTCATCCAACCTTCTCGGTGCTGAAAAGCTGATTTTTTGCCAAAACCAAATCGGATTCCCATCTCACTACTTTTCCCGTTCAACGCATGGCTCCAAAAAGGAGAAATTCTTATTTATAATATATGATTTTATGCCGATCGTCAAATCTCGTATTTGTCCAGCTGATCGAGGAAATTCCGCGATTTCAGCTTAAGGCCAAGCTGCATGTCCATGAAGGCCCGCATTACCGTTTTTAGCTCCTGCTTCGTTTCATCCTTGACGCTGGCGTTACCGAGCCGGCGCAGATCCATTTTTTCGAACAGCGACAATAGCTTGTAAGTTCCGGGCGATACTTTCATTGCCGCCGGATCTTGGTGCCGGCAGCCGCTGCATAGCTTCCCGCCCAAGCGGGGGCTGACATACAGCGACTCATCAATTCTCCCGCAGGCAATGCAGCTGGCAAAGGACGGGCCGTAGCCCGCGGCCTGCAGCATTTTCATTTCGAACAAATGGACGACGATTTGCGGATCCTTCCCGGATGAAAGCGCATCGAGGCAAGCTTTTAATTGCGTGAACCAAAAGCTCCCGACCTCCTCGTCCTGCAAGGTCCGGTCCAGCAGCTCGCAGACATAAGAGGCATAGGCCGCCAAAAAAAGGTCCTCACGCAAAGAAAAGTGAGATTCGATGATCTCACCTGAATTGAGCGTTCCAAGCCCCCCGTTTTGACGAAAGAACACATATTCTCCGTACGTAAAAGGCTGGGTCAGCGCCGCATGCCGGCTTTTCACCTTTTTGGCTCCACGGGCCAGAACCCCGACTTTACCGTAGCTTTCTGTGCATAAAGTAATGATTTTATTGCCTTCACCATAATCCATGCTGCGGATGACGATTCCTTCCACCCTGTAAAGCATGATATTTCCCCCAAACCGTCCTGGCTGCTTCTCCCCGATTTTTCCCTTCGGTCACTCGGCCTCTTCTTCCAAGACCAGCTCTTCGGCCGCAGCCTCCTCGTCGGAACTGCCGCAGGCTTCTTTATACAGCAAGTAAGCATCGACATCTCCAGTCATCGCAAAATACTTCCACGAAAAATCTCGCATTCGTATTCATCCTTTCTTCGGAAATGACGCCTGCATCTTCAAAGAATAGGATGTGCCGAAGGACCGGAACTATGCGTTGCAATAACTCCCAGTATAGAATACGCCGGACTTAAGCACGGGCTTAAGCGTCCTGGTGGAAGCCGAGATCCCGCAGGATCCGCTCCTGGTTGCGCCAGTCTTTTTTGACTTTCACCCACAGCTCCAGAAAAATTTTCGAACCCAGCAAATTTTCGATATCCTTACGGGCAAGCTTGCCGACTTCCTTTAGCAAGGCCCCCTGTTTGCCGATGATTATCCCCTTTTGCGAATCGCGCTCAACGAAAATGACGGCGGAGATATAGACGACTCCGTTCTCCTGCACGCGCATATCTTCGATCGTCACCGCGATCGAGTGCGGAACTTCCTCACGCGTGAGGTGCAAAATTTTCTCGCGGATCAGTTCGGCGCACACAAACTGCTCCGGATGGTCGGTCACCTGATCCTCCGGGTAATATTGCGGCCCCTCAGGCAAATATTTGCCGATTTGCTCAATCAGCGTGTTTACGTTGTTGCCAAGTTTCGCCGAAATCGGCACGATTTCCGCGAACTCGTACAGCTTGCGGTATTCCTCCATGATCGGCAGCAGCTGCTCCGGCTCGACGCGGTCGATTTTGTTCAGCACTAGAATGACCGGCGTGCCGACGCCCTTCAGCCGTTCGATGATAAACCGGTCGCCGCCGCCCAAACCTTCCGCGACGTCGACGAGAAACAGCACCGCTTCCACCTCTCCCAGCGTGTTCAGCGCCGTCGTGTTCATGTAGTCGCCAAGCTTCGACTGGCGTTTATGGATGCCGGGGGTATCCAAAAAGACGATCTGCATCGATTCCGAGGTATACACCCCATGAATTTTGTTCCGCGTCGTCTGCGGTTTATCGGACATAATGGCAATTTTTTGGCCGATAATATGGTTCATCAGCGTCGATTTGCCGACGTTTGGCCGTCCGACGATCGCCACGAAGCCGGATTTGAATTTCGCTTTTGACATAAGTCGTTTGTTCCTTTCGTGAAGTGACTTGGCGGATTATTTGCCGGACTCCTCCAGATGGGAAGGAGCAAAGGCGTACGGAAGCAGTTCGCGAACTGTCGTATGACGGACGCCGCCCCCCAGGTTGCCGAGAATGACTGGCATATCCGGGCCGCACAGCTCGAGCATCACCTGGCGGCAAACGCCGCAGGGAGCAACGGGATCGTCCGTGTCCGCGACAACGGCGATCGCCTGAAAGCTGCCGGGACGGTGTCCATCGGCAACAGCGCGAAACAGGGCCGTACGCTCGGCGCAGTTCGTCGGGGTGTAGGCGGCGTTTTCGACGTTGCAGCCGCGGTGCACTTGTCCGCGCTCATCCAACAAGGCTGCGCCTACGCCAAAACCCGAATAAGGAATATAAGCCGCTTTACGGGCCTCTATAGCTTCTTGAAGCAGTTTGTTATAATCCATAAACATATCATCTCCTTAAATGACCAAGATAACAAGGCTCAAAACTAAAAACGGCGCTTGACAAAGCAATCAGGCGCACATCTTCGTCTAACCTGTTCATCCTTCCGGTTCGATGGTACTTGGACCGAAGGGCTCAAGGCAAGTGGGATGCCGCTGAATATCAAAGCAGAAGTCCGCTGATAAGTCGGCGGCGCTATATGGTATTGCACCGAGAAAACCCATAAAAACCAAGCTGCCCGAGAAACTCCAGCTAAAAACATAAGGGCAAAATGAGGTGTTATTTCAGCGATATCCGTCCATTTGAAAGAAATAGAGGACATTTAAGTCGCTATTTACTCAAATCTCAAGGAAATACCCGCGTTTTGGATCATTCATAGGTAAATAAGGGCAAAAAATACCGCTAATGGGGATCAACATGCTAGGACTCCGGATAATAAGAACACAAAGTTCCGCTATTTTGAAGGCGGAGGGTTCGTTGTTCCAGTTGCCGGCTGTCATGTACCGATTTCTAGGTTTCAGCCGAATAAAGCATGAAGCCAAGCCATAACCGGCCGGTAGAAAATCAAGACTCCAATCACGGCGGCAAAAAACGCCGCAGCCAGCACTGCCCCGGCAGCGGCATCCTTAGCCAGTTTGGCGAGAGGATGCCGCTCCGGGGTGATAAGATCAACCGCCGCTTCAATCGCTGTGTTCACCAGCTCGAGAGATATCACCAAAGCGATCGTCAGCAGCAGGACAGCAATATCGCGGGGCGGGAGTGCAAAATAAAAGGAAGCCGCAATCACGAGGGCGGCGGCAAAACAATGAAAACGCAAGTTTCGCTGCGTCTTCAGCGAAGCCGCAATCCCTTCCAGCGCGTACCGGAACGAAGCGGTCCACCTGGCTGTGGGCTTCATCAGCGCGTCAGCCCCACCTTGGCCAACGCCGCTTCCTGTTTGCCCATCATTTCCGCTTCGCTCGCTGCGTTCTGATGATCGTAGCCGAGCAGGTGCAAAAACCCGTGAATGAACAAAAAGCCGATTTCGCGTTCGATAGAATGCCCGTATTCTTCGCTTTGCGCCTTGGCCTTTTCGACGGAAATGATGATATCGCCGAGCACATCGGCCAAATCGTCCAGCTCTTCGTCTTCTTCAAGCTCATAAACGATTTCAAGCTCCTCGTCCAGCGACTCGTTCATCGCAAACGACAGGACGTCGGTCGGGCGGTCGATCCCGCGGTAATCCCGGTTCAGCTCGTGAATGGCGGCATCGTCCACGAACGTCAAAGCGACTTCCCCTTCGGTAATGCCCTCGGCTTCCCCGGCGATCTGCAGCGCCCGATCAAGCAAATCGATCAGGTCCTCGCTGATCTCCATTTTATCTTGCTCATTGCTCCAAGCCAGTTGTAGGCCCATTTACGCCCTGCCCCCTGTCCTTCTCTTCATTCTGTTTGTTTTCCTGGCTTTTCTTGATCTCCTCCGGATATTCGATCCGGGAGTGGAAGATCCCCATGACGGTTTCCTTCAGCGTCTGGGCGATGATATCCAGTTCACGCATCGTCAAATCGCATTCGTTAAACTGGTGATCGTCAAGCCGGCTTTTGATGATTTTTTCGATCATCGATTCGACCTGCTCCACCGTTGGCTTGCGCAGCGAGCGCACGGCCGCCTCCACGCTGTCGGCGATGCCGACGACGGCCGCCTCCTTGGACTGGGCTTTGGGCCCCGGATAGCGGAAATCCTCTTCTGTGAAGTCGGGCTCTACCCCCTGCTCTTCAGCTAAGCGCAACGCCTTGTGATAAAAATAATGCAAAAAGGTCGTTCCGTGATGCTGCTCCGCGATATCGCGAATCGGCTTCGGGATTTTATATTCCTTCTGCATTTCCGCGCCGTCCCGGGCATGGGCGATAATGATCGATTTGCTCAGCTTCGGATCGATGAAATCATGCGGATTTTCCATATTGTTCTGGTTCTCGATAAAATAACTCGGCCGTTTCGTCTTGCCGATATCATGGTAATACGAACCGACCCGGCAGAGCAGCCCGTTGGCTCCAATCGCCTCCGCAGCCGCTTCCGACAGGTTGCCGACCATAACGCTGTGGTGATACGTTCCCGGCGTTTCCGTCAACAGCTTGCGCAGCAACGGATGGTTCGGGTTGGACAGCTCCACCAGCTTCAGCGCGGACAAAATGCCGAAAGTCACCTCGAAAAACGGCATCAGGCCGATCACAAGGATCGTTGTCAACAGGCCCCCCGCCACGGCAAAACCTAAATCGTACAGTGTGCTGGTTTGCGTCCAGTCATTGTTGCCGAGCAAGGTCAGCGAAAAGACGGCAAATGAACCAAACAGGCAAATCATGATTCCTGCCTTAAGCAGCGTCGACCGCTGGCTGGCCCGATGAATGGCGAATATCGAAGCAAAGGAGATGACAAGGGCGAAAAAGCCAAACTTAAAATCAAAAATCTCCCCTTGATGCACATTCAAAATGATGCTTGCCAACACGCCGAACAGGATGGAGCAAATATAAGCCAGCGGCACTTCGAGCAGCAGCGTGATCAGCATCGCCCCCGTCGCGATCGGCGCCAAATAGCCGATGTACGGATGCTGCTCGTCTTGCAGAAGGTTGATGACATGCATCGAAACGATCGCAATCAAAATAATCATCAGCAGCATAACAAATTGGGCGTTATTGTATTTAAACCGGCCGGTTCCTTCCGAATGGCGGATATACATAATAAGTCCCGTCGCCATCAGCAGAGACAGCAAAATCAAGCCAAACTGCGGGGAATAGTCGACCTCGTTCTTCAACAACCCGTTTTTCTCCAACAGGGTGTACATTTCCTCGGTGATTTTTTCGCCCTTTTTAACGAGGACATCCCCTTGCTTGATATAGACGGTGGGCGTATTTTCGCGTGCTTCGACCTTGGCCGCCTTCGTCGCTTCCTCGTCGTAAAACTTGTTGGCCGTAATCGACAAACGCGCCAGTTCCTGCACAACTTCCCGGGAAGTCCGCTTGCTCAGGGAACTCGTGCTGACCATTTCCGCCACCTTGGTCCGGGCCGTCTGGGCGTCCACGATCGGATCCGCGGTCAAACGGGCCACGATGTCGGCCGCCACCCGTTTCATTTCGTTGATATCTTCGGCGGTCAATCGCGGAATTTTGATGAACGTTTCCTCGGAAATATGGTACTGCTGTTCATCGATCCGCTGGGTGACTTCCTCAAACAAGGTCGGCGAATATGCGCTGTTGTTCCGGTTGTTCATAATAAAAGTTTGAACGTAGTCCTTAACGCGCTGCGGCAGCTCTTCGCGGTAAATTTTGATTTTGTCGTCCTCGGACACCTGGTCGTCCTGATTAAGCCGGAAAATCCGGTCCAGCAGCTGGCCAACCAGCGCTTCATTGCGAAGCGGAAGGATCGTATATACTTGTCCGACCTTCTCGGCCGCGTCTTCCTGGGCTTTCAGCGTCGCTTTGGTGTCCGGAATGTCCATCGGCGCCATAATCTCTTTGTCGCTGGGCATCCCCACGGCGATATCGTAGGTTTCGGGCAGCAGTTTGGGCGCCATGCCGGCATACAGCATAACAACAAGCACCGCATATAACAAATAACGCACCGTTGTGCTATGTTTCCATCCCGCAAAGGTGGATTGAAACGCGCTTTTATTTTGCTGATCGTTATTCGTCATAAAGACAGCCCTCCTGCTTACCCTTGATTTTCAGCAGCACGGTCATATGCAACAATAATTTTCTGTACCAGCGAATGGCGGACAACGTCCGATTCGGCAAAGTATACGAAGCCGATCTCCTCAATGCCGCTTAAAATCGCTTTGGCTTCCACCAGCCCGGACTTTTTGCCTTTGGGCAAGTCGATCTGCGTAACGTCTCCGGTAATGACCATCTTGGAGCCGAAGCCGAGCCGGGTCAGGAACATCTTCATTTGTTCCGGTGTTGTATTTTGAGCCTCGTCCAAAATAATAAACGAATCGTCCAATGTCCGGCCGCGCATATACGCCAGCGGCGCAATCTCGATCAGGCCGCGCTCCAGCGCTTTGGCCGTTTGCTCCGGCCCCATCACATCATAGAGCGCATCGTAGAGCGGGCGCAGGTAAGGATCGACCTTCTCCTGCAGGTCGCCCGGCAAAAAGCCCAGGCTCTCTCCGGCTTCGACCGCAGGCCGGGTTAAAATGATCCGTTTGACCGTTCCTTCCTTCAGCGCCGCGATCGCCAGCACGACGGCAAGATACGTTTTTCCCGTACCGGCCGGACCGACCCCAAACACGACATCCCGTTTCTTGATCGTCGTGACGTAATGCTTCTGTCCGATCGTTTTGACGCGGATCGGCTTACCCCGGTAAGTGACCGCAATTTCCCCTTTATATAGATCAAGCAGTTGATCCGCCCGGAAATCCTTGGCGAGTTCGATCGCATAAAGCACGTCCCTTTCGGTCAACACGTACCCGTTGCGAATCAGTTCAAGCAACACCTCAAACAACTGCTCCACTTTCTCCGCCTCATGCTGTTCGCCGCGGATCGTAATTTCCGATTCGCGCAAAACGATGCCTGCGCGCAAATGCTCTTCGATTAATTTCAGGAACGCGTCTTGGGGTCCAAATAAAGCAAGTCCTTCCCCCGCGCTCTGAAGCGGTAACTTGATGCTCACCAGTTGTTCAGACAAATAGCCTCATTCTCCTTGATCTTGTACTATCGGAAGTTCTTCCGCAATGTTTTGCTCTACTTCAAAATGCACTTTCATATAAACTTTACCATTGTCTGTGTTCTCATGCAAAATTTTTTGATTCATAATGACACTGTCCACCCCATATTTGGCCAAAATATCCCGTTTTGCCCGCTCGATCCCCTCCTGCTTGGCCTGTTCCGCGGTCCGTTTCCATTCCATGTCCGTCGTTTCCAGCACCTTTTCGGTCATCCAGCCGATCGGCAGCTTGAAGCTCCTCCAACTGAGCGGATCAAGCTCGGTTATCGTCTCCGATTGCTGGAACGAAATTTTGCCGTAACCGGTGAGTTGGATCGCCGTATTTCCGAAATACAAGTAACCGCGCTGCTTTCTTTCCCCGGTGTACACCTTCTGTTTATGCAAAAACGGAACCTCGATCTTGTATTCATGCCACACGATGCCGCGCACCACACCTTTGGAGACGACAGCCTTTCCTCCTTGAAAACCGGATACGAGCACCTGTCCTTTTTTGACCCGGTCGTTTTTGCTCACTTCCGGCTGGCCTTTTTCCGCGTAAATATGGGAAACGACCGCATCGCTTTTGCTGACGAGATGGCGCGGGCTGAGCAGCGCTTCTTCCTTCGGCTTGGTCGCCTCCACCACCTGAATCATGATCCGCGTGCCGGTTCGGGAGACGCCGACCCAGGATGTCCCCGGAAGTTTGCGCGTCAACTCCGCCGACAGCTTGTCCTGTTTGGGCAGGCGAAAAATCCACTGAAACGGATAGAGCCCTTCCTGTTTGGCGGCGGCAAGCACGTCTTCGGTGGCGATTTTTTCGTTGCCTTGAACCTCAATATCCCATACCAGCGAGGATAAACAGAAGATCGCCGCGATAAAAAAGGCAAAGCCGGCGATAAACATTTTTCTTTTCCACATCCGCGTCAAAATAAAAGGCAGCCCTGACCGTCCTTTGACCGTGATCCGGCAGCCTGTCCTTTTTAAAAAGGGACGCAAGCGAAAAAAATCGGATAGCCCCACTTTCATTTCCATTTGTCCTTCAGGCAAGGGCATTACGTCCCAGACTTCGATGCCTTCCCTGGCCAGCTCGTTGACGAGCTGTTCGGTCTTTCCCCTGCGAACCAGGATGGTGACCACGCCACGCAGTTTGGTGATGGCCGGTGATTTCACATTTCACTCCTCCATTCCTCGATATTTAATGCCGAATATTCGGCCCTCAATAACCACTTCCTCGGGCATGATCGCTTTGATGACCAGTTCCTTACCCTCTACCTCCAAAGTGCCTTGGCTTAGCGCCAAATGCAGCTCCTCGGGAGAAAAGTGGATGACGCCCCGATGATTCTCTATGTACAACTGCTGACCTCCGATCAAGGTGAGCCTGGGCAAATCGTATACAAGGTCGCTGGGCAAGTCGAGCGCATCGACCGTCCATTTGCGGATTTTGCGGACAAACCGGCTCATATGAGGCAATCCTCCTTCCCCTACTGTACAAATTATGCTGGGGTCCGCGGATTTATGAAAATGGAAAAAATCCCGCCCTCGATAAGAGAACGGGATCATAAAGCGCGTTTGAACTACCTCTTTATGAAAATGAAAAAACACCCTCTACATCAATAGTAACGTAGAAGGTGTTCGTCTGTGAGTTATTGCAAAAGCTGTTGAACCGCCTGGTTTACAAGCTTGCCTTCTGCCCGGCCTTTGACCTTTGGCATAAGCGCGCTCATCACTTTCCCGATATCGGCTTTCGAAGAAGCACCGGTTTCCTGGATGGTCTGCTGTACAATGACTTTAATTTCTTCTTCGGTTAGCTGTTCGGGAAGATACTCAGCAAGGATCTCCGCTTCCGCTTTCACTTGTGCGGCAAGATCGTCACGACCCGCTTTTTCAAATTCTTGGAGGGCATCTTTGCGCTGTTTGATTTCACGACTAAGGATATCAAGCACTTCATTATCGTTCAAAGTTCTTTTCAAATCTATTTCAAGATTTTTCATCGTAGCACGAACCATTCGTATGGTGGAGAGCTTGAACTTGTCTTGATTCTTCATCGCTTGCTTCATATCTTCGTTCAATCGCTCGCTAAGATTCATAGCAGTTAAATCCTCCTAAAACTTTCTCTTACGAGCAGCCTCGGACTTTTTCTTGCGCTTTACGCTTGGCTTTTCATAATGCTTACGTTTCTTCACCTCAGCCAATACTCCATCTTTCGCGATGGAACGTTTAAAGCGACGAAGTGCAGCATCAATTGTCTCGTTTTTGCGAACTTTAGTTTCAGACACCAGTTTTCCCTCCCTCCGACCAGACCGTCCAAGAGCATAACACGGTTCATCAAACTTCATTATAGGGGAAAGTGAAATAGAGTGTCAACCTTCTAAATGGCCCTTATAGCGCATGCGAGTCAGAAGATTGTACCAAAGCCCCCAGCTTCGCCCCGCCGAGCAGATGGTAATGAATATGCTGCACCGCCTGTCCGCTGTCCGGGCCGCAATTATTGATCAAACGGTACCCGCTTTCAGCGACGCCAAGCTGTCTGGCGACATCCTGGGCGATCCGGTGCATTTCGCCGATCAAAACAAAATCCTCCGGAGCGACCTCGTCCATCGAACCGATATGCTTCTTCGGAATGATCAGCACGTGCACAGGCGCGGCTGGCTGAATATCGCGGAATACGAGAAACCGGTCATCCTCGTAAACTTTACTGGACGGAATCGATCCTTCTACGATTTTACAGAACAAACAGTTGTCCATCTTGATCCTCCTAATTCGGTTGTCTTTTCCGATAAATCCATCATACCGAAAAAAGGCAAAAAAAAGAAGCACCCTGCTGCTCTTGTAGAGAAGCTGGTCGCACGGACGTATTGGACGGAAAAATAAGTATTTCTCCTCACCAATACGTCCGGCGGGGTGCTTGCAAAGTGATGTCGGCTTAACTGTAGTATAACAGCAGAGTGATACTGTATCTGTGATTAATATCACCTAAAAAATGAATTTCCCTTTACTTACACAAACTGTCTTGTATCGTTATTTTTTCCTATTCGTCTACACCGTCTTGAAAGCCTGATAGTCAGGAACCTCACCAATCCGGTAATGAAACGTGCGCTCCATGTCAACAGCGGCGCAAAGCACCAATCCACCAGCAAATAGCACAACGGAATCATATCCGCATCAATCGAAAGGGTTGGCAGTAAACGAATAAACCGTAACCTTTTTGGTAAAAATTTCGGGTCAAGACCAAAATCAATGCTTGACAAAATAAAAGATGACGGAGATAGAGGGTGTTGTCTCTCCAAATCACTTTGCACGATTATCCCTCTGGTTCAGGAAGCCAAGTCACCCGATCAAACGGGATAATCGTGCAAAGCCCCGGATAACGAGCCTCGCTTCAGGCCACGGTCTGTTCCCGGCTTGACTGTCAAGCACTGATGATTAGGTTGAACCAAAATTCCGGCTGAAATTTTACATAAAAACAGCTCGTTTTCGCCTCTGTTTGAAGAGTGTAAACTACCCTTCATTTCTACCATAAATGGAGTCGATTGGTGGTATGCTGATGAGTAACCAAAGCCCCTCCGGATTACGGAGAGGCTTCCTGTGGATGAGTCTTAATCATCTCTATTTATTACTATTTTAGCTCGGGCTCTATCTTGAGCCCCTACTAGCTTCAGTCTGAACTAAATTTTTAGAATTAGTTGAATAATAATTTTGGTTCCTCATTTGCAGGCCCTACGATCGTGTTTCCGCCGAAACTGAGATGCTGACCATACTTCTCTACGATAAAGTCGTTAAACGATCCGTCTGTATCCACTGTGGCAATGACTGTGGGAGCCCCTTTTTTGGTGAACGTCATTTGATCCTTGTCCCATGCATTTGTCCCTCTTGCTCCCTTATATCCTTTCAAATCAAAATTTATCATCATTTTCGCGTCTTTCATTGCGTTCTTCATTAATGTATCCAACGTCAGATTCTTGATCTTTGTATCTTTTGCTTTTTCTTTCTTCTGGAAGTCTTCGTAATTATCTATGCCTTTACCATTACTTTGATGTACGCCTGCTTGGAGCAGTTCCAGCGTTTGATCCTCAATTGCAAAGCTCACATTCATCGTTTTTGATTTATACTTATATTGATACACATTTGGTTTGCCATCAAGGACAAACACACAATCTAACTTTTCCCCTTTCTTGACCTTACCATTGGTAAGCTTGCTTAATACCTGAGCAGCCGTCTTCTGCACGCTTGCTGGGGCATCGTCAGGTGCATAATTTACGCCATGTACCTCGCCATTCTCGTCCATATAAACTTGTTTATTTTGTTTGGCATTCGATGAGATTGTACCCACACGGTAGATTGACTCTGAGATACTCACATACTTTGGTGTTTCCCCTGGGAACAAAGCTTCCCACGTTTCCTTCAGTTTGGTTTGATATTTCCCGCCGTTTAAATCTTCAAAATTGATGTTAATACCGATATTTTCTAGCTTTCCATTCTTTTTATAAGTAATAGTATCATATTTGAAATTCTCTCTTTTAAAACTCACAAAATCCTTCATGGCAGTTCCTTGAATTAACGTATACGTATTCCCTGTTAGCTCTTTAAGTTTATCCTGAGCCTGTTGCATAAGCTTCTGATCAAGCTTAACACCCTGTGAAGCATTGATATTTACCGTGTTAGGTGCTGCCTGAACAGGTGTTTGGCATCCCAGCAAACTTCCTGATAATAAGGCTACCCCGATTATAGGAAAAATTTTCTTTTTGTTCATGTTTATAAACTCCTTTACTTTGCTATCTCATGGTTTTACTGAAATATAAGTTCATCTCCAAGCTGCTTTTCAATACATATCAGTCAATTAATAATTTGAGTTCTTCATTTGGGGGACCTACGATGGTCATTCCGTAAAAATCGATTTCCTGATTATACTTATCAATAATAAAGCTGTTAAACGATCCGTCTTTGTCAAATCTAGCAGTAACTGAAGGAGCCCCTTCTTTGGTGAACGTCATATTATCCTCATCCCATGCATTTGTTCCTCTTGCTCCCTTATATCCTTCCAAATCAAGATTTAGCATCGTTTTCGCGTCATTTATTGCGTTCTTCATTAAAGTGTCTAACGTCAACTTCTTCATCTTTGCATTTTTTTCTTTTTCTCGTTTCTGAAATTCTTCATAACTGTCTACACCCTTACCATCGGTATGATATACATCTGCTTGGAGCAGTTCCAGCGTTTGTTCTTCAATTGCAAAGCTGACTTCCATAGCTTCTGATTTATACTTATATTGATACACATTTGGTTTGCCATCACGGACAAACATACGATCCAACTTAGCACCCTGCTTGACCTTTCCATCGGTAAGCTTGGATAATACCTGAGCAGCCTTCTTATGCACGCTTGCTGAGGCATCGTCAGGAGCATAATTTACGCCATAAGCCTCGCCATTCTCTTGCATATAAATTTGCTTATTTTGCATAGCATTCGATGAGATTGTACCCACACTGTAGATTGACTCTGAGATACTCACATATTTCGGTTCTTCTCCCGGGAACAAAGCTGCCCACGTTTCCTTCAGTTTGGTTTGATATTTCCCACCGTTTAAATCTTCATAATTGATTTTAATACCGATATCTTCGAGCTTTCCATTAGCTTTATAAGCAATAATATCGTCCTTGAAGTTCTCTCTTTTAAAATGGATAGAATCTTTCGCGGCAGTTCCATAAATCAACGTATACGTATTTCCTGTCAATTCTTTAAGCTTATCCTGAGCCGTTTGCATAAGCGTTTGCTCAGATTTAGCATCTTGCTCAATGTTCACATCCAGGTTGTTATACGTATTAGCTTGAATCGGTGTATCATATCCAAGCAGACTTCCTGATAATAAGGCTACTCCGACGATAGGAAAAATTATTTTTTTGTTCATATTAATAAACTCCTTTATTTTTTATTTTGCTTACCCACAGCTTTTTAATGGAATGCTTCAGTCACGTTGAAATGAATCTATAGAAAAACAGTAGTCATCACCCCCTCTCTCTGCCTTAGACCGATCAGCAGCACGTTCAACTTGCTAGACAATACAGCTTGTGCCATTTTAATTCAGCCTGATCTCTGCATTCCTTGGTTAGTCCGTTCCTTTTTCAGATAGCTGCTTTAGCTCAATTTTAATTGAATAGATCGTTCCTTTAGAGGTGAATAGCGCAGTCACGTCTGGAGAACCCGCTTTGGTGAAAGTTAATGTATCTAACCGTGATTCAAGTTTGGATACGTTATAATCAGCCAAGTCCAAATTCATCCATGCTTTAGCTTGTTTCACTGTTTCCTCACGGATCTTGTCCAGCTCAATTGCTTTTGTTTTCTCGACTAAATCATGATATTTATTTTTATCATTCAATTTATTAAGTTGATCCGACAACGGAAAAGCTACAATCCTTGTGATCTGATTCGTATTTTTTTGTACATCAATGAGGATAGAACCCTTGCCTGTGTTGTACACGAACTTATACACCGGGTTTTGATTGGGCCTTAAGATCATTTGACTTACTGACCGTTTACTTTGTTTAAAATCCCCAACTTTATTAAAAGCTTGGTCCGCTGCATCTTTTGCAGCATCTGGAACCTGCTTCTCTTCAATCGGTTGACTCGCATAATACCAGTGACCTTGGTCAAATTCGATGGATCTGTTTTCGTTTCGCGCCTCTATGTGAAATGTGTCCTTCTTATATTCGTACATAATCACATCATTAATTCCTTCTCCCTGGGGAAAAATCTCATTCCAAACCCTTTGCAACTGGCTTTTAAACTCTTGGTCCTCAATGTCATCAAAGCGAATCATCCCCGTATGAAAATGCTTATTCCCATCCAAACCTGTCGCATAAAGTGTATCCACCTTCTCATTTGGATTCATTTTCATTTCTTTGGCAAAAGGGTTGATATATTCAAGCAAGGATAGCCGCTCTATGGTTTGAGCCATGACAGGAGTTAGAAACACACAAAAAGCAACCAGTGCCGCTGCGATGACTCCCGCTCTTCTTGTGAAGACTGGCTTTTGGGGTGGCACGCTTTTTGATTCAAGTTTTTCTACAATCTGTTGACTAATGCTATGCTCTGGCGTCTCCGTATCCCGAATCATTTGCTCCACCTGTTGAATACTTAGAGTTTTAGATGGATTTGGTGATTGACGCATTCACTCTTCCTCCTTCATTAACTTCCTTCGTCTGTAGTTTTTTGCGAAGGCGTTCATACTTTTTGCGCACAGTGGCTGGTTTCATATTCAACATTTCACTAATCTCGTCAAAGTGATATTGATGAATCGCCCGGAGAACTAATATATGTCTCTCTTCGATCGTCAGTAAATTTAGAAAATCCTTCAGTGTAGTTTGACTGTCGATTTGCTGAGTCGAGGTCTCAGGCTGATCATATTTATAACGATCTATAAAACGAAACCACCTTTTTTTGCTCCGGATTTGATTCAGACTGTAATTGTAGGCAATTTTGTACAGCCATGCCGAAAAACTCATATTCGGACGATACTTATGTATCTGTTCATACACTCTAATAAAGATTTCTTGCCTAGCATCCTCGGCTTCTTCCTTGCTTTTGAGCATATGGTAACAATAGATATACATTGGTTTTTCAAAGTTTCTTATAATTGACGCGAAAGCTTCCTTATCACCTTGCTTAGTCCTTTCAATCAGCATCTCAATTTCTTCGGAGTCTGATTTATACTCTCTGTGCTGTCTATCCAAAAATCATCCCCCCCTCCTGGCTTTACTCTTAATACACCGATGCAGCTCATTTTGTGACAGCAACATCAAAAATAATACTTGGTAACATCATCGACCTTGAAATGATGAAAAAGAATATTTACGGGTATAAAACACTATTATTTCTCGATGTGATTCCCTACATTGAATCACAAAGATAAAAGAAGAAAAACACAGCCTATAAAGGAAATAGCACTCTTCCAGATAAACCTTTTCATAACTCAAATAACGAGAGGTTTAAGTATAGAAGGGTGCTTATATCCCCATACAGATGTGTTTTCCTGTCTTACGATAAGATATGAATACGTTCTAAATTATGAAGCTTTAGCTGCACAAGTGTACTTCTACATCTTTGCCTGCGGCAGAAACCGAGCCTGCTGCACCGAATAGCTGAGTAAGTAATAATGCAGCAGCAGCAACCCGAACGGTGCTTTTCCCCAAAACGTTTTTCTAGAATCACCAGTCCGTTCACTGCTTGGCGGCCGCGGCCTTTCAGAAAAAGCGCCGCAAGATTCAACGCCAAGTACAACAGCACATACAGCACAAACCAGGGCGATGGCGCCTCCACGGAAAAATAAGCCATGGCGATGACCAGCCCAAGCACCGTCATTTTATTGCCGATGGTCCATAATTCCATGCGCTAGCGGGTCCTCCCCGTCAAATAATAAATGGCGATTTGCGTCCGGTGTTCCAGCCCCGTTTTATTGAGGATCGAGGTAATATAATTGGCCACCGTTCCTTCGGAAATAAAGATATCTCCCGCGATTTCCCTCTTGGATATCCCTTTGGCACCGAAACGGACCGCATCCACGATGAATTCATCATCGTCAAAAGTCGTTAATATAAGCGGCTTGGTCAACTTTTCTTCCGTCAGGATGCGCGTTGCTTATTTTCAATGCCCTTGCTCCTTTTTCGCCCGCTTTATGTTACAGTTTGACGGCATCGCCGCTGTCGAAGAAATACAGCCACTTCTCATCCACCGGCCGGCCCGTAATCTCTTCCACCGCCTGGGCGTACAGCTCCAGCTGAAAACGGTATGAAGCCGCCAAAGCTTCGACACCGCCGCGGTGATCGAGCACCCGGTCGCTTTTATAATCCAGCAAAAACACCTTGCCGTCCACCGAAAACAGGCAGTCCACGATCCCCTGGATCAGCACGGTTTCCCCTGCCAGCTGCAGCCCTGCCGCCGCATCGGCCTCCGGATTCCCGGGTTCCAGCCCGCTCAGCTGCGGAGACGCTTCGACAGCAGGCAAGCCATAGCTGAAGGGCATCTCGCGCTTTATCCAATCGGCCCGCTTGAGCAGTTCGCCAAGCGGGCTGTGGAGCAGCCCGGCGATTTTGGCCGGATCGATTTCAGCCGCTTGCTCTGCCGTCATGATTTTTCGCGCCACGAGCCGTTCCAATGTAGAACGGACAAGCGCTTCGCCGGAACCGTCTTCGAACGGCAGATGCTGCATCAGCATGTGGTAGGCCGTCCCTCGTTCGGCCGGCGTAGCCTTACGCTGCTCTATGAAACGCGGACGCCGCAAGTGGAGCCGGAACTCTATCTTGTCCTCCGGCGTCTCCCGCTCCTGCCGCAGTTCCGTCTCGGCGAAAACGTCGCGCGCGGTTTCCTCCGGCCGCGTCAGCAGCGACTTCATCTCCGTCACCGACGTTTTGGCGGAAACCCGGCTGGCCGCGGCGTAAGGGTACGCCCAGTCCAGACGGGCAGCGACTTCCTGGCGCAGCTTGGCGTCGGCGGGAGTGGCGGGCTGTACCGCCACCGGCCTGCCTGACAGCAGCGCTTGTAACGCCGTTGTGTCCGGCAAGGCTCCCTCCGGCGCTGACGCTGCCATCGCTAACGCCGCTTCGGCGCTGCCAGTTTGGGCGATCTCCCGCGAAGGGACAAACGCGATGTTCCATTCGGAAGCGCCGTCCTTGAGCGATACCGGCGCCTGCTCGGGCAGTCCGGCGAACCGCCGCAGCTCCGCGGCGCTCCGGTGGCGAACGATCGCCGGTCCGATCCAGTCGAGGTAGCAGCGGCCTCGCGCCAGCATATAGTCCGGCAATTGTTCGTCCGCCGCTTCCAGCGCCGCCCCCCATACTTCAACGGCTTTGCGTAAATTTTTTACCGCGGATACGAGCACCAGCTTGTCCTTCGGACGGGTCAAAGCGACGTACAGCACACGCATCTCCTCCGCCAGCAGCTCCATCTGGGCCCGCCGGCGGATGGCCAGATTCGGCAAAGTCGGGTAGCTGACGCGGGTTTCCGTATCCACGAATTTCGGGCCAAAGCCCATTTCCTTGTGCATCAGAAACGGCGCGTTCAAATCCTGGCGGTTGAACATTTTGGACAATCCGGCCACAAACACGACCGGAAACTCCAGCCCTTTGCTTTTATGAATCGTCATGATGCGCACCGTGTCACCCTGCTCTCCGGAAGCCGCCGCCGCGCCAAGATCGCCGCCGTTTTCCCGCAGCCGTTCGACATACCGCAAAAAGCGAAACAATCCCGGAGCCTGCGCGGAAGCCTCGTACTGCCGCGCCCGGTCCAGCAGGGCCAGCAAATTGCTTTGCCGCTGTGCTCCTCCCGGCAGCCCATAGGCCCAGTCCAAATATCCGGTCTCACGGTAAATCACACGGATAAGGTTGCTGAGATCTCCTTCCCTGGCTATGTTTCGCCAGTCATTTAACCGCTGCAAGAAGCCCTTCAGCTTGTCCGTTAGCTCTTCCTCGCCCGCTTGATCCAAAGGTGCATCACTGCCGGCGCCGTCCGCAGCGTCCGTTCCCACGGATGCTCCGGCCCTCGCGCGCGCCAAAACGGCTTCATAAAATCTTCCGCCCGGAGCAGCAAGCCGGATTTCCGCCAGTTCCTCCTCCGACAAACCGAACAAGGGCGAGCGCAGCACGGCCGCAAGCGGAATATCCTGCAGCGGATTGTCCGCCACCTGCAGCAGGGACAGCATCGTTTCCACTTCCGAGGCCTGAAAATAACCCTGGCTCAGTTCCCCGTACGCCGGGATGCCTTCCAGCCGCAGCTCCTCGATCATCGCCGGCGCCCAGGATAAAGTCGAACGCAGCAAAATCGCCATATCGCCGTAGCGCACAGGCCGCATGGCCTTCAGCTGCTTATCGTAAATGCGCAGCGGTGCGCCGCCATCGCCCAGCATGCCGCGGATGCGCGCCGCGATCGCGCGCGCCTCAAGGCGCACCGCTTCCAGCACGGCGGCTTCGTCCTCCACGCCGCCGTCCTCGCCGTCCGCCGCCGAAACGGAGAAGCTGCCGCTTCCCGGTTCCCCGGCATCGGCGGCCTCATTCGAGGCGCCGTTATCCCGGTCGATCAGCAGCAGCTCGGGACGGTAATCATCCCCCTCGCCGTCCGGGAACCCCTCACCATACACCAGCTCGGCGCGCAAATCGTAAGCGATCTCCGCTACGTTTTCGTTCATGATTTGCCGGAACAGCAGGTTGACCGCGTCCACCACTTCCTGCCGGCTGCGGAAGTTGCGGGCCAAATCGATGCGCAGGCCCGTTCCCGTGAAATCGTCGCCGTAGCTCCGGTATTTCTCCAGAAACAACCCCGGTTCCGCCAGGCGGAAGCGGTAAATGCTCTGCTTGACGTCGCCGACCATAAACCGGTTGCCGGGCGCCTCCCGCGAAATGAGCCGGACGATCGCTTCCTGGACGGTATTGGTGTCCTGGTATTCGTCCAGCAGCACCTCATCGAACTGCTGCCTGTATTCCAGCGCAGCCTCCGAGGGGCGCATTTCGTCCGGAGCAGAGTCCGGGTGGCGTAAAATTTGCAGGCAGTAATGCTCAAGGTCGGAAAAATCAAGCCAGCCCTTGGCCACCTTTTCCTGCCGGTAACGCTCGCTGAATTCGCTGACCAGATCGGACAAGGCACCGAGCAGCGGCGCCATTTCGTGCAGCTCCCGCAGGAATTCCCCAGCCGGCCGGCCGTACAGCTGCGTGCGCAAATCCGCGATCGTTTTTTTCGCTTCCTCGCGCAGTGCCTTGACCCGCTCCTGCAGGTCCGGGTCGGTCTGATCCTTTTTGCAGGGCTTCAGCTTGCCGAAAGTGACGGTCTGAAAAACCTCGAAGAGCGAAGCCCACTTTCCGGCGGCCACGGCCTCCTGCAGACGCTCCACGAGGGCCAGCTCCTCCTCCAGTGTCGCCGCGTACGGCTCAGGCCCGCCAGGTGCCAGGGCCAAGGCTTTGGCCTGGGAGAGGAGCCCCGCGGCCCCGCTCAGCGTAAGCGCCGTATCCGCCAGGATGCTGGCCACCCAAGAGCTGTTCTCCAGCGCAGCCGCATCGGAGACCAAAAACGCGGCCGAAGCCTGGCGCAGCCAGCCCTCCGGCCAAGGATGGCTGCGGGAAAACTCGTAAAGCCGCAGCACCAGCGCGAACACTGCGTCGTCGCTCCGCTCCCCGCCAAACAGGTCGACGAGCGTAAGGAATGGGCTGCCCGGTACGGCAGCGCCGTATTTTTCCTCGAACAGCTGCTCCAGCACCTCCTGCCGCAGCAGAGCGGTTTCGCTTTCGGACGCGATGCGAAAGCCCGGATCGAGCGGGATCAGCGTATAATAGCGCTGGATCACCTCCATGCAGAAGGAGTGCAGCGTCGTGATCGAGGCGCGCCCCAGCATGGCCAGCTGGCGGCTGATTTCGGCGTTCGCCGGATCTTTGGCCAGCTCCTTTTCCAGCGCCTCCGTGATCCGCTGCCGCATTTCCGCAGCGGCCGCCTTCGTGAACGTCGCGACCAGCAGCCGATCGACGCTAAGCGGCCGCTCCGGGTCCGTCAGCTTGCGGATGATCCGCTCCACGAGCACCGCCGTTTTGCCCGAGCCCGCCGCCGCCGCGACCAGCATATCGCCGCCGGACAGCGTGATCGCCCGCCATTGGTCGTCGCTCCAGGTGCTTCCCTGCGGTTTTGCCGGGACTGTCATCATGATGGCATGGCCTCCTTTCCGCTTCCGTGTCCGCTTTGTTGTCCGCTTTGTTGTCCGCTTTCCCTTCCGCTTGCTTGCCAGCTCCCCTGCGCCAGAAGCGGCCAAATTTCCTGTTTTCCGGGTTTGCTCAGCATTTGATAAGAGCTGCCTTCCAGCGACTCCTCAAAGCGGCATACCGGCTTGTACACGCAATGCGTGCACGCCGTCTCCATCCCGATCCGGTACGGGGCGATCCGCACGTCCCCGTCGGTAATGCGCGTGCCGATCTCGGTGATCGTTTGCCGCACCAAGCGCAGCAGCGTTTGCCACTGGTCCGGTGTAGCCACCGAGGCACTGCTGTAAAATCCGCCGTCCGCTTTAACAGCCACCGGCAAAATATCGGAATATCCTTTTTCCAGTTGTCCATCCATTTTCGCGATCACGTCTCGATCCGCCAGCAGCAGCCCCTTCATCTTGAAGCGCTTGAGCAGCTCCTGGTGCGCCTGTTCCGGGCTCATGCCGTTGCTGCTCTGCAGCAGGGGATTATGCACGTGGAAGTACAATGTGCCCGCCGGGATGGCCGGCCGCCCGAGCCATTCCTCCGCCGAGGACAGCAGCACGTCAAGATACGTCAGCATTTGCAGCGACAATCCGTAATACACCTCGTGCAGCTTCAGGTCGGTCTGGCTCGATTTGTAGTCGATGACCCGCAGCAGCAGGCCTCCGTCCCCTTCGGCCATATCGACCCGGTCGATGCGTCCGACGATTTCCATCACGCAGCCGTTCGGCAGCTCAAACGTCAGCGGAGGCAGCGGCCGGCCCGGCCCGAAATCGAGCTCCAGCCCCACCGGCTCAAAGCTGCCCCGCCGCGCCTGCTCGCCCAGGATCAGCGATGCCCGGCCCACGATCGTCTTCAGCTTGCGGGATATGTAGCCATAACGCTTCGAGCTGAGCAAAATCTCGCCCTGCAGCTTCGGCGCCAGCTGGTCCACGGCCGCATCCGCTTCGCGCAGGCACTCCTCCGGCGTCAGGGAACCCCAGCTCCGGTTCTGCGCCTTGAACGTCATGGCCATCGCGCTCAGCGCGGCGTGGAACAGCTGGCCGATATCCGGCGCTTTCAGGCGGTACAGCTGGCGTTCCTTCAGCTTCAGCCCGTGGGAAGCAAAATGCGCGAAAGGACAGGCCGAAAACTTCTCCATCCGCGACACGCTTGTCCGCAGCCGTTTGCCGTACAGCTTGCGGCTCGCCTCCGGACTAAGCCCGCGCACCCGGTTGCGGTAAGCAAGCGAGTCAAGCAGGCGGGCGGTTTTTTCTTCCCACTCCGGCTTGCTTCTGCACCACTCCAGCACATTCCACCATACCGGCGAAACGGCTTCCCCCGCTTTCCACAAGCGCAGCTGCCCGATCAGCGTGGACAACGCCGGTGCGGGCCGCGACACGTACTGCAGCTGTGCTTCATCATGGCCGGGCCCGGCTTCGGCAACAGCCGGCGGCGCCTGGCCAATAAACTGTTCCCGCAAATCCGGGAAAATACGCCGGACATGACGGATCACTTCGGAAGGCAGCAGCGCCCCCCCATCTTCGTCCGCCGCCGCATAACTGATCCACAGCGACCGGCTGGCCAAAGTCAAAGCGCCATAGATCAGAAATCGCTCATCAAGCAGTTGGCGGGTCAGCCCGGGTGCGAGCTCGAGGCCGATTTCCGCCAGCCTGAGGCGCTCCTGTTCGCTGAAGACGCCTTCTTCCTGCAATGCTGCCGGCATGATCCCTTCATTAACGCCGGCCAGGAATAAATGCTTGACCGCACCCGAACGCGTCCGGTCCGTGCTGCCGATCAGCACCTGATCCAGGGACGGAGGCACCAGCGACAGCTTGAGGTCCTTAAGCCCGGTTTCCAACACCCCGGCAAACAGCTCCAGCTCCAGCGCTTCGCCGCCCATCATTTCGACGATCTGATCCAGCAGGTCCAGCACCGCCCCCCAAAGCTGCCGGTGCTCCATGGCCCGCTGGGGCCGGCCTTCGCGCAGCATCCGGTGCGCCAGCATATCCAAATGCCGCGCCGCTTCCGTATCCTCAAGCAGCTGGTAAACGGCCGCGCACATCTCCGCCGCCGTCTTCGCTTTTTTAATCCTTTTCTCGAACGCCGAAAGCGGCCCGGTCACGGCAGTACGGCATTGCTCCAGCATCCGCAGCACCGCGTCCCCTTTGGCTGACGCCGCTCCAGCATCTTCGCCCTGTTCCAACGACAGGCTTGGCGCGGCTTTCCAAGGCCGCCCGTCATACCAGCGATAGCCCTGGATTCCGCTGGCGAGCACGTAATTTTCCAGCACGTCCATATGCTCGCGCGTCAGGCTGCCGTCCAGCGGCAGTAAAAAATCGCTTTTGATGCAGCGGAATACATCTTCATATTTCCAGTAACCGATCACGACATCGAGCGCCGCGCGGATAAATTCGATCAGGGGATGGTGAAGCAGGCTATTTTTCCGGTCCATAAAATAAGGGATGCCGTATTCCTCCATAATCGGAGCGATTATAGGATCGTAGTCATCCAGATTCCTCACCAATAGAGCCATATCCCGCCATCGTACGCCTTCCTCGCGCGCCAGCCGCACCATCTCGCGGGCCGCTCCCTCCACTTCGGCGCGGCGGTTGCCGGCCCGGCGAAGAGACAGCGCGTGGCCGAGATCGTTTGGCGCTGTCGTGCCGGGCCACGGACTGCGGCGCTCATATGCCGATTCCAGATAAGACAGCGTTTCGCTTTCGCGGAATCGCGGATATGGCCGCTGGTCCAGAAGCTCCGTCCGCCCCGCCTCAACCCCGGTTTCTTCGGCCAGTCGGCGCAGCTTGGTGTAGGCGACCGCCGGCGCATAAAACAGGTTTAATTCATGCGGCAGGACGCCGTCATCGTAAGGCCGGTCTAGCGTCAGCGCCACGGTGACGTTCGACGCGGCCTTCAATAGGGCGCCGATCGCCGTATATTCCTGAGGCGTAAACGTATGAAATCCGTCGATCCAGATTTCCGCCCCGCGCAAATACGCCGAGTCGGCCGCTCCTTCCGCCAGCTTGACCACATGATCTTCATTATCGATGTACAGCTGGGCAAGTTCAGCGTCAAACTCGGCGAACAACAAGCCGAGATCATGTATTTTATCCACGAGCAGCGGAGATTCCCCGGCGGCCGACTGCAACAATTGATGATGCTCCGGCAAATTGGAGAACTCCACGTTATATTTCTTCATTTCCGTATACAGCGCGGCGATCCGGTCGATCAGGCCAAGCTGGTCTCCGCCGCGGCCGAACAGCTTCAGCTCATCGCGGCGCCGGCGCAGGATTTTGTAGAGCAGCATTTTTTTGCCCTCGTCGTTGATCGGCACAAGCGCCGCTCCTCCCGTCTCCTGCATGATGCGCAGCGCCAGACGGCGGAATCCGAGCACTTGGGTGCGGACGGTCCCTTTAAGGTCCGGCGCGGTCACGATTCGCTGCTCGATCTGGAACGTTCCCTGCTCCGGTGCGAGAATGATAAGCGGCGGACCTGCGGGATCTTCCCGCAGCCGGGTGATGACCCGCTCGAGAATCAGGCTGCTCTTCCCGCTTCCGGAACGGCCGATAATGAACTGTAAAGACATGGGATTCCCTCCTAGCTACCACGGACGATTCGTACAACCAACAGTATAGCATAGATGCGATCAAACATTCGCACTAGATCAGTTGAACTAATGATTTTACGGATTTTCCATTATTGAATGAATAGTTGCAAAATGTACAGTTACTTATCCGATACTTATCCGAAAATTGCCCGAGGACTTCGGCTTTTTCTAAACTTTGAACGCTGCTCTAACGGACACCAGCGACCCTTATCGACCCATTTCCCGGGTATTTCCCAGGCTAACGGACCCACATGACCTTATTTCACTCTAAACCAGTTCATCCAGGCCGATTTGAGGTAAATAAGGTCCTCTGTGTCCGGTACATTTTGCAAACCTCCGTTTTTCCGAAAATAACGGCTCTGGTGTCCCTTAGCCCCCAGAATTACTCTTCTCCTCCCCTCTCTCCCTGCTCATCGACTTCCACCCTGTCCGAAATTTTATAAATCCTATAAAATTTAAGAAAAACGCCACTCCTCCAATTTGGGAGAAATGGCGTGTAAACTTCCGGTTTTACTATACCTAATCAAAACGTTTTGCTGCGCACCTCAAAGATCGCAAATTTCAAATAATGCCCCTCATCCACGCCGAGGATTTGCGGATGGTCTTTTCCGGCCGCCCGCCATTCGATCAACCGCAGCACTTTTCCCGCATCCTCCGCCGCTTCCAGAATCGTCTCCAGGAACAAGTCGGGCCGCATATGGTAGGAGCAACTGGCGGTCACCAAATACCCGCCTTCGTTAACCAGCTTCATCCCGTGCAGATTGATGTCCTTGTAGCCGCGGCACGCGCCTTTAACCGCGCTTTTCGTTTTGGCGAACGCCGGCGGATCGAGAATGACCACATCCCAGGTCCGTCCGCCTCCGGCCGGAAGAGGCACGGAGGTATCCACCTTGCCGCCCGGCGCAGCCCTGCGGGCGCGCTCCTCCACTCCCTTCACTTGGCTGCGGAGATAGTCAAACGCGTCGGCGACGACAAATTCCACGCGGTCTTCAAACCCGTTGAGCTCCACGTTCCGCTTCGCGCTATCGATCGCGTGCTCGGAAATATCGAGGCAGGTCACTTTTTTGGCACCGTATTTGCAGGCATGCAGCGTGAAGCTGCCCGTATGCGAAAAGCATTCCAGCACCGTGGCTCCGTCCCAGTAAGGAAAGGTTACCTCTTTGCCGTTGCGGTTCACGGGAGCAAGCCGGACGCCGCCATCCTCTGCCGGGAGCTCCTGCAGCGCAATTCCGCTGTGCCCGCCCCAGCCCGTCATCAAAGGTTTGATTGAGGCCCGGTTTTCGCGCTGATCGAAAAAATACCCCGTTTTTTGCCCCTGTTCGATATCAACCTCGATTTTCAGCCCGTTTTCCGTTACGATCACATGGCGCGGCGGATTGCCGTAAACCGGCCCCTTTACCTGCCCCAACCCCTCCATCTCGCGTACGGACACGTCGCTCCGCTCATATATGCCGACCGGCCGGAGCACTTCCGCCAGCGCTGCTACGATATTTTCCCGGCAGCGATCCATCCCTAGGGTCAGCAGTTGAACGACAAGGACATCGCCGAACTTGTCCACGATCAGGCCCGGCAAAAAATCGGCTTCGCCGTAGACAAGCCGGTACGATTCTTCGTTCACGAACCGCTCGCGGTGCCGCAGGCAGTCCGAAATCCTTTTGATGAAGAAGTCCTTGTCCATTTCGGCCAGCGGCTGATATGAAACCGCCCGGACCGTAATTTGCGAAGCAGGGTTGTAGTACCCTGTCGCCAAATATCTGTGCCGGTGGTCGACGATGTCTACCAGGCTTCCCGGGGCCGGATCGCCCTCTACGGATGCAATTTCATTGCGGTAAATCCACGGATGCCCTTTTTCCAGCCGTTTTTTGCGGCTACGCTCTAAAATGACTTTGGCCACTTGTTTAATTCACTCCTAATTAAGATTGTTGTTCTCTCTCGTTCTAAGGTGTGCGCGGCATCCCCGCCATTTGCATCAAGCATGTAAGTCGTCCCGCCATCATATATGTAACTTGTACACTTAAAATGGTTGTTCAAAAAGTCAACTTTTGATCACGAAGCAGATCACGAAGCGGACTCGACATCGAATCTTGAATTCATCCGGGCCTTCCGTTGCTCACGTAGGATCTTCCTACGCTCCGCTACTCAGTCCCTAGCTTCATCCAACCTTCTCGGTGCTGAAAAGCCGACTTTTTGAACTCTCACTTAAAAAGGGGGCCTTGCAGCATGTTTCAAGAGATTATTTTTCCGGTCACATTTGGACTGGCCCTGTTCTTGTTCGGCATGAAAATCATGGAGGCAGCCCTTCACGCCTGGGCCGGCCCGAAGCTGATGCGGTTTCTGCATACGACGACGCGTACGCCCTGGACGGGAATGCTGTCCAGCACATTTATCACTGCCATTTTGCAGAGCAGTACGGCGGTTACCGTCATGACGATCGGTCTTGTCAATGCCGGCCTGCTCTCTTATGCCCGGACGCTCGGCATTATCCTTGGCGGCAATATTGGGACTTGCATCACCACGGAATTGATCGCTTTAAATATCGCCAAGCTCGGCGCGCCGATGCTGATCGTATCTTTGCTGCTGTGGGCCGGAGCCGTACTTGGGGATGAAATGCTGCCCGCCTATGTAAAACGGAGGTTCCCTATGCTTCTTCCCTTGCAGTTTGGCGCTTTGGCCGCGGCCGGGTTCAGTCTGGTGATGATCGCGATCCGCATGATGCAGTCGATCGGCCCGGCGCTGGAAGCGCGCGGCGCCATCGACTGGCTGCTGGAGCATGCCACCGGCAGCCTCCTGTGGGGAGCTGTCACCGGGGCGGTGCTGACGGCAATCATTCACAGCAGCGCGGCGGTCGTCGCCATGACGATGGGGCTGGTCGGAAGCGGCGCCCTTCCGGTCGAGCTCGGGATCGCCATGGTGATCGGCTCCAATGTCGGGACCTGTGTCACCGCGCTGATTGCCGCCATCGGAGGAACGCGCCCCGGGCAATTCGTCGCCTGGTCGCATGTTATACTAAATGTGCTCGGTGCCGCGTTGTTTCTTCCGATGGCACCGTGGCTTGAAGCTGCCGTAACCTGGCTGTCCCCGGATCTTTCGGCGCAAATCGCACATACGCAAACGATTTTTAACGTGGCTAGTTCGTTGCTGGCGCTGCCGTTTTGCTATTTGCCCATTTGGTCCCGGTTGGACCATTCCGGTTCGGACGCCGCACCGGCTCTGCCGCCCGCAAAGCCGATTTAAACAAGGGGCGGCGCCGGTTCCGGGCCTCTTTGGCTTGAAGCTAGGGCTGTAAACCAAGCATCTTGAGCGCTTTTTCCAAAATAAAATCGTTATTATCGTATCCCGATTTCTGCTGAAGCTTCCACGCTTCCTGCGGATCGTACCAGGCAACGCTGCGGATTTCCTCCAACTGCGGGCGAAGCTTGCCGCTTTCGCATTCCACCAGATAATAGTGGACTTCCTTATCCACACTCCCATATTTGGGATGCATATAAGTATAAGCAATGATATCAATCAGCTTTATAATCCGGCCGACGATGCCCGTCTCCTCCCAAATTTCCCGAAGCGCTGTTTGCTCCACGGTCTCGCCGGGCTCTCTTTTTCCTTTGGCAAACGATATTTTGCCGTACCGATCGGTAATCAACTGAATTTGCATCCGGCCGCCATCCTTATGATAGACAACCCCTCCTGCAGAGATTTCTTTGAATGCCATTCTGGCTGTACCTCCTTCTTATGGGCCTCATCCCTGCCAAACCGGGATCTCATCCCTCCCAAACCCTCCCTTACGGTAAGGGAGGGCCCCAAGGGCTTAGCAGCCCTTGGGAAACCTGCAAACTGGACTAACGTGGGAGGGACTGAGGCGCTCCTGCTGCTGTTCCCTTCGGGAATGCGCCTAACTTCGTGGGTGGAACGCTTTTCTCCCCTTCGGGGTACGTCTTACTTTTTGCGCTCTCGGGTTACCTGCTGAAAACCGCAAATAACGTGGGGGCAACAGAGACGTTCTTTAGCCGCTCTCCCTGCGGGATTCGCTCTACTTCGTGCATGGAACCACTAGCTTTCGAATCGAAATAGAGTCCGCCGGAAATCTAACGGTTGTGGCAACCGTTAGAAGTGCTCCCCCCTTTCGGGGCACGTCTTACTTTTTGCGCTCCTGGTTTACCGTTGAAATGCATTGCTCGCTATCTTGCTTTCGCCCTAATGCGACAACAAGGATTTC
This sequence comes from Paenibacillus lacisediminis, assembly GCF_046567315.2. Taxonomy (NCBI): domain Bacteria; kingdom Bacillati; phylum Bacillota; class Bacilli; order Caryophanales; family Paenibacillaceae; genus Paenibacillus; species Paenibacillus lacisediminis. Next base: position 383,706 of record NZ_JBKIAX020000005.1, on the reverse strand, counting down.
AACCCTGGAGGGTTGAAATCCTTGCTTAACGCCCGAGTGGGCAAAAACCTATTTAAGCCAAGGCTTGCGCGGATTCGTCCAGGACGCGCACCAGTTGGCCTTCGTTTGTATTGACGTCGGCCTTGGTGAGTTTGACGCGGCAAATTTTGCCGGTCAAGTCCGGGGTGCCCGGGAAACGAATCTGCAAATAGTTGTCGCTGAAGCCGGTCGCGAAACCGTCTCCGGCCGTTCCTTTGTCGTCTTTTTCCGGAATGACCTCCAGCACCTGACCGACGAATTTCTCGGCATAGGCTAGCTGCATTTGTTCCGACAAATCGATCAACTCATGCACGCGGGCATGTTTGACCTCTTCATCCACTTGGTCCTCCATCCGCGCGGCCGGCGTCCCGGTCCGTTTGGAATACGGGAACACGTGGATTTCCGAAAAGCCGATCCGCTTGATCGCTTCATAACCTTCGCGGAACTGCTCATCGGTTTCGCCGGGGAAGCCAACGATGACGTCCGTCGTAATAGCAACCTCCGGCATAAATTCTCGGATCATTCTGATTTTATGCTCGTATTCCTCGATAGTATACTTTCTTCTCATCCGTTTAAGCACTTCGTTGCTGCCCGCCTGCAGCGGAATATGGAAATGCCGGCACATTTTGGAAGAACCCTTCAACACTTCCAGCATGCGCTCATCGATTTGGCTCGCTTCGATCGAACTGATGCGGATCCGGCCGAGGCCTTCCACTTTATCCAAATCCCACAGCAAATCCGACAGGCGGTAGTTTTCGAGATCGTCGCCATACCCGCCGGTATGGATACCGGTTAACACGATTTCCTTGTAGCCTGCGGCGACCAGTTGGCGCGCCTGCTGAACCACGCTTTGCGGATCGCGGCTGCGTGACAGACCACGCGACCAAGGGATGATGCAGAAAGTGCAGAAATTGTTGCAGCCCTCTTGAATTTTCAAGAAAGCACGGGTATGGTCGGCAAAATTCGGAACGTCCAGCTCTTCGAATTCGCGGGTTTTCATAATGTTGCGTACGGCGTTGATCGGCTTGCGCTGCTCCTGGATTTGCTTCACGTAAGGGATGATTTTATCCCGATCCTGCGTGCCGATGACCAAATCGACGCCAGGGATGTCCAAAATTTCCGCCGGGGACGTTTGCGCGTAACAGCCCGTCACGGCCACGATAGCGTCCGGATTGCGGCGCACGGCGCGCCGGATGATCTGCCGGCTTTTTTTATCCCCCGTATTCGTCACGGTGCACGTATTAATCAAATAGACGTCGGCGGTCTGTTGTTCGAAATCGACCTGCTCGTAGCCCTCGTTTTTAAACAGCTGCCATATGGCTTCGGTATCGTAAAAGTTGACTTTACAACCTAAGGTGTAAAATGCGACAGATGGCATCGTTCAAATTCCCCCCATTTCTCCGGATTCATACATGATGCAGGTCAAAGCGGCCATAGCGGCCGTCTCGGTCCGCAAAATACGTCGTCCCAAACCGACGGCAACCGCTCCCTTGGCTTCGGCTTCCCGCACTTCTTCTTCGGAAAAACCGCCCTCAGGTCCAACCACAACGGCGATTTTGTAAGTCTGTTCGGGATCAATCCGCTTAGCAAAAGGCTGCAATACGTCCCGCAACTGCTGGCCATGCTCTTTTTCATAACACAAGCACACCAAATCGCAGGAACCCAAAGCGGACATCAGCCCTTCCCATTTCACCGGCATCTCCACCGCCGGGATTTTGCTGCGGTGCGCCTGCTCGGCGGCTTCTTTGGCAATTTTCCGCCAGCGACCAAGGCGCTTCTCTTCCTTCTTCTGATCGTACTGCACAACCGTGCGCGCGGACAAAAAAGGAAGGAAAACGGACGCCCCGATCTCCGTGCACTTCTGGATTACGGTTTCCATCTTGTCGCCTTTCGGCAAGCTCTGGGCCACCATCACCTGCAGCCACGGCTCTCCGGACGCAGCCAGTGTCTCTATAATAGCCGCAGTAACTTGCTGCGGCTCCATTGTCGTTATTTCTGCGAGGACTTCACGGGATATTCCATCGCTTACGATGAGCTTATCGCCCGGTTTGGAACGCATCACCTTGCCGATATGGCGCGCATCCTCCCCGACAATCGCCACTTCCCGTTCACCAAACTGCGATGGCTCCACAAAATAACGCTGCATGCTTATCATCCTCACCAAAAAAATACAAGTTCAAAAAGTAGCTGACTTTTTGAACTACCTCTAAAAATCACTAAATTACATCATACAACTTTTAATATGTTTGTTCCAGTCTTTCTTCCCGCCTCAAGCCCCGAACAACAGCATGAAAAATTGGCCGAATTGGAAGTACATTGAATAGGCCGCCTGATACAGGGGTTCGATCGTATATGCCCGCAAAGCGGGAACCATTAGGATGATCAAAAAGATAAGGACGGACCATTGCTCAAATTGCTGCAATTTGCCGAGTACGCGGCGCGGGACGATATCCTCCAGGATACGGTATCCGTCCAGCGGCGGCAGCGGAATCAAGTTGAATAAAAATAAGAAAAAGTTCATGCTGTTGAACAGATTGAAAAAAATCATAATCGCTTGAAAAAGCCGCTCGTTCGTAATCGAGTCCAAAACGCCAAACTGCGCCAGCATCACGTACACCAGGGTGCCCAGCACACCGAGCAGCAAATTGCTGAGCGGTCCGGCCGCCGAGACGACCACTCCCATCAGGCGGGGCTTGCTGAAATTGTCCCGGTTGACCGGAACCGGCCTCGCCCAGCCGAAGCCGGCGATCAGCAGCAGAATGATCCCCAAAAAATCGAAATGAACCGCCGGATTCAGCGTTACGCGGCCAAGCAGCTTGGCCGTGGGATCGCCGAATTTGTTGGCGAAATAAGCGTGCGAAAACTCATGTAACGTAAAAGCGATCACCAGCGTGATCAAATAAAACGGAAGCTGGTCCAAAGGGACGCGTAATATTTGGTTTAAAAAATCCATGCAAGCTACCTCTTTCTCGCCACGAAAGCAACCCAATCCTCTTCCCGGGCCGTTTGCTCGATCTCAAACCCCGCTGCAAGCAGCGCTTCCTCTACGGCTTGTTCTTTATTTTTATAGATCCCCGAAGCGATATAATATCCTCCCGGCTGCAGGGCCTGGAATACATCGTCGATAAAAAGCAAAATGATTTCCGCCAAAATGTTGGCCACGACGACCCGGACCGGCAGCGACACTTGCAATTTGCCGCTTCCGCCGCCTTTCAGCACCGACAGCAAATCGCTTTCCACAACCTGGATTTTGTCCTCCAGCCCGTTCAGCTTCGTGTTTTCGCTTGCGCTGGACACGGCCACCGGATCGAGATCAAGCGCCAGCACCCGGGAAGCGCCCAGGCGGCATGCGCCGATCGCCAAAATGCCCGAACCGGTTCCAACGTCAATTACTTCGTCCCCTTCGCGGATAACCCCCTCCAGTGTGCGCAAACATAAAGATGTCGTGGGGTGTGTTCCTGTGCCAAATGCCATGCCGGGATCAAGCTCAATAATTTTTTCCTCCGGCGACTGGGGCGCGTAATCCTCCCAGGTCGGCTTAATCGTTAATTTATCGGATACCCTTAGCGGCTTGAAATACTGCTTCCAGTTGTTGGCCCAGTCGTCTTCGCTTACATCTCTAACCGAAATTTCCGCCTGGCCCGGGTCGATATCATAACCTCTAAGCTCTTCGATCCGTTCCTTCACTTCGGAGATGATCGCCTCGATCTCCAAGCCCTCCGGAAAATAGCCGCTGATTTTGGCTTCGCCCTCGGGAATGTCGTTGGGCGGAATTTCAAACCACTGGCCCAGCGAGGTATCGCGCGGCTTATCGTTGTCGGCGTGCTCCTCGATCGTAACGCCCCCGGCCCCGGCTTCATGCAGAAAATTCGAGATCATTTCCACGGCTTCTTCCGTCGTATGTATAGTAATTTCCTTCCAAATCATCGCAAGTTTTCCTCCTTGGCTCTCATGCATAAGATTTATTGTACTATAGAATGCAGATGGAGACAAAACAGGGCGGAGCGAACCGTTTTGCGGGTTCCTCCGCCCTGTTCCATATCCTTTTTAAGCCTATAGCCGATATTGTCCTTGCTGGCGCGCATCGGCCCGTTCACTGCGCTGCAGCGCCTCCCAATCCTCCTGGTCGGCCATTTCTTCGGAAAATTCCACGTCCTCGTTATGCCCGATCGTAAGCCGCGATTTGGCTGTCGTCCGTTTCGTCCGGCGATCCTGCTCGCTTTGACTCATTCCTTCACAGCTCCCTTCACGAATATTCCAAAATGTAACGCTCGCGGTTTAACACTAAATCAAACCGCCCGCTTCTTCCACGATGCGCAGCGCCTGATGATGCACTGACTCGTCGACCACGGCGGTCAGCACTATATCGTGCCCGGTTGGTCCGCCCTGGCCGCCGTGGCTGAGCCCGCTGGCAGCCGGATCCGCCGCCGCCAGGATCCCTGCGGAACGGTTTGTGATCGCGGCGTCCTGCGTGATGGCCGCCAAGCCGGAAATGCTCCCGGTTACCGAATTTCCGGGATCATATCCCTCTCCCGGGTAACGGCTGAAGCGGTCGATCGACATATCGACGACCCGCAAAGCGCTCAGCTTGCGCGCTGCGCCTTCCGCCTGCTCCGGACTTTTGAAATACGCCAAAATATTTTTTTCGCCCATACGTATCCCTGCCTTTCGTTTCAGCTTGAAAATGAAGCTGCACCGCTGCAGTTCATGATAAGTAGGATGCAAATTTGCCCATGGCTTTATGCAATGTTTCTCGAAAGTGAGACCGCTATCGAAATAATATTTTAAAATTGAAACGCCTGCGGCTCTCGTCCGTATTACTTGCTAAAGAACAGAACATAATTATGTGCATAGGAGGGTTTCTGCTAATTATGATGAAAAAATTGATGCTGATCGCGATGGCCTTTACTTTATTTTTCGCCTTCACGACCCCCGATTTGGCCGATGCCAAGCGAGGCGGCTTCAAATCCGGTCCAAGAACCTATAACCCGGCGCCTAACAAGCCGGCTACTGGCGATTACCAGCGGACCGATGGAGCAACCAGCAATAAAAACGGCGGAACAGTAGGCTCCACGACAGGGCGAGGCTTTTTTAGCGGCGGCGGCTTTATGCGCGGCCTGATGGTCGGCGGACTAGCAGGACTATTGTTCGGCGGTTTGTTCGGCAATATGGGCTTCTTCGGCAACTTGCTGGGGCTTGCCGTCAACCTGCTTGCCATTTACGTGATCATCGCTGCCGCCGTGGCTTTGTACCGGCGTTTCAAACGCCAGCCGCGCCAAGAGCACCCGCGTGGAGGAAGATACTAAATCATGGTTCTCGGCATGGATGAAATCATCAACGCGATTTGTCTTCATACTGCGGACAGAACGGGAGTCCGCCCCACTGACGTTCAGGTGGAATTAAGCTGGGACGAGGATACCGGTTACACCGCGGAGGTGTGGGTTAACGGCCGTAGCCGTTACCTGGTGGAATCCAATATCATGGAATCGATCATCCAATACGTTTATCGGGAATATGGCATGCGCACGTTCCGGGAAGATATTACGCTCGAACTGCACGAAGAAATCATCGCGATTATTCGGAAGGACCTGTAGACTGCTCAAACGGAAAAATAAAGAACCTGGTCATTATTCATGAACCAGGTTCTTTTCTTTGGGAAGCTGCCTTTGTTATTTTTGGGCCCCTTCGAGTGCTTCGGTTACCGCTTCAATAACCGCTGCGCTGGATTTGGACGCGCCGGAGACAACATCGACTCCATCCGTGGTTTGCTTTTCGATGATTTCCGGAATGGTCGTCTCCACCGCCGCGTCGATGATGCTCTGCGTTTCTCCGTGTTCGACAATTTCGATATTGGCTATTTTCTCCCCTTTAATTTCAACGGCTACTTTCACTTCGCTTTTTGCCCCTTGGGCGCTGCCTTCATAAGTACCGTCCACATAGTTTCCGCCGCCTGCGCCGGAACAACCCGCCAAGGCCAGGGACACGCCAAGAATAACCGTAAAAATTCCTATCTTTGCTTTTTTGTACATGTTGAATTTGATCTCCTTTTGATCTCCTTAATGGTATCAGGTTCTGCACCCGGATTAGTTCAAAGCTTTGACGGCTTCCTGGGCGGCGATGCGCCCGAATGTTACGATGTCGGCCAGTGCATTGCCGCCGAGACGGTTGCCGCCATGAACGCCCCCGGTAACTTCACCTGCCGCATACAGGTTGGTTATCACAGCATCCGATTCGTTCAGCACCTGAGTCTGGGTGTTGATCGCCACGCCGCCCATCGTGTGATGGATTCCCGGCGTTACCTTGATGGCGTAATAGGCTCCTTTCGTAAAATCAAGCCGCATGTCGTCCCGCTGGAAATCTTCGTCCGCACCTTTGTTTTTCATGTCGGCGTAACGGTTTACGGTCTGTTCCAGCGCAGCGGCATCAACACCGATTTTAGACGCCAGTTCCGCAAGCGTTTGGCCTTCCTCAACCAAGCCCATTTCAAAATACGTCTCGGTTGCACCCAAATTTTCACGCAACTCATCATTAAAAATTAAGTAAGCAATACCGTCTTTTTGCGCCAAGATATTTTGGGATACGACATCCCGCGTCAGCAATTCGTTCGTAAACCGCACGCCTTCCTGATTAACCAAAATCGCTCCATCGCCGCGTACGCCCTCGGTGATCAGCACGCCATCACCAGGAATCGTTGTCGGGTGAATTTGAATCTGTTCCATGTCCACCAGCTTAGCACCAAGCGCCTGGGCAAGCCCGATGCCGCTGCCTTGCGCTCCCGGCGCATTGGTCGTCGCGAATCCCCGCAGTTCGGGTTTGTATTTGGCGACCATGTCCAAATTGGCCCCGAAGCCGCCCGTGGTTAAAATAACCGCCTTAGCGCCGATAGAAAAGGTTTTGCCGTCCTTGTCCGTCCCTTTGACGCCGCTCACCTTGCCATCCTTATCCGTCAAGATTTCCGTCACTTCGTGCTGCAGCCGGACATCGATTTGCAATTCCTCCAGTTTCTTTTTCAAAGCCATGACGATAAAGTTCCCGGCCGCTTCACCGCCTTCAGGTCTATGAATGCGCGGAACGCTGGCTCCACCGGCCTTTCCGACTTCCGACAGCTCCGCACCGTTCTCCTTCAGAAATTCCACTGAATCTTTGGCATTTTCCGTCAGCACTTTAACCAAATCGGGATTATTGAGATTTTTGCCCCCTTTCATCGTGTCTTCAAAATGAAGTTCCGGGCTATCTTCGATCCCCTGAGCTTTCTGATATTCGGTGCCCGCCGCGTTTAAACCGCCTTCCGCGCGGACCGTATTCCCGCCGACCATCGGCATTTTCTCCAGCAATATCACTTTGGCCCCCAAACTTTGCGCTTCGATGGCCGCCGTCATGCCGGCTCCGCCGGCGCCGATGACGACAATGTCCGCAGAGTCCCCGCTTTTTCCGCCGCAGCCCGGCAAAATCAACATTGCCGCCAAAATCATGACCAGCATTCCCGGAGCCCAAACTGTCTTTGTGCTTTTCATCCCGATTCCCTCTCCCTTTCTGGTTGTAAGCGTAAAATGCACGAAATATTGTGCAATATTTCACAAATGTAATTGTAAGAGGAGAGTCTGGGTTCGGCCAGCTTATGTAAGTACAGAAACCGTAAAGTAAGTAATGTAAGCATGCCGTCTTTTTAAAAATACAGGGAAACCATGCTGGATTTTTCCGGCACAGTCCAGAACTTGTCGAGCGGCCTGCCCCCGGTTCCGTAAATGATCTCCGTTTCGAGCACGCCGATGTCCGCCAGAAAATCAAGGTATTTGCGCACGGAAACGCGGGAAATTCCGACTGTCCGGGACAGCTCATTCGTTGAGAACCCCGAGTTGTCTTGCCGGGCGATCGCCTCCCAGACCATCTGCAGAGTACCCGAGGTCAGCCCTTTGGGCAGCGGACGTGATGCCGCCTGACAATCGCCGCGCCAGATCAAACGATCAACATCGTTTTGGCTCATGACCCGGCAGGAATTCATCGCACGGTACGTATCGCGGTACAATTCCAGCGACGTTTTGAATCGCGAGAAATGATACGGTTTGATCAGATAGTCAATTGCACCATACTGCCGTGTTTTTATAATGCTTTCCGGATCCCTCGCGGCCGAAATGACAATAACGTCGATATTTTGAGCGCGGCTGCGGATATAATTAAGCAAAGCGAAGCCGTCCTGTCGGCGCATGTACAACTCAAGCAAAATCAGCTGCGGTTTGACCCGTTCCAACAACCGTTTGGCCGCTTCGGCCGACTCCGCCGTACCCACACAGCGGAAACCCTCCACCAGTTCCAGGTAACTTTGGTTGAACTTCGCCACCATCGGATCATCTTCCACGATTAAGACCCTGATCATATGGCCGCCTCCTTTGGCGCAAACGGAAAGCTCAAACTAAACCGGGTACCCGTTGTTTGCAGACGGAATTTTGTTCTTCTCATCATGTTGCTTCCTCCCGTCGGTAAGCATGTACATAAATTTATTCTACCGAAGGGCCGGGAATGCGGCTATGAGGTTACGTACTCCGGGAGGTGATAACCCTGAAACCGGGATGCTCAAACAAAAACGCGCGAGCGTAAGGGAGTCCTTACTTTCAGAACTCTCTTTCGCCCGCGCGTGTTTTTCCTTATTATTCTCCGCGAAACGCCCGTTTCATACGGTCAAAAAACGATTGCTCATTTTCATGCGTAAATTCGCCTTCCAATGAAGCGAACTGGCGCAGCAGTTCTTTCTGCTCTTCACTTAGCTTCCGCGGTGTCATCAACACCACTTTGACATGCTGATCGCCCTGGCCGACGCCGCGAAGACGCGGAATTCCTTTGCCTTTCAGGCGGAAGAACGTGCCTGTCTGCGTACCGGCCGGAATTTTCAGTTTCACCTTTTCCGTCAGCGTCGGGATTTCGATCTCGTCGCCAAGCGCGGCCTGCGCGAACGTAATCGGCACTTCCAAATAAACGTCGTCGCCTTCCCGCTCGAAGTACTCATGTTCTTTCACGCGGATCACGATATACAAATCGCCGGGAGGGCCTCCGCGCAGTCCGCCTTCCCCTTCGCCCGTCATCCGCAATTGGGCGCCGTCGTCAACCCCCGCCGGAATCCGGACGTGGATTTTACGCTGCTTCTTCACCTTGCCGCTGCCGGAGCAGGTTGGGCATTTCTCTTTGATGATCTGGCCCCGGCCGCCGCAGGCCGAGCAGGAACGCCGGTTGACCATGCGGCCGAAAGGCGTGTTCTGCACGACCTCCTGCTGCCCGGTTCCGTGGCAGACGGAGCAAACCGTCGGTTTGGTTCCCGGTTTTGCGCCGGTGCCGGAGCACGTATCACAGTTTTCGGTACGCGGAATCGAAATATCGGTTTCTTTCCCAAATGCCGCTTCCTCGAACTCGATCGTCATCGTATATTGCAGATCGTTCCCCCGCTGCGGTGCGTTCGGGTCGCGTCTGCCGCCGCCACCGCCAAAGAACATATCGAAAATATCGCCAAATCCGCCAAAATCCGTGCCGGAAAATCCGCCGCCCATGCCCTGGTTCGGATCCACATGTCCGTATTGGTCGTAGCGAGCGCGTTTGCCCTCATCACTGAGCACGTCGTAGGCTTCCTTCACTTCTTTAAACTTCGCTTCCGCATCCGCCGCTTTGTTTACGTCCGGGTGATATTGACGGGCCAGCTTGCGATAAGCTTTTTTGACCTCTTCTTCGGTCGCGGTTTTCCCGACGCCCAGCACTTCATAATAATCGCGTTTTTCTGCCATCCTTCCACCCCCGTCTTGACTCTCGCGAACCAGCCGCGTCAGCACCGTTCCCTTAATCCGGCAAAAGGAAAGTCAAAGTGCGGAAGCCGCCCGCGCTTTGACCTTCCCAGTTCACCAAAGTGTATTCAATGCTTTACCGGTCCGTGATATCTTAAACGTTACTTCTTGTCTTCGTCAACAACTTCGTAATCGGCATCCACGACATTGTCGCGGCTTCCGCCGCCGGCCGCAGCGCCTTCGGCTCCTTCTGCGGCGCCGGCTGCGCCAGCAGCCTGCTGAGCCTGCTCATAAAGCTTGACGGAGAGCTGCTGCACGATCTCGGTCAGTTTTTCCGAAGCGGATTTGATTTGCTCCAGATCGTCGGTTTCGACCGCTTTTTTGAGCTCTTCCTTCGCCGCGTTCGCTTTTTCCGTTTCGGCGGCGTCCACTTTATCACCCAGCTCCTTCAGCGTTTTGTCTACGCTGTAAATGAGCTGATCGGCGTTGTTTTTCGCTTCGACCAGTTCCTTGCGTTTTTTGTCTTCTTCGGCGTGAAGCTCCGCGTCTTTCATCATACGATCGATTTCTTCGTCGTTCAAGCCGCTCGAAGACGTGATCGTGATTTTTTGGCTCTTGCCGGTGCCTTTGTCGGTCGCCGATACGTTGACGATCCCGTTGGCATCGATATCGAAGGTAACTTCGATTTGCGGCACGCCGCGAGGCGCGAGCGGAATGTCGCCGAGGATGAAGCGGCCGAGCGTTTTGTTGCCCGCGGCCATCTCGCGTTCCCCTTGCAGCACGTGGATTTCCACGCTAGGCTGATTATCAGCGTAGGTGGAGAAAACTTGCGATTTGCTCGTTGGGATCGTCGTGTTGCGTTCAATCATTTTCGTAAACACGCCGCCGGCCGTTTCGATACCAAGCGAAAGCGGAGTTACGTCGAGCAATACGACGTCCTTGACGTCGCCGGTCAGCACGCCCGCTTGTACGGCTGCGCCCAGGGCAACGACTTCGTCCGGGTTGACGCCTTTGTGCGGCTCTTTGCCGGTCAGCTTCTTGATCGCTTCCTGAACGGCCGGAATCCGCGTTGAGCCGCCGACCAGGACGATTTTATCGATATCGGCCGGAGTCATGCCGGCATCGCTGAGCGCGCGGCGAGTCGGTCCAAGCGTACGCTCTACGAGATCCGCCGTCAATTCTTCGAATTTCGCGCGGGTCAGGTTCACTTCCAAGTGCTGCGGCACGCCGTCAACGACCGTGATGAACGGCAGGGAAATCGTTGTCGTCAGCACGCCGGACAATTCTTTTTTCGCTTTTTCGGCAGCGTCCTTCAGGCGTTGAACGGCCGCTTTGTCCTTGCTCAGGTCGATGCCTTGATCCTTTTTGAACTCTTCCACCAGATAATCGATGACCTTTTGGTCGAAGTCGTCGCCGCCAAGGTGATTGTCCCCGCTCGTCGCTTTAACTTCGAAGAAGCCGTCGCCAAGCTCCAGAATCGATACGTCGAACGTACCGCCGCCCAAGTCGTACACCAGGATCGTTTGATCCTCGGCTTTCTCCAGGCCATAGGCAAGTGCCGCCGCCGTCGGTTCGTTGACGATCCGCAGCACTTCCAGGCCGGCGATTTTCCCGGCATCCTTCGTCGCTTGACGCTGGCTGTCGTTAAAATAAGCCGGAACCGTGATGACCGCCTGGGTTACGGGTTGACCCAGATAAGCTTCGGCATCGGATTTCAGCTTCTGCAAAATGATCGCCGAAATCTCCTGCGGTGTAAATTCTTTGCCGTCGATAGCTTCTTTATGGTTCGTCCCCATATGTCTTTTGATGGAGATGATCGTGCGGTCCGGGTTCGTAATCGCCTGGCGTTTAGCCGTTTCCCCGACGATCCGTTCGCCGTCTTTCTTAAAACCGACGACGGAAGGAGTCGTACGTCCGCCTTCCGGGTTCGGAATGACGACGGCTTCGCCGCCTTCCATGACCGCAACGCAAGAGTTGGTCGTTCCAAGGTCAATACCGATAACTTTACTCATTTGCTTATGTCCTCCTTAATAGGTGCATGTTTTTCTATGTGTTTTCAGCAGGTGTTTCAGCCGCTGACTTTGACCATCGCCGGGCGCAGCACTTTGTCTTTCAACATGTATCCCTTTTGCACGACTTCGACGACGATGCCTTCCTCGTATTCCTCGGATTCCACCTGCATGATCGCTTGATGGAATTCGGGATTAAACGGCGTCCCCTCGGCTTCCATCGCGGTGAGTCCTTCCGCCTTCAGCACGCCTTCGAGCTGGCGGAAAATCATCTCCACGCCCTTGGAATACGAGCTGTTGTCCGCGCTTTCGCCGGCGGAGCTGATCGCTCTTTCGAAATTATCGATCACGGGCAGCAATTCGGTAATCAGCTTGGCGGATGCGTATTTTCCCAGTTCTTCTTTTTCCTTCAACGTCCGGCGCCGGAAATTATCAAAATCGGCTTGGGCGCGAAGCAGCCGCTGCTGGTAATCTTCATTCTCCGCCTGCAATTTTGCCAGCTCAGGGCTCAAATCGGCGCCGCCTTCCGCAGCGGAACCTGCCGCTTCGTCTGCATTTACCGGTTCCTGCGGTTGCTCCTGCTGAACCGTTTCGTCCTGCCTGCTGTCTTCCGTTTCCAGGTTTTGCTCTTCTTTAACGTTATCATTCATCTCTTGTTCTTCCTCTACACTGTGATTGATGTTGTCTTGAATTGGCTGTGATTCCTTCAAGATGTTCACCTCCTTAACATGCAGTTAGGGCCAGAGTTCATGCATGTTAATGCAACCGGGACAAAAATTTGCTCAAATCCTTCGATAAAATGTCCAAAATTCGAATCACCCGGCCGTATTCCATCCGGGTTGGCCCAAGAATGCCGATCGTCCCGACCGTTTCCCCTTCAATTTGATACGTTGCGGTGATCAGGCTGCAGTTGGCGAAAGCTTCATGGTCATTTTCCGTGCCGATCCTCACTTGAATGCCCGAGCCGAGGGATGCCGAAGACATCAGTTTCGTCAGCGTCGGCGTCTCCTCCAACAGATCCAGAATGCTTTTCACTTTGTCCACGTCGCGGAACTCCGGCTGCGTCAGCATGTTGGTAGCCCCGCTCAGGAACAGGCGCTGCCCGTCCGAGCCGCTGCCCAGCACTTGATCAAGCACTTTCATCAGCTCTTCAAAATGCTCGATATGCCGCTGCATTTCCTGGCCGATTTCGTTATAAAGGGCGGTCTTCAGTTTGTAGATCGGCAATCCCGCAAGCTTGACGTTAAGCAGGTTGACCACTCTTTCCATCTCCGAAACCGATACGCCGGCCGGAACGGACACGGTTTTGTTCTCCACTTGTCCCGTATTCGTGACCAAGATCGCCACCGCCGTGTTCTCGTTCAGCGGCAGCAACTGAAAATGGCGCAAAGACGTATGAAAAACTTCCGGCCCCAGCAGGATGGAAGTGTAATTGGTCATATGGGATAAAATCGTGCCGGCATGCTGAATATGCTGTTCCGCCGCATTCAGCTTTTCGGCAAAAAACGCCTTGAGGGTTTTAAGCTCTTCCGGCGTAATCAGATTTAGCGGAGTCAGGTGATCCACATAGTAACGGTAGCCTTTAATGGAAGGTATGCGCCCCGCCGACGTATGCGGCTGCTCCAAAAATCCGAGCTCCTCCAAATCCGCCATCTCATTGCGGATCGTCGCCGGGCTGTACCCGACATCTCCACGTTTGGAAATACTCCGGGATCCCACCGGCTCCGCCGATCGAATATAGTCATCCACAATCGCAGTCAATATCATTCTCTGGCGTTCCGTTAACATGGCGATCCCTCCTGATCTAATCAATTTATCGATCGTTAGCACTCTAAGCTAACGAGTGCTAATCGCTAATACAAAAATACCAAACCGACCTGACGATTGTCAAGTCAGTCCAGTATCTTAAGCACAGCTATTTCATCACAGCATTGCTGCTTCGCACAATTTACGCAGTCCGTCCAAACTTTTTCCGGGAAAATCTCTTTATTTACGACGGTAAAACCATTCTTCACAAAAAATGAAACCTCATAGGTCAAAGCCATGACTTTAGGGATCGCCAGCTTCCGCGCTTGCTCCACCAGCTTCTCCACCAGCATGGAGCCGAGACCGCGCCCTTTGTACCCTTCGGCGATGCCAAGCGAACGGATTTCCACAAGCTCGTCGCCGAGCTTGCACAGCGAGCCGCAGCCTACGACCTGTCCGTCCACTTCCGCGACAACGAAATCGTTGATCTGACGTTCGAGCACTGCGCGGGAACGCGGCAGCATAATCCCTCTTTTGGCATATTCATCAATCATTGTATATAGAGGTTCGACGTCCTCAAGTTTCGCCTGTCTGCACACGACAACGGCTTGCATAGCTTTTCCCCCTCGATCTCCCAAGTCATGTAATATGAATAAATATACATGATAAGGTATAAAACTTCAAGCCATTTCTTGTCGGCCCTAAAGGATATACATAAGCCCAAAAAAGGGCAGCCGCCTCGCTTCATATCAAGCTGGGCAGCTGCCTTTTTTCTGTGATTGAATATATTCGCTTAAACCGTTAATACGCCGATAAACTCGGCAAACACTTCATTGCCGAACAATACGCCTTGTTTGCTAAGCCGGTAACCGCCTTGATCCTCGTGTTGCTCCAGGAGCCCGGCCGACAGCATCTTTTGCAGCGGCCCGGCAAAAATCCGTTCCAATTCGCTGTCCGCGCCAAACTGGGAGCGGAAGTCCGCCTTGCGGATGCCGTTCAACATGCGCAGCCCGACCATCACAAAATCCTCCATGGCCTCCTCGCGGGACACGGCGAACTGTTCAAGCCGGGGCAGCCCTTGGCCGGCCGCCTCCACATACGGATTTACGCCTTTAATGTTGACGTGCCGCTGTCTTTCGACATATCCGTGCGCTCCCGCGCCCAAACCGTAATAGTCTTCATTGCGCCAATAGGTGATGTTGTGGCGGCTTTCGTAACCCGGCTTGGCGAAATTACTAATTTCGTACTGTTTGCGTCCCGCCTTTGCCATCCGCTCCATCAGCAGCAGATACATTTTCAGTTCGTCTTCTTCGCTCGGCAGGGGCAGTTGATTTCTCTGATACAGCGTATGGAACAGCGTGTTCTCTTCCACTTTAAGGCTGTAGATCGAGTAATGGGGCAGCCCCAACTCAAGCGCGCGGGTAACGCTGTAGTCCAGCATTTCCACCGTCTGGTTCGGTAATCCGAACATCAGGTCGATCGACAGATTGTCGAGACCGGCGGCCCGGGCGTTCTCCAGGCTCCGGTACACGTCGTCGGTGTTGTGAATCCGGCCGATCCCGCTCAACAGCTCGTTCTGAAAGGCCTGCACGCCGAAGCTGACCCGGTTGACCCCGCCTGCCTTCATGACGGCCAGTTTTTCGCGGTCGGTCGTTCCGGGATTGGCTTCCATCGTAAACTCGATGTCGCTCGCCCAACGCGGGAAATGCTTCCGCACCGAAGTCAGGAAAAACTCCATCTCCTGCGGATTCAGCACGGTCGGCGTCCCGCCCCCGACAAAAATTGTCCGGATCTCACCGGGCGGCGTTTGGCTTACGGTCAGCTCCATCTCGCGGTCCAGCGCCTTCAGATAGTCCATCACCGGCTGATCCTTCAGCACGTAGGAGTTAAAGTCGCAATAGAAGCACTTATTGGTGCAAAACGGAATGTGTATATAAACGGCCTGCGGCGCTCGCTTTTTTTCGCTGTTAGACGCGGCGCTTTCCGCCGCCGGCTGACCGCTTAGCATAACGCTGCCCGCCGTCTGCTCAAGGTCCGGCATTCCCGGCCCTTGCCGCTTCGTCTGTTGGTCCATGGTCATGCCTCCTAAACTTTTTATTATTTCATATTATATAGTAGAAAAATTTAAACCCGGAAATTGTTCGGCCTATGTGCGTTGCTGCAGCGCTAAAGGTAGCGCTATGTGGTAGCGTAATGTGTTGGCGTAATGTGTTGGCGTAATGTGGTACCGTCATAGTAACATCACGCTTTCGCAATGGGCATTAGCGGTAAAAAATGGCGCTATTTACGGCAGTTCTGCAGAATCATCAACCATAGAGGAAAAATATGGCGTTATTCTTAGCAACTTCAGCTATTTTCGGTGAAAAAACTTGTTGCGCGAAAAAATAAGGACATAAAATTCCGCTATACTACCGAAGGAACCCAGTTCCGCAAAATAGCGACATAAATTACCGCTAACTTGCCGCCCCCCGGCTCTTATTTGAAAGAGGAAAGCCCTGCGGCTTTCCTCTTTCATCATGTTCAATCGCTTTTAACTTGCCATCCTGCTTCGGCGACCGCATTTGCGTATCGCCAGAACCAGGCGTTTCCGCTTAATTGTCGTCGATCTTCAGTACAGCCATAAACGCTTCCTGCGGCACCTCGACGCTGCCGACCTGCTTCATGCGCTTTTTGCCTTCCTTCTGCTTTTCCAGCAGCTTGCGCTTCCGCGAAATGTCGCCGCCGTAACACTTGGCGAGGACGTTTTTGCGCATCGCCTTGACCGTCTCGCGCGCGATAATCTTCGTCCCGATCGAGGCCTGAATCGGCACCTCGAACATTTGGCGCGGAATCAGCTCGCGCAGCTTCTCGCAAATGATCCGGCCGCGATGGTAAGCGCGGTCGCGGTGCACGATGAAGGACAAGGCGTCCACCTGCTCGCTGTTGAGCAAAATGTCCATCTTCACCAGGTTGGACTGGCGATACCCCGACAGATCGTAATCGAACGAAGCATATCCTTTGGTGCCCGATTTCAACTGGTCAAAAAAGTCATAAACGATTTCCGAGAGCGGGATCTGGTACGTAATTGTCACGCGCGTCGTATCCAGATACTCCATATTCACGAATTCGCCGCGTTTGTTTTGGCACAGTTCCATCACCGTTCCGACGTAATCGTTTGGCACGATGATCGCCGCCTTGACGTATGGCTCCTCCACATAGTCGATTTTGCCGACTTCCGGATAGTTGGACGGGTTGTCGATCGAAATCGTTTCGCCGTTCGTCAGCGTCACTTTGTAAATAACGCTTGGCGCGGTCGTGATCAGCGGAATATTGAATTCCCGTTCGATCCGCTCCTGGATGACGTCCATATGCAGCAGGCCGAGGAAGCCGCAGCGGAACCCGAAGCCAAGCGCGCTGGACGTTTCCGGCTCGAAGCTGAGCGAAGCGTCGTTGAGCTGCAGCTTCTCCAGGGCTTCGCGCAGATCGTTGTAATCCGACGTTTCGATCGGATACAGACCGCAGAAGACCATCGGGTTGATTTTGCGGTAGCCCGGCAGCGGTTCAGGCGTTGGATTTTTCGCGTCCGTCACCGTATCGCCGACCCGGGTGTCGCCGACCGTCTTGATACCGGCCACGATAAAGCCAACATCGCCGACGTTCAGCTCGTCCACGATCGTCATCCGCGGCTTGAACGCGCCGACCTCAATGACTTCAAACGTTTTGTCCGTCGCCATCATTTTGATTTTCGAGCCGGCTTTGATATGGCCGTCAATGACGCGCACATACACAATAACGCCTTTGTACGGATCGTAATGCGAATCGAAAATGAGCGCTTTAAGCGGCCGGTCGGGATCGCCCGACGGCGCCGGCACCTTCTGCACGACCTGCTCCAGGATCTCCTTGATCCCGATCCCCGCTTTGGCCGAAGCCAACACTGCCTCGCTGGCGTCGAGCCCGATGACGTCCTCGACCTCCTGCTTTACCCGGTCCGGATCGGCGCTGGGCAGATCGATTTTGTTGATGACCGGCAAAATCTCCAGGTCGTTGTCCAGCGCCAGGTAGACATTGGCCAGCGTTTGGGCCTCAATCCCCTGGGCGGCATCCACGACCAGCAAAGCGCCTTCACAGGCCGCCAAGCTGCGGGAAACCTCGTACGTGAAGTCGACGTGTCCCGGCGTGTCGATCAGGTTCAGCAAATACTCCTCCCCGTCATCCGCCCGGTAAGCCAACCGCACCGCCTGCAGCTTAATCGTAATCCCGCGTTCCCGTTCCAGGTCCATCTGGTCGAGCACCTGCTCCTGCATTTCCCGGGAAGAGAGCGCCCCGGTATACTCCAGAATCCGGTCGGCCAGCGTCGATTTGCCATGGTCTATATGTGCAATAATGCAGAAATTGCGAATTTTTTGTTGTCTTGCTCTAATATCAGTCATCCTTACCCCCACCACAAATCGTTGAAGTCTAATCAATTTATTATATCAGTTGCAGGGGCAGGCAGCAATCGGTACCGTTCCGTTTTAGAATCAGTTAATAATGATCGTAACTTTACCGTTCATGAATACGACGGTGTCGAAGTTGGCGTATACCCAGGTTTCAACAGTTTTGCCATTGGCATTCGCCGTGCTTTTGCCCGCAGGCTCTCCCCAGGATAGCAGAACCTGCTCCTTGGTCATGCCAAGATTGATATGTCCGGCTTTAATTTGATTCCAAATGGCGGAAGACCATTTATACTTCTTGTAAGGATCATAGTTAAAAAATGCCGAGCCATCACTAAACAAGTCCGATACGTGGCTTGAAGTCATAGAATAGCTTTTCAAAGTTTTACCGGATGCCGATTTAAAAACGACGATAAAGCTTCCCGTATCATCGGGCAGGATGTCCGTTACCGTCACTTTCGAAAAACGGTCCCATCCCTGGAAATAATTCACCCAGTAGCTTTTGCCGATATAATTAGCCAGGCTGCCTTGCATCGCTTTCTTGATCAAAGATGCCGTTTTCGTCGAAACGATGGTCATGTTTGCCAAGCCAAAAGAGATATTCGCCTCCTGCCACTCGCTATCCCATTTCACTTGGGCTTCTAAAGCTTCCGTAAGCAAAGAAGCGGGAATGAGCGTCTCACCCTTTTCGGTCAGGGGGGCCGCTTTTAAAGTAATATTCCCACCGTTGAGTTGCGCGCTTTTTTCATTCGCTTTAAAAAACAGCGATGTATCGCCGAGCTTGACGTCAAGCCCGCCGCCCGAGGGAGCGACCGTGCCGCCCATCGCCTGAAATACCGCTTTGGCGGGAATGTACACTACGCCGCCCACAACCTTGGCGTATTTTAGGTTGTTGCGCAGGCTGGCCGATATCGTTATCGTTTGCGAAAGGCCGCCGGAGGTTACCGTGACCTTCGATTCGCCCACGCCAAGCACTTTAAGGCTTCCATCCGATTCGATCCGCAACAAGTGGGGGTTATCGACCGTTACATTTGTCGCGTCGCCCTTCACCTTGATGTCCGCCCCGTTCGTGTAGGTCTCCTGAATATCCACCTTAATTTTGTCGCCTACGAAAGGTTTGGCTTCTGATACCGCTACGTTCAAAGCGCTCACCCGTGGCGCTTCGACCGGCTTCACTTCTCCCGCTTCAAACAACAGCCAACTGCCGTCGCTGCGCTGCGCGTACAAATGGTCCATGTCTGAGATCATGGAGTCCGAGATTACGGACGTTTTGACGATCTGGCTTAATCCCGGGTACTGCTCGGTCAGTTTGATCCGGTCCCGATAATCACCCGTCGCCCACACCGTACCATCCTTGCGCGTAACGATCAGAGCGTCCAGGGAGCGCCCAGATTTGCTTTCGGCAAACGCGATATGAACGGCATCTTCAGTCACGGTATAGGGAATAGGTTTGCCGTTGTCATCAAAATCAAAAGTTTGATACAATACCACTTTGCCGTTGTTATAGAGCAGCGCAACGCGCATATCATAAGCGGCAATGGCCGTTACGGCCGACGGATCGGATACTGGCCCGATCTTTGAGAAAACATTCGGTTTATACGAATCTTCGAAAAACAGTTCCCCGCTCGACGACAAAGCAGCAAGTCGGCGATCTCCATAAGCGATATGTTCGATATTCTCGAGGCCTTTGATTTTGCCCGTGCGGGTCCAAACGCTCCCATCCTCTTTTAGCCAAGCTTTACCTGCGACCTGCTTGACCTCCGTTTGGCCTTCCACTACTCGCGGGGTGATGCCCATATCCCACTCGATCAGTTTACCGTCCCGGGTTACCCCCAAACCGGCGTACTGTGAAGTCAGGGAAATCGAAACAACATCACCCGGCGTGCGCATCATCTGTTCTCCGTAAATCGAAGTCCACATCGTGCCATTGTCCATCAGCATCGCATAATCGCCCGCCATGTCCTTGATCCCCTGCTCTCCTTCAGAGGCCGCTTCAGCCGCCATCGGCTCCCAGACGCCTGTTCCTAAAGCCAGGATCAGGCCGACCGTAAGGACCAAAACTAATATCTTCCTCATCTCATGTCCCTCTCTCAACCGTTATTTTCACTAACCTTTTTAATTTCGCCAAAAAAAGACATTAGTCCTTCTGCGCCCACGTTCCAAGGAGTACTTTAGTCCTATCTAAGCTGGGGGCGAATTCCAGCGGCGCTATCCGCCTATTTCCCGGGTATTTCCAACCCTAACTCCTCTCCATGATCCGCTAACAAACTATAAAATTAAAATGTTGAATTCTCCTAATCTTTAGATATATATTAGTGACATAATCATAATTTGTTATCTAATTTTAAATAACAAATGATAACAAAAAATCAGAAATTCAAACTGGTGAGGTGAGCTCTTGCATGAATTCGTTAGCGCCTTATGTGGCCGGGATGACCTGGGGGTTTATGGGCGTTAGAGGCACCTGGGGCAATGAAGCCGCGGACCGTTCCATGGAAACAATGGTGAAATCGACTGGAGTCAACTGGACGGCGATCGCTTTTTCCGCGCTGCAAGCAACGGCTTTCTCGATGGAAATCCCTTATTGGAAGGAGCCGGCGGTAACCGATGAGGAAGTCAGGCGGGTGATCGGCAAAGCCAAGTCGCTTGGCTTGAAGGTATGCCTGAAGCCGATCGTGAATTGTGCGGACGGCACTTGGCGGGCGCATATCAACTTTTTTGACAAAGATGTTCCGTGCGAACCCAAATGGTCCGACTGGTTCTCCTCTTACCGGGCCTACATTTTGCATTTTGCGGAAATCGCCGAGGAAACGGGCTGCGAAATGTTTTGCATCGGCTGCGAGATGGTGCAGACCGACCGGCGTGAGCGCGAATGGCGGGAACTGATTGCCGATGTAAGAAAAGTGTTTAAGGGGTTGGTCACTTACAATTGTGACAAATACCAGGAGGATAACGTCGCTTGGTGGGATGCCCTCGACATTATCAGCTCCAGCGGCTACTATCCGATCGATGATTGGGACCGCCAGCTGGATCGGATTGAAAGCGTTGTACTAAAGTACGGAAAACCTTTCTTCTTTATGGAGGCCGGCTGCCCCAGCCGAACCGGCTCGGCGAAAATCCCCAACGACTGGATGCTTCAAGGGGATGCCAATGCAGCCGAACAGGCCGACTACTACCGCACGATGCTGCAAAAATGCGGTGAGCGCAGCTGGGTGCGCGGCTTTATGCTGTGGGATTGGCCGGCGCAGCTTTACGCCCGCGAGCAAGCCGCCGCCGATGACGGCTACTGCATTTACGGCAAACAGGCCGAGGCTGTCGTTGCCGAGGCATACGCCGCCAAATTGAATTTACCTAAGCGATAAGGAGGTCCATTCCCCATGGATAAACACCATTGGATGGGACAGCTGCGGCAGGAGCTGCAGGACAATATTTTGCCATTTTGGATCGACCATACGATCGATGCCGAGCATGGCGGGTTTATCGGCTTCATCGATCGGCAAATGAATGCCGAGAGCCAAGCCGACAAAGGACTGGTGCTTAACGCCCGGCTCTTGTGGACGTTCGCTTCCGCTCACCGCCTCTTTCCTACTGCAAAATATCTGGAGATGGCGCGGCGCGCCTATGATTATCTGACGGAACATTTCCTGGACCGCGTGTACGGGGGCTTCTACTGGATGGTCGACTACGAGGGGCGCCCTGCCCAAGATAAAAAGCAGGTTTACGGGCAAGCGTTCGTCATTTATGCGCTAGCCGAATATTACCGCGCGACCTCTAGCAAGGAAGCTCTGGATTTGGCGGCGGACATCTACCGGCTGCTGGAGAAATACAGCTATGACCCTGTCCATAAAGGGTATATTGAAGCTTTGTCCCGCGACTGGAAGCAAACCGGCGACTTCAGCCTCAGCAACAAGGACCTCAACGAAAAGAAATCGATGAACACCCATCTGCACGTGCTGGAAGCCTATACCAACCTGTACCGGGTATGGAAGTCCCCCGAGCTGCGGCACAGCCTGTCCGAGCTGATCGAAGTGATGCTGGAACATATCATCGACCCGCAAAACGCCCATTTTTGGCTGTTTTTTGATGAGTCATGGCAGGTCAAGAGCCGCCATATCTCCTACGGGCATGATATCGAAGGCAGTTGGCTGCTCATCGAAGCCGCCGAGGTGCTTGGCGATCCTGCCCTGCTGCAGCGTGTGAAGGAAACAGCGGTAGCCATGGCGGAAGCGGTTTATAACGAAGGCGTGGACAAAGACGGCGGCATTTGGAACGAGGCCGGCCCAAGCGGCCTGACCGATACGAACAAGGATTGGTGGCCCCAGGCAGAAGCGATGGTCGGCTTCTATAACGCCTATCAGTTGACCGGCGATGAGCGGTACCGGACCGCCACGGCAAATTCCTGGAAGTTCATCCAAACGCACCTGATCGACCGGGAGCACGGCGAGTGGTTCTGGGGTGTGGATCAGGGCGGCCGTCCCCTGCCGGGAGAGCCGAAGGTCAGCCCGTGGAAATGCCCTTACCATAACAGCCGGGCTTGTCTGGAAATGTTGGAGCGTTTGCAGCGGTAGAACTTTTAATTTCAATATGCGGAGGGAATAAGAATGAGTTTGTTTGAGGAAAGAAAGCGGCAACTGACGGAGTGTTACGAGCAACTAATCAATCGCCCTAACGAAAAGCTCCCTTATGGCAACGGGATTTACGAGCGCTACCGCTATCCGATTTTGACCGCGGAACACGCGCCGCTGCTCTGGAAATACGATTTCAATCCGGACACGAACCCGTATTTCATGGAGCGTCTTGGCGTAAACGGCGTATTCAACCCCGGGGCGATCGAGCTGAACGGCAAATTTTATCTCGTGGCCCGGGTCGAAGGTGTGGACCGCAAATCGTTTTTCGCAGTGGCGGAAAGCGATAACGGCGTTGATGGATTCCGCTTCTGGGATCACCCGATCGTGATGCCGGAAACCGAAGATCCGGACGTGAATGTATACGACATGCGGCTCGTGCACCATGAAGACGGCTGGATTTACGGCCTGTTCTGCACGGAGCGAAAAGATCCGGACGCCCTGCGCGGCGACCTGTCGAGCGCTGTGGCCCAATGCGGCATCGCCCGCACCAGGGATCTCATCGCCTGGGAGCGCCTGGCCGACCTGAAAACGAAATCTCCGCAGCAACGCAACGTTGTGCTGCACCCGGAATTCGTGAACGGTAAATACGCGTTCTACACCCGGCCCCAAGACGGCTTTATCGACGCTGGTTCCGGGGGCGGCATCGGCTGGGGCTTGTCCGATTCGATCGAAAACGCGGTGATTGCAGAGGAGATCATCGTTGACGACCGCAAATACCATACGATTAAAGAGGTCAAAAACGGCCAAGGCCCGGCTCCGATCAAAACGGAAAAAGGCTGGCTGCACATCGCTCACGGCGTGCGGGGTACGGCGGCCGGGCTGCGGTACGTGCTGTACGCCTTCCTGTCCGACCTTAAGGAGCCGCAATGCGTAACGCATCGTCCCGGCGGCCATTTGATCGCGCCGGAAGGCGAAGAGCGCGTCGGCGACGTGTCGAACGTCGTATTCTGCAACGGCGTCATCGCCCGCAATAACGGGGACGTGTTCATTTATTACGCCTCCTCCGACACGCGCATCCATGTCGCCACCTCAACCGTTGACCGGCTGCTCGACTATGTGATGAACACGCCGGAGGACCCTTTGCGCTCCTACGCTTGCGTTCAGCAAAGACTTAGCCTGATCGAGCGCAACGAGCGGTTTGGGGCTGGGCTAAAATAGTTAAAGAAAGACATCTGCCGAAAATAAAGGAATTTTGTGTCGTTATTTTAATATTTTCTCCCTCGTACGCAAAATAGAGGAAATTATTTCCGTCATTTGAGGGCTAAGCAGGTAATCCGCGCCTGTTTACCCCCATCTTTCTATAATAAAGGAAAAAAAATCCTCTATTTTTGCTATACTCTCTTTTTTGACGAAAATAAGGCCCTTTTTTACCGTTATCCCTCAGGGCCTTCGTTTGGTGGTGTCTGCCGGTCATTTCCGGGCAGTTCCGGCCGCGCGCTGCGGTTCGGAGGAGGAATTGCGGTACACGATCTCCACCGAAATCATGATTTTCTCCTGCGGCGCGCCAGGATAGGCTATCCGGTCCAGCAGCTTCTTCACCGCCCGCTGGCCGAAGTCCTCCTTCGGCACATTGATGGTCGTGATCGACGGGACATTTTGCACCGCGTCATCGATGTTGTCGAATCCGGTAACGGTGATATCTTCCGGTACCGATAACCCTAGCTCGTCCAGGACGGAGCACACGTTTACGGCGATCGCGTCGTTTGCGCACACCAGCGCCGTCGGAAGGCCGCGCCCCTTTTTCCGGCGCTGAATCCAGGCGGCCACATCGTCACGGAAAGCGCCGGTCTCCACCCCTTCCAGCTTCAACAGCGGATCGTCAGCCCCTTGCGGGGTCAGACCGTTCTCTTCCAAGGCGCTCCGAAAGCCGATCCACCGGTCGCGGAAGCTTCTTGAAAATGCGGAGCTTCCCACGAAATGCAGCTCGCGATGGCCCAAACCGATCAAATGACTGGTCAGTCTCGCCATGCCGTCCAGGTTGTTGGCAAAAACCGTATCGCACGGAATCAGCGGATCTTCATGGTCGACCAGCACCATCGGCAGTCCGCTTCGATGCGCCTCAAGCAGCAGGGAAGTCGCGATCTGGCCGACGCCCACCATGCCCAGGATGCCTTCCGGATTCAGGATGCTCATGAAGTTTTCCCCCCGCGGCTCGGAAATGATAATCATCCCGAGCCCCTGCTGCTCAAGTTCCCGGGATATCCCCTCCAGCAATCTTCCCCAATAGAGCGACTCCTTGTTTTGAAACCGGATATTGGGCATCAGCACCAGCACTGATTGTTTGCCGGGGGATGCGGAAAACTGCGGCCCTGGGGATACGTTTGTTTTAACGTACCCGTTCTTCTGATTAAAATAGCCGAGCCTGGAAGCGGCCTGAATGACTCGCTCCTTGGTAGTCTCGCTGACTCCGCCTTTACCGGACAACGCCTTGGAGACGACGAACTTCGAGACGCCCAAATGATCGGCAATTTGCTGCATCGTAACTTTTTTCAAGCGGATTCCTACCTCCGGAATAGTCAATAACGGTTCAAATAACAATCTAACAATAGTATAACAAAGCCGGCTCCTGTTATAAACCGTAAATCCGTGAACTTCCCGGAGAGCGGAAACCGTCATTCCGTCCGGTCGAATAATGAGGCGACCCAATGGATGCTCTTTTGGGATGCCTGCTGCAGCAAATGCGCCGCTTTGTCGGCAAAGCGGTCCACGGTCGGCGGCGTCTGGGGCGGCAGAAGCAGATCCGCTGGCGTCTGCATGGCGGAATTTCCTCCGGATGGGCCGGTCTGACCTCCTCCGTTCACCGAAGAGGAGCCCGCGTCATTGCTTCCGGTTCCCGTTCCATACCCGCCGTTTGCGCTGTTGTATCCGTTGTAATTGTAGTTATAATTCCCATAACCGTAACCGCCGCCCGCACCGTAGCCGTAACCCGCGTCGGGAACCGCGCTCCCTCCCTGCCAGCCGGACCAGCCCGGAGCCGGGTTCGCTGGCCAAGCCGATGAACCATACCCCGGCACCCCGCCCCCATAAGCTTGGGGAAACTGGCCGTTTGCACCGTTTGCGCCGGCTTCACCCGGGCCGTATACGGTTGCGGTCCCGCTATCCGCCAGCTGCATCCCCAGCGTCACGCCCGCCGCAAGCAGGATGCCGTACAGCAATGTTTTTCGCATCGTTTTGGCCATGATCAACCCGCCCTCCCGAATCTGATCCTCTGTTCCCTTTCAAGTTCTCGTATCCCTATGACTTTTTGCTTGTTTGCGCCGCTTCGCCCGATTTTTGCTTCCCGTCGCCTTTCGTCAGGGAGCCGGCTTTTTTTGCATCCTGGCTTTCCCAATACAGGTCGGCAAGGATGCCGGCGAGCACTTTGGCGGTCCGATTCAGCTCTTCCCGGGTGTTGTCGATCCCGCCGATCTCGATCAGCACGCTGTTTGGCGACAGGGACTGGTTGTATTCTCCGTTGCCCTGCGATGACGTTTTGCCCCAAATGCCACGCGAAATGCTGGGATACGACTTTTCCATGCGCTCGTGGATAGAGGTGGCAAAGGCTTCGTTTTTACGCCAATTTTCGTTGCCGTGTCCGATGATAAAATACACCTGTGCGTAGGACTGTCCGCCGATCGTCGTCGTCGTTTTGTCGTGGCGCTGCGAGTCGCGGTGAATGTCGATAAAATACTGGAGCTGACCGTTTTCGGCCATCGCCGTTTTGACCGTCTCCCGCGAATATTTATATGAATAGTTGTAGTTGTAATTGCTTACTTTGGCCGCATAATTTTCGTACGAATGCAACGTCGCTACGCCCTTGCGCTCAAGCTCCCTGGCCAGCGCATCACCGACAAGGCTGACGTTTTTCATCTTTTCCGCCGAGCCCGGGTTGTCGACGTTCGACCCCAAGACCGGATTATACGATTCCTGCGGATGGGAATGGTAAATCATGACGATGTTTTTGTTGCCGGGTTTGATCGAGGGCTCCTCGGTGTCCTCCTGCCCCGGTTCCTGAGCATCGGGAGCGCCGCCATTCCCCGCCGCGCCTCCCCCGGCGTCTCCGCCCGGGTTCGTTCCTTCCTGGCCTTCCTCGCCCGGCTCCGGATGATCCGGAGCGCTCCCTTGCGCCCCCGTTCCGGGCCGGTAATCTTCGGGCGCCTGCGCCAGCCCGTTGCCCGAGCCGGTTCGCAGCAAAATCGGGCTGTCCGCACCAAGTCCCGGCACCTCGCGGGCAACCAGGCTTTTCGGATCGGACGGGTTCACGTCGGTCAACAGTTGGAATACGAAATTGGTTATGTGTCTACCCGAAATCGCAGGCGTTTCGTTGGTTGGGGCCGCATGCGGAAGCTCCATCCCAACCATCTCCATAAAGAAACCGCTGGACAGGGAAGCCGCAAGCCCCTTCATCGAAGAAACCGGCGAGGTGTTGAGCTGTTTCTCGGCAATCCCGAATACGCCCAGCAGAATAAAAAATACGACCGACATGACCGTCAGCAGCAAAAAGGTCCTACCCATCGCCAGCACATAAAGCAGGTTCCGTCTCAGTTTCGCAATGTTCAAAGCTTTAAATTTCATTTTCGCATGTCCTCCTCCAGCCGCTTTCAAACTTCATATCCCAAATCTATGAACCTATTTGCTAGGGTAGAACCTCAAATTCTCCCAAAAAAAAGAAATCCGCTAGATTTGGCTAGCGGATCCTGTTCACCGGTTTGTAAAAACCGTGTTTAGTTTTTGAGTTTAGGGGCGGCTGCTCGGAATCAATGAGTATAGGACGCTACGTTTTCCGGCGTAACGGCTTCGTGCAGAGAGATGTTGAGCCCGCTCGCGATCACGTTCGCAACATCCTCGATAAATTCGTCGATCTCCTTCGGCGTGACGATGAGGTCATGGCCAAGCGGGTCCAGCACCTCTTTGACGAGCCCCAATCTTTCGTTTTCGCTGAGCTCGGTAAGCAAGCCCATGATCTGCTTCGTTTGCGCTTGCTCCCCTTCCCCGGCTTCCTGATTGAAATGCGATTTCATCAGATCTAAGACGTTGTTCACGATCGTGGAAGCGTAGCAAACCGTTGGCACGCCGATCGCGATGCACGGGATGCCGAGAATTTCCTTCGTCAGCCCCCTTCTTTTGTTGCCGATGCCGGAACCGGGGTGGATGCCGATATCAGCGATTTGAATCGTCGTATTCACCCGCTCGAGCGAACGGGAGGCCAGCGCGTCGATCGCGATGATCAGATCGGGCCGGGTCCGGTCCACGATGCCCTGCACCACTTCGCTTGATTCGATGCCGGTAACCCCCAGCACCCCGGGGGCTACGGCGCTGACTTGGCGGTATCCGGGAGCCACCTGATCCGGCGTAAGCTCAAAGTAATGGCGGGTCACCAGCACGTTCTCCACGACTAGAGGGCCGAGAGCGTCAGGCGTCACATTCCAGTTCCCGAGCCCGACAACCAGCGTCTTGGCATGGCTGGAGACTCCGATTTTATCTAAAAATGCGGTGAATTCTTTGGCAAAAGCGGCGGAAACCTTCTCCTGCAGTTCGGTATCCTGATTGCGAAGCCCCGGAACCTCGATCGTAACATAATGGCCTTTAACCTTGCCGATTTGCCGTGAAGCAGCTTCATTGGCCACGTCAAGCCGGGTGATTTTTATGCCGTCCTTCTCGGTTACGTCCTCGCTTAGGCCCTGCACCGGCCCGCCATGGGCCGTTTCGGCCATCTCCTTCGCTTCAACGGCCAAATCGGTACGCACGGAATATTCCTGTAAATCCAAATTCATCCCATAAGACCTCCACTTCCTCAAGTTACCTTTATTGTGCGGGAGAGGCAAAGCGATTATTCATCCGTTCATCAATCCTTGCACCCATAATTTATTGCTTTTTGCGGTGCTGCGTGATAAAATATTTTAAGTTGTGAATCATCTGGGATGATATATGCTTTACAGGAGGTGAATGCAATGCCTAACATTAAATCCGCAATCAAACGTGTGAAAACGAACGAAAAGCGCCGCGCGCTCAACGCTTCGCAAAAATCCGCTCTGCGTACGGCCGTGAAAGCTGCCGACAGCGCTCTGGCGACTAACGAAGTCGAAGCAGCCAAAACTGCTTTAGCCGCTGCTACCAAAAAATTGGACAAAGCCGTAACGAAAGGTTTGATCCACAAAAACGCAGCAGCCCGCAAGAAATCCCGCTTGGCTAAAAAATTGAACGCCCTTACGTCCCAACAAGCGTAAGCGCCGTTATTTATAAGAGTGTTAAACTAAGCGCAAAAAGACCTGAACGATTTTCGTTCAGGTCTTTTTTGGTTTCTTTCCTTTCGGGCCTTTCGTTTTGTGCCTTTCGTTTTGTGCCTTTCGTTTTGTGCCTTTCGTTTTGTGCCTTTCTTTTCGGGCCTTTCTTATCGGGGGCTCCGGTTGTTCGCGCGGCCGGTGCCCGCATGGAAGCTAGCGGACTTAGACGCCCTTATTTGCCTGAAAAAACGCTATTTTCATTTCTAACGGACAGGAGAGCCGCTATTTGCTTGAAAACGGCCAGAGACGTGCGTATTAGCACCGAATAAGGCCCGTGGTGTCCGTTACATTTTGAAAACCGTTGTTTTCAGCGAAATAGCGGCGCTGGAGTCCGTTAGGATTCTCTTTACACATTATTTCCGGATTGTTCTGCTAACTCCGGCCGGAAGCGCCGCCTGCATACAGGTCATGCCCCCAATTTAAGCAAAAACAGCTCCAAGCCGAGCACTTTGTCGACGCCGCCGCTTTTCATCCGGTAATCCAGTTCGGCGAGCTCGGAAATAATTTCCCGCAACCGCCCGGCTTCG
Organism: Paenibacillus lacisediminis; assembly: GCF_046567315.2. NCBI lineage: Bacteria > Bacillati > Bacillota > Bacilli > Caryophanales > Paenibacillaceae > Paenibacillus > Paenibacillus lacisediminis. The sequence goes on along the minus strand of NZ_JBKIAX020000005.1, from coordinate 354,339 downwards.
AATTTCCGCGCCTGCTCGCCGGCCAACTTGACGACGTAGGGGTGCAGGCTAAGCTGCGAGGCGATTTGCTGCTGCGAGTAGCTTTGCCGGCCCAGATCCTTTACCTGCATCATAATCCGGAACTGGCGGGCGATCAGCGCCGCTATCTTGATCGGTTCTTCACGCTGCTTGAGCAGCTCGTAGAAAATGCCTAACGCCTTCTCCAACCGCAGCGCGGCGATATGCTCGACCATCACAAACACGTTCTGCTCCGTGCTGCGGGCGACAAGCTGCTCGACGGCGGCCATGTCGATCGTGCCCCCGGCTCCGGCGTACAGGCACAGCTTGTCCGCCTCCGCCGCCAGCGCGGCCATTTGCACACCACCGGCCGCAATCAGCGCCTCCGCGGCTTCCTTGCCGATCCGGCAGCCGCGTTTCTCCACCTCGTGCACGACCCACTGCACGAGTTCGGACCCGCCCAGCGGCATAAACGACAAAGCCGTCCCGGAAGCCTTCATCGCCTTCACGATCTTTTTACGTTCGTCGAGCTTCTCGGCGTAAACGACAAACACGATTACGCTGTGCTCCGCCGGATTGCCGATATACGCCTGCAGCGCCTCCACCTCGTGCTCGATTTTGCCGCCCTCTTTGCCCGCCGTAAACAACCCGGCGTCGCGGACGACGATCAGCTTGCGTTCGACGAGAAAAGGCAGTGTCTCGGCCTCCTCCACCACCGCCTCAATCGGCGTCTCGGCCAGATCGAATACCGCCATGGCAAAGTCCTTCTGGTCCCGGTCGACCAGCTTGTCCTGCAGCAGCCCGACAAACTCCTGTATTTGATATTTCTCCGTGCCGTAGCATAAATATAACGGGGAGATCCGCCCCTGTTTGATATCCTTCACCGCTGTTTTTGCGTCCAATTCGGCCTCTCCTTCCGCAACGCATTGCCTATTTCCTATGATACTTCGAAAACGGCCAATAGTCCAAATCCGGGGCCAAAAGCAAACAGAGAGACCTCTGCCTTGCGGCGAAAGGTCCCTCTGTCCCAGAACATCTATATAAACGCGGGCAGAAAAGCTCTAGAAACTTTCCCGCTTGCGGTCATACGACGATCAGGGTTCCAATCCTTTGTCTCTATACTTATAACCTATTCCATATCTCCCAAAAAGGTGACTGCCTTAAAGCTCTTGCCCCGCCCAATTTTGTGAGTTTCTTTATCTGATTGAGGGCTTTACGGCTGATCAGTTGAGCTGCCGTTTGTGGAAACTCCGTTTGTAGAAGCTCCATTCGTGGAGGTGCCGGAAGCCCCGTTCGCGGAAGCATCCGCCTTGGCTGCCGCCTCAACCGAATGGGCCGTCACGGCTCCGTCTTTTGCAGTCTCATAATTAAAAGTTTTGCTGTCCTCCGACCACTCGCCCTGAACCCATTCTCCACCCAGCGAATGATCGGAAACAAGCGTTTTTTTCTGATCGGACTCTTTTTTGTATATATACAGATGTCCGTCCTTCACCTCAGCCTCGTAGGCTCCGTCCGGAGAAGTCCAGGTAGTCGGGGCTTTAGGCACAACAGCGGCAATCCCCATCATCGATTGATTCGGATCGGCTTCTCGGGAGATACCCTGCTGAACAATCCCCGGTTCCAGGGTCTTTCCGTCATCACTGTTCGCGGCACCGGAGGTTCCGAGCTGGCCGGCCGACGATTCTGTATTATCCGTTCCTTTCTGAGCCGAGCCTCCTCCGCCATTGCTTGCCGGAGCACCGGTCGCGTCAGCCAGCGCTTCTTCCTCCGGGGTTTCCTTCCCCTTGGCAGAATCGCCGGAATCCTGAGCGTCCGCTGCCCCTTTATCAGGAAGGCTGCCGGTTTCGCCGCTGTTTGCGGAGGACTTAAGTTCCTCTTCAGGCGGAGCCGTCTGCGCCGAATCGCTTGCCCCGCTTTGACCGCCGGCCGAGCCCGCATCTGCCCCATCCTTGCTTATGAACAGCCGGGCGATATCTTCCGGTTCGCCCGCCGCCCCTGCATCGTCCGCGCTTGGCGATTGATCGCTTGCGCTCTTCAAGGCGATTTCGGCGTTGGGAACCGTTCGCGGCTCATACTGATAAATAAACACGCCCAAGATCAACGCCGCAGCCACGCCCAGCGACCCGTACCGATAAAAGCGGGCCCGGCGCGAGACTGAGCTTTGCTCGCGTTCCTGCTTGCCGCTTCGGCCCAGCGCAGGGGAGCTTTCGGTCATCATCGGCAGGGCGTCCATTTCGGATACGCTGCCTTCCCGGCGGGCCTGATCGATCGCGTCCAATTGCGGAAGAATCGCATCGACCAGGCTGTAATTCGGGACGACCTTCGGCAGGTCCTCGAGCTGCGCGGACAGTTTGTTCAGCCATTCAAACTGCTCGGCGCAATCCTGGCAATGCTGAATATGTTCAAACAGAAGAGAAGTTTCCTCTTCGTTCAAATCCCGATCGAGATAACGATTCATCCATTCCACCGCCTCCTGGCAATTCATCCTGATACACCACCTTTCTGATAATCTCGAAGTAAATGCTGCAGCTGCTGCCTGGCTCTAAACAGATAGGATTTAACGGTGTTCAAGGGCAGGTTCAGACTGTCGGCAATTTCGTTATAGGAAAAGTCCTGCAAATATCTCAGCACAACCACCGACTTGTGATGCTCCGGGAGCTGCTCGATCGCGGTGCGGATATCCTCGGCCAAATAGCCGGTCATCACCTCATGTTCAACGCTGTCGTTGCCCTGAAACACCATTTCATGCTCTTCGATCGAAACCGTCGGTTTATTCCTTCGAAATTTGTCAATGCAGATGTTCGTCACGATTCGCTGCACCCAAGTTTTAAATTGAGCTTTTTCCTCATATGAACCGATTTTGGTATAAATGCGGATAAGTGCCTCCTGAGCGGCGTCGTGCGCATCCTGCTCGTTGTTTAATATATAATAAGCTGTCCGGTACACATGCTGTTCAATCTCTCGCAATAGGGTGATTAGAGCGTCGCGATCGCCCTCTTGAGCGGCTCTGATGAGACCTTGCTCCACCACAAAGGCTCCCCCTTTCTTGCAACTACTCAGACGCTGGCGTCCGACAAAATGTTGCAATGTTGTTACTATTTTAATTTTAGAAAAATATTTATTTGGAATAAAAGTCCGTAACCCCTGGATATCCCATTAATCTCACCTATGATACCAAAAAAAACAGGAGCCGTCACTCGAATCCTTCTTCCTGCATAAACAAACAAAAAAAGCCGGTGCGGCGGTCCGCTTCCAGCTTTTTCTTCATTATTTAAAATCTGTTAGGTGGATTGACGTTCGATAATTCTGGACGGCAGAGTAATACTCTTATTAACAAATGAGCCGGACGGTTGTTCAATCATATCCAACAGCAATTTAAACGCCTCGGTTCCAAGCAGAGTAGGGTTCAAATCAACGCAACTGATTGAAGGAGAAACCTTATCAAGATAAGGAGCATTGTTGAAGCATAAAATCCCTACATCTTCTGGAACTTTTTTACCTCTTGATTGACAGTATTTCAATGCACTGAGAGACATGATGCTCTCCATCGTAATGATCGCGTCAAAAGCAAGCCCGTCCTTTTCGGCCTGCTCCAATGCTTTGGTTACCTCAGCCTCTTCTTCCTCGCAATAAACAATATAATCCGAAGACAGCTCAAGACCGGTTTCATCAATAGCCCGCTTATATCCATGAATACGATCAAATACAACATCCTGCTTTAAGTTTGGAGTAAGCAGCAGAATGCGGCGGTATCCCTTGTCCAGCATATATTTAGTCGATATATAACTGTCGCGGATATTGTCGTTATGGATAGACAGCACATTATGCGTTAAGCTGTTCCCTATCATCACAAAAGGAAGCCGCTTCGCCTGCAGGTTTTTCAGAAAACAGTCCTTATCCGATGAACGAATACTAGTAAAAATAAACCCGTCCACCTGTTTCTGCCTAAACAGTTTTACGCACTTCTCCATTTGTTCTTCAATCGAGTGGAACAAAGCAAACTGCAGATTATAATTCTGCAGTTTGGCAGCATCCGATATGCCGAACAGCACATCGCTAAAGAAAGAATTCCCAAGAATTTCTTTCGGATTCCTTGCAATTGAAAAGCAAACGGTTCTGGACTTATTCGAAGAAAGCGATTGGGCGTTGACGTTGGGAACGTATTTCAGTTTCTCCGCAGCGTTAAGCACGCGCTGTTTTATTTCTTCAGTCGTGTTTCCCTTGTTCGTGATCACTCTAGAGACGGTTGCAGGCGATACGCCGGCTTCCCGAGCAACATCTCTGATCGTTGCGATTTTAAATCACCTCAAACGGATAATAAAGATCCGGGATTATAAATGTATATATTTTACTATAATTTCCGAATCAAAACCAGTTATCTTTCCACATTAACCGATGAAATGTACGGAAGCGAATGAAATCTTTCCAACACTTCGAACCAAGGTGTTTTTATAGGCGCCATAAATGTTATTTTTATATGTTGAACCTTATCTCCTCGGCTAACGCCCTCTTTTGCAACATTGATCGTTTTAATATCAAAATCGAATGCAGCAAAGCAATCGTATATTTCATGTATATTCGAAGATTCGGGCGCCACATGAATTCTCATTGTGTGAACTTTTCGGGAAGCCAAAAAGCGATGCTCTACTTTATTTAATACTTTGAGCGAAATGAATACGAAAGCGCAAGTAACCACTGCCGGATAATAAAACCCGGCACCTACGGCCAGACCGATCGCCGCCATAACCCATAGCGTAGCCGCCGTGGTTAGCCCTTTGATGGAAGAGCCCCTCTGCATGATCGTGCCCGCTCCCAAAAAGCCGATACCGCTTATGACTTGAGCCGCCAATCTGGCCGGGTCACTTCGGACGGAAGGCTCATTCAGAAATTGGGTGAACCCGTAGATTGACAACAGCATAATCAAGGTTGAACCTACACAGACCAAAATGTTGGTTCTCAATCCGGCCGCATGGCGGTTAATTTCTCTTTCGTATCCGATAATTCCGCCCAAAAAAAGCGATAGGACCAGGCGCATGATCAGTTCCAGCGCTCCTATATGCCAAGGACTAGCCATAGCTTATTTTGCACATCCTTTTCAGTTGCTGATCATATTTTTAGCCTTTGGAAGCGCCTGCGGTTAATCCGCTAATCAGATACCGTTGGAAATACAGAAATACGGTTGCAATCGGAACGGCAATTAATATCGAGCCCGCGGCAAAACGAGTGAAATTTTGGCCAAATTCCTGATTTACGAGATTGAATAATCCTAAGGCCAACGTGTAATTTTCCGGACTGCGGATGACGATGCGCGGCAAGAGAAAATCCATAAACGGCGCCATAAAATTAAACAAAGCGACTACGGCAACGATCGGAACCGCCAGCGGCAAAATGATCTGGGCGAAGATACGGAAATGACCGGCCCCGTCGATTTTGGCGGCTTCATCCAAATCCCTGGGAATCGTATCGAAAAAACCTTTGACCAGGAAGGCGTGCGTAGGAATGGAGGTTCCCACGTATACCAAAGTTAAGCCCAGCAGGGAGTCGAGAAGGCCCACCAGATTCAACAAAATGTATATGGCTACCATTCCCATTAAAACCGGGAAAATTTTAATAAGCATCAGGACATACAGCCCGTTTTTCCGACCGATAAAATTATACCTCGAAAAGGCGTAAGCGATAAATAACGTCACCGTGAGCGAAAGCACTGTTTTGGCGCTAGCCACGATCAATGTATTTTTGTACCACAGCAGGTAATTGCTGTCCTGATTGGTGAACAGCCATCTGTAGTGCTCAAATGAGGCATTTTTCGGGATAATGGTGGCGCTGTACATGCTGGTTCCCGGGTTCAGCGAGATTCCGAACACCCATAACAACGGGTAAATGATAACCAAAAACATGACTACAACAACCAGATAAATTCCCGCGACTTCAAGTCTGGACTTCAATTTTCCGCTCAACCGTTAGCTCCCCCTTCTTTAAAGGAACGGGTCCGTCTAAATTGGAAAAAGGCTATGCCGGCAACGAATACACCAAGCATAATGGATATTACGGCAGCCATATTATAGTTCAGGGTGTCAAAGGTCAGCTTATACACCCATGAAATGATGATATCCGTGGAACCCGCGGTTTGACCGCGAACTGGCGGACCGCCCTGATTGAACAAATAAATCAGATTAAAATTGTTGAAATTGCCCGTATATTGCATGATCAGCAGGGGGGCGGAGGCAAACAGGACATGGGGAAGCGTAATATTCCGGAACCGCTGCCATCTACTCGCTCCATCCACTTCTGCGGCCTCATACAGATCTTCGGATATGCTCTGCAGCACCCCTGTGAACAGAGCAAAGATATAAGCAAAACCGAGCCACACCTCGACAAAAATGATGGCAACCTTCGTCCATAACGGGTCCGTCATCCACGGAACGGCTAACCCAAACGGAGCCAAAAGTTGATTGTTAACGGCGCCAAACTGGTCATTAAACATAGCCGCAAACGTCAAAATCGACACAAAACCCGGAACAGCCCAGGGCAAAATCAGAATCGTACGGATAAATTTCTTGAATTTTATCCGTTTATCATTAACGATAACTGCCAAGAACAGCCCCAGCCCTATTTGCAAAGTGGTTGCCACCAATGTCCAGACTATGGTCCATGACAAGACGGAGAAAAATGTTATCCGCCACACCGGAACAGAAAACACATTGAAGAAATTTTCTAGCCCCACCCAGTTGAGCAGGAACTTGGGCGGCGAATTATAAATATTGTAATTGGTGAACGCTAATGCCACCATGAAAAGCAAAGGCAAAATGAGTACGAATATAATCATAAAAAATCCGGGGGCGACTAGCGCGTACGGAAAGCCTTTGTCCCAGGCGTTTTTAAATCCTTCCCGCAAGGTCGTACGTCTCCACCCCGCTTTGATCCGCTCGCCGTCCTTTTTCGCGTCAATCAGATTCAGCCCATAGACTCCCAGGGCGAAAACGGTCAGAATCAAGGATACAATGCCTTGGATCAGCAGCATCCGGGAATCGTCCACTCCCTCCAAAGTCCCCAGAGTGACCAATCCCCAAAAACCAATATTTAAGAAATTGCCAAAAACAATAAAAAACGAAACCATTAGCGCTAAAAATAAAGCACCTTTGAAATATCTTCGATTATAAAACTGTCCCAGCCCCGGAATAATGGATAGCAACAGCGCTATCCGAGGACTGTGCGAACCGCCGCTGCTCCGCTTACGCTCTTCGTTCCCGCTCAATGATTAGACCTCCCAACCGGCGAGTGAGGGCGGAAGAAGATTAAGTTCATCCTCATCCGCCGTCCCAAATTATTTCGCTGATGAATTGTTTATGTTAATTTGTTCCTTAATTTGCTCTACCGCCTCATCAAGCACTTCTTTCGCATCGTTTCCTTGCGACAAGAACACGAAAGCATTCTTCATTGGCTCCCAGGTTTGCGAAATTTCAGGAATGTTAGGCGTCGGCGTCGCAAATTTGCTCTGTTCCGCAACCGCCCAGAAATACGGATCCTTTGTGATCAGATCACTGGACAAAATGCCGAGCGTTGCCGGAACCTCACCGGCTACCCTGAAGTGGTTTTCAAGCGAAGCATGGCTGGTCATATAAAGCGCGAGCTTTACCGCCCACTCTTTATTCTTCGAATAAGGGGACAAAACCCAGCCTTTGACGCCTAAAAAAGATGGGGCCCGCTGGCCGTTATCCAGTTTCGGAATCGGGGCGACTCCCAAGTCGTCTTTCAATGCATCAGCGTAATTCATCAGTGAAGAGGGCACTGACACGACCGCTCCGACCTTACCTTCTTTAAACAGTCCATCCATGACATCGCCGGTAATGGACTTGGGCAAATAGTTTTTCTCAAACCATGACTGGACCAATCGGGCGCCCTTCACCGCCCCGTCATTATTCAATCCGATATCCTCGACATCGTAACCCTTGTCTTTGTCATAACCGAATATGTAGCCGCCATTTCCCTGCATGAACATATTCGTATAATAGAAGTTAGTTCCGTCAATCAGGAAGCCGTATTGATTTTGAGACGGATTGGTGTAGGTGGATGCGAATTCCTCCAGTTCACTCCAAGATTCCGGTTGATCCGGCAGCAGTTTTTTGTTGTAAAACAGAACCGCCGTTTCGACAACCATGGGCAAATTATAGATTTTTCCGTCAATCGTCACCGCCTGGATCGCTTCTTCAGAGTAGTTTTTTAACGTTTCTTCATCCAACTCGTACGGTTCGGCCAACCCTTGAAGAACGTTTTTCCCCATGGAGTTATGCGTCGCCCACCACAAATCCGGCCCTCGTCCGGCAGGTCCGTCCAAGGAGAAATTTTTTGATTGTTCGCGAGCATTTACCGGCACGACTTCCACTTCGATCCCGTTGTCGGCAGCGAATCTGCCGGTAATCGTTCGGATGGACGCAAGCTCCTTCTCCGAGTCATTTGCCCATACGGTTAATTTTTCGGGTTTGGCCGCCTCACCCTGCGAAGTACCGGAGGATGCCGGAGCTTGACCGGCGTCGCGTTTCGGCCCGCAGGCTGAAAGCGTTAACACAATGGTGCAAGAAAGGATAAAACAAACCACTTTTTTCAACATCGATAATCCCCCATTATTTTAAAAAAATTAGTCCGCAACGTAAGGGCCCAAATGGCCTGTATGCACTTCGGCAGACAAGCATGTTCCTTCATTGTCCAGAACAAATTCAACGATCCCCGCATTGTATACCGGAATTATATCGCCGGGGTTGGCAATCTGCTTCAAATCCGCGGTAGATTGCCCGTGCCCAAAGACTACAATATGTTCATCCGTTCCCAAGTAGGGCGCCAGCTCCGTATCAAAAAACGATTGAACTCTCGCTCTCACTTGTGTGAAGGTTTCCGGCCAAACGGGCCACCAGGGCCGGGAAGAATCATGGGAGTGCAAGAACACGGTATTCGGGAAATCGCTTACAATTTTCTCGCAGCTTTCCCAAGGATAATCACGGTAGTCTTCCCACTCCCCGTAAAACACTTCCGACATTTGCGGCACCAGAACAATCCGCATGTTTTTATGCCTGGCCAACGGCATGGCCGTTAAGATAGCCCTTTTCAACGGACTGCAAAATATTGCCTTAACCGGAATATTTTCAAAAAATCGGGGAACCTGCTCCGCCTGCCATTCTCCGATCGGGGACAGGCCGCAATTGGCCCCGCCCCCCTTGCCGACATTCATTGTAGATTGGGAATGCCTTATTACGTACAGGTGCAAAAACGTTTCATCTCCTTCCGCTCTTTTTATTCAGAAAAATTTTTCTAACTGCAGCGTAAATGTTCCGTTTGATTCAAACTCAGAACCTTCACTCTGTTCCCTTCCAGTTGGAAGCAATTGATTCCAGTATTTTCTTGAAAAAAATGAACATTAATCATGTGTGGAAGATGCAGAATTTCACGGATCAGAAATTCTATCAGCATCCCATGGGCAAACAGCGCAACGTCGTCATCGGGACAGCAACGAATTTTTTGGACTATCGATTTAGCCCGCTTACAAACGGCGTCAATGTTTTCCTCACCCTGACAACGCCAGCCCGTCTCAAGGATTTCTCCCGGCAGAATAATGCCCGGAACAGCCTTTTGAATCTCTTTACGCGGCAAACTGTGAAAGGCAGGCCCCTCTCTGTATTCGTACAGTTCCGTCCATACCTCGACCGGGACGGATATTTGATCCGAGAGCGGCTTGGCGGTCTGTATCGCGCGGATCAGCGGGCTAGAAATAATTCTCGTCACCGATTTTCGGCAAAGATATGAAGCAACCTTTTCCGCCTGCATTTCACCAGTCGAAGTCAGTGGAGAATCCGGCATATCTTCATCAGCGTGCAGATTACCGACAGATTGACCATGACGAACCAAAAATAGTTTCATCCTACCTCCAGGAGTTACATCTCATTGTTGAACAGCTGTTGAATAAAGTTGGTATTCATGAAATTCCATGAAACAAAATCAATAATATATTGATACCGGTTTCAGAATTATTAAATCATGTTTCTTTACTTGTGTAAAGCATTTTTTTTCGGATCGAAAGTATGCCCGCCTTCACTTTCATCTGAATTTCTCCCTGCAGATCCGTTCGACAGATTACACCGCCCATTCGTTCAAGGCGTTCAATGACTTGCGGGTTGGGATGGCCGTAAACATTCGATCGTCCGACAGAAATGAGTGAAACCGCCGGTTTTAACCGCTCAAGCCACCTTTCGGACGTTGATGTTTTGCTCCCGTGATGCGCTACTTTCAAAACGTCGATACTGGCCGGCAGCGGAACGGTCGAGGACATTTCGGACGATTCCGCTTTTTCCAATATATCGTCTTCAGCGGATGCATCCATATCCCCTGTAAACAAGAAGGTACCTCCGTCCATTTCAAGCAGAAAGGCAATTGAACGATGATTTTGATCTTTGACATATGAAATTTCTCTGAAATTAGTTTCAAGGCTTGGCGATAAAAAAAAGAGGGATGTTTTTTCATCCGGTTTAAGCTTCATGCCTGACTGGGCCGTATATATCGGAATTGCTTTGGCGATAGCGGTCGACATCAGCTTTTCCATTGTTGCCGATTCGGCCAGGCTTCCGTTCATTAACAGCGCCTCCACCGGGAATTCCTCGATTACAGCCTGCAGTCCGCCGATGTGATCCTGATCGCCATGGGTTAAAATGACGGCGTCCAAGCGGTGGATCCCCCGTTTTTTTAGCAGCGGAACGACCGTCTTCGCCCCGACTTCAAACGGCTCCCTCCTGTTCCTCCAGCTATCGGAAGCTTTGCGGAACGAAACCGTGCCGCCGCCGTCCACGAGAATATGAACCCCGGACGGCGTCGTGATCAGCGCGCAGTCCCCTTGTCCCACATCGATAAATTCGATGTGGCCGACGCCTTTGGCATATGCCGACTGGTACCCGGTCGCAATCAGCAGCACGAGGCCGGCCGCTATTGCAATGCGCAAAACTTCCCTGCGCCGGACGGCGGCCCACCGCCATACCTTTAAAGCAACCGACGTAACGGACTCCCCCTGGAGCTTGCCCCAGCCGCCGGTATTCCGTTGGTGCTGATCCCAGCCACCCCCGGCGATGTTCACCTCTTGGTTGCGGCCATGCCGGTTCGGTCGTTTCCCTGTGCCCGAGGCCGTCATTCCGGCCGGAACGGGCGAAAGCGGCACCGTTTCATCGTCCATGACAACGGCCGCCGATAAAATCTGCTTTTCCCGCCGCGAGCTCCAATAAAAAAGCAAAAACACGGCACCGTAATATCCGGCGATCCACAGTAAGGAAGGGGATTTCCAATAGGTCATGAAGCCGCTTCGTTCACCAAGCCAGCCTGTGGCCCAAAACGTTGCCGAATTCAGCAGCCGTACCGGAACAGCCGCCCAGACGCCAAGCCGGTATGCGAAAAAGCTGAGCAGAAGCGCCGCCGTCCCCATAGGCAGCGCTAGCGCTCCAATGACGGGAACAATCAGCAAATTTGCCGCCAGCGACAAAAGGGAAAACTGGTTAAAATAGTAGATCGTTAAAGGAAACGAGACGATTTCCGCCGCTAGCGTAATGGCTACGCTCCCCCGGATTTTGGGCGGAAGCCAGCTGAAATAAGGAGAGATCAGCGGGACGAAAACGATCAGCCCGGCGGTGACAGCAAACGAAAGCTGAAAGCTGACGTTCAGCAAAAAATAAGGGTCCCAAAGCAGCATCATAAGCGCCGCGGCCGACAGCACATTGATGCTGTCCTTGAGCTTCCCCCGCCTCAGCAAATAGATGCCGAGTATCGTCATGATCCCTGAGCGGATCACGGACGGCGAAAATCCGGTGATCAGCACATAGGCCGGGACAAAAAACAACACGACGATCAGCGCGGTCTCCCGGCTGACCCGGCATAAACGCAGCAGCCAAAAAATGATCGCCACATTAATCGCTACATGACTGCCCGAAATCGCCAAAATATGCGTCATACCAAGCTGGGTGAACTCCGCGTATTTCTCCGGTTCCAGCTCGTCCTGAAGCCCGATCAGCAAGCCCTTCATGTAACCGGCCTGCCAGCCCGGAAACAAGCGCTCGATCCGCGCGCCCAAATAAGCGCGAAAGGCGTCGACCTCCCCGAACAGTGCGGCAGCGCTCCATTTGCCGGGGAGCACGTTTAACGCGGATGCGCCGGACGCTTTGACCAGCCAATGGATACGCTGGTTATGCAAATAGCGGCGGTAGTCGAAGCCCTCAAAGTTGCGGGCCGGCTCCGGCCGCTCAAGGGTACCTTCCAGAGCAATGCGCTGCCCGCGCCGCCAGGAGGCGGCCGTACTCAGCTCCTCCTCGGCCTCCAAACGCAGCTGTACCGCCACCTTCTCACCGCCAGGGATGTTCCCTTCCTCCTGCGCTTTCTTCAAGTCGCCTCCGCCGGAACGGGCGATCCGGCGGATCCGCAGCGTGAAGTCGGCCCGGTCACCATCGATGTCCACCGACGAAACGATCATGCCTTCCATCCGTACGGCAAGCTCGTTAATGGGGTCCTGATCGGCGGACAGCTCAGCGGTTAAACCGTCTGCGTCAGATGGCCCCCGCTGGCCGGACAGCTTAGCGGCTAGACCGCCAGATGACTCCCACTCGCCGGATAGCCCAGCAGCTAGTCCAACAACCGTCTCGTTCCCACCGGTCAAAGCATGTTCAATCCGGCTCGTATTTTGGGCTTCGTTATACTGCCAATAGGCGGCGCCCAGAGAAAATGCCAGCCACAACACCGCCAGCCGTCGCCAAGGCCAACGTCCCATCACCAACAGCGCCGGACAAACTAGCGTAATCCCGCCCCACAGCAGCCAAAACCGGCCGCTGCCGAGCAGTATGGTCAAACCGCTGCCGGCTATCCAGCAGCAAACGATAGCGGTTAAAGGTCTACGGAACATTATAAGTCCTCCTTCCTTTCAGATGGCGGCCACGTCTGACATAAATCTTCGCCATCGTTTAAGACTCCTGCCTCCAACAAGCCCCCTCTCCGGCCTGCGGTCAGGCTCTGATTTGTGCTCCAATACAGAGAATAAAAATGTTTTTAAGAAAAACGCCTGTCGGCGTCCTTTAGTGGCTCTGACTTCTACTTTGGACTTCTACTTTGTACTTCTACTTTGAACGTTGCTCTAACGGACACCAGCGACCTTATCCGCTCATTTCCCGGGTATTTCCCAGCCTAACGGACACAGGCGACCCTATTTCGCGCTAAACCAGTTCATCCAAGCAGATTTGAGGTAAATAAGGGCTTCTGCGTCCGTTACACTTTGCAAACTCCCGTTTTTTCGCAAATAACGGCTCTGGTGTCCCTTAGCCCCCAGGTTCCTCTTCTCCTCCCCCCCGCTACCTGTGCATCGCCCTCTTCCACTCCGAAAAGTTATAAATTCTATAATGTTAAGAAAAAAAGCACCCCACCCGCCCTTGGGCGGATGAGGTGCTTCCTGCATCCATGTAAATCGCTGGGTATATCCTTATAAATCATCACGTATATCCTTATAAATCATCACGTATATCCGTACAATCATAGTATGTTGTTCGGTCTGCTGCCGGTTTTATTCTTCCACACCGGCAACCGTTTCCGGCGGCGGCTGGTACGATTCCAAACGGCGGAATCGGATGCCTTTTTGCTTCATCATGGCCGTCACCTTGCCTGAATCTTTGGGATAAGGCCGGTGAAACACGATTTCCGTAATGCCGCTGTTGGCCAGCATGTTGGCACAGGTCCAGCAAGGTTCGTCCGTAACGTAGACGCTGGAGCCTTCCCGGTCGATGCGGTCAGTGAACAGCAGCAGGTTTTGCTCGGCGTGAATCGTGCGTACGCAGCGCTGTTTTTTCACCATTTTTTCTTCTCCGTTCTCGCTGACGACCTCGTATTCCTCCGCGATCATGCAGCCGGCTTCCGAGCAGTCGGGAACGCCTGAAGGAGCTCCGTTATAGGCCGTCCCGAGCAGCTTTTTGCCCTGGACAAGGACGGCTCCGACATGCCGGCGGCTGCAGCGCGACCGCGTTGATACCATATATGCGATATCCATGAAATACGTATCCCAATCTTTGCGTTGATCCGGATTCATCCCTTTGGCACTCCTGTTCTTACAGTCTGATATATGGCTTCATTTTTTCCAGCATCTTGTCCCCGATCCCCTTCACCTTCGTCAAATCGCTTAGGGATGTGAAGGGGCCGCGCGCGGTACGGTAGTCGATGATGGCCTGCGCTTTTTTCTCGCCGATGCCGGGAATGTCCTGCAGCTCGGTAAGCCCCGCCTGATTGATGCTGATCAGGCTGGTGTCCACCTGCTGCTGCGGTGCAGCGGATGAAGCCGAGCTGCCGGCCGTAGAAGCGGCGGCGGCTGTTCCGGCCGCCTGTTCGCCCATATTCGGCGGGTTACCGGCAGTGGCATTGCCGGTTGCCGGATTGCCGGCAGTCAGCTCGCCTGCCTTTTCGGAGGCTGCACCGGCGGCCGAACCCGCTGCTGAACTCGCTGCCGGAACCGTCACCGCAGCGGTTCCATCCGCGCCGCCAGCCGCTGCACCCCCGCCGGCTATTCCCAAGCCTTGCGTCACTCCGCTCTGATCCGCCTTGCCGGCGTCCCCTGCCTTCGCAGCTCCACCTGCCTTGGCAGCACTGCTTGCCGCCCCGCCTCCTGCTCCGGCAGACGCCTCCTCGGCCTGCAGCGCCGAAGCCACCTCGGCGTTCAGCGGAACCCAGCCTTCAATCCCGGCCGGTTTGCTTCCGCCAACCGCAAGCAGCATCAGGCCGGCGCCAATAACGGCGGATACGACCGATGTCAGCACATACTCTTTTCTCATGTCCTGCCACCCCAATCTTAAAAGAATCTGCCCGATAAGGTCATGAAGATCCAATCAAGATGCATACATATTTATACAGGTGAAGTAGAAACGATAGGTCCGCCGGCAATAACCGGGGGCAAAGGGCCGTTCGTTTCTAACGTGAAAATCGAGTTCGCTGTGAAGCTAAAATCCATGATGGCAACGAAAAGTGCGTCACGCACGGAAAGGGGAACCCGGATGAAAGTCGCCTTCATCGGAACCGGATCCATGGGGAGCTTGCTGATTGAAGCTTTTTCGCGTTCCGGTGCGCTGCTCCCGCATCACATCTGTGCCAGCAACCGTTCTCCCCTCAAAACGAAACGGCTGGCCCAACGTTATCCCGGACTAAAAATATACGGAAGCAACGCGGAAGCCGCACGGGACAGCAAAATCATTTTCCTGTGCATCAAACCCCTGGACTACCCCGGAGTTATCGAGGAAATCAGGGATGTGCTCGATGACAAACAGATCGTCGTATCGATTACGAGTCCGGTGCAAATCGAAACTTTGGAGCAGGCCCTCCCGGCCAAAATCGCCAAAATCATTCCCAGCATTACGCACTCCGTGCACAGCGGAGCTTCGCTCTGCATGTACGGAAAGCGGATTCGGCCCGAAGACCGTCTCCTGCTGGAGCAGCTGATGTCCTCCGTCAGCACCCCATTTACGCTAAAAGAAACCGAGACTCGCATTGCTTCCGACATTTCCAGCTGTGGGCCCGCTTTCATCACCTACATGCTGCAGCTGTGGGCGGAAGCCGCCGAAAAGCAGACCGGCCTAACAAGGGCGGACGCGATTACGCTCGGCTCCGAAATGCTGCTCGGAACGGGCAAGCTGTTGACCGAAGGCGGATTAACCACGGAGGAGCTTATCGAGCGCGTCGCCGTCCCCGGCGGCGTTACCGCCGAGGGGCTGGCCGCGCTGGAAGCCGGTCTTCGCGGCGTGTTCGCCGAGCTGATCGGAGCAACGCACCGCAAGTATGATGAAGACCTCGGCAAACTGCACGCGCTGTTTAATCCGTCGTCACCTGGCGTTAAAACGGCAGCCGATGGCGAAAGAGAAGAAACTTCTCCCTCCTCGCATCAGGCGGCCGTCAGCCCCTTATCCAAGGCGGATCCGCCGGAAAGTTCGGGGGCCGCTACTCTGCCTTAAAACCGGTGGCCTCCAATGCACCGCCGCTGCCGCAGGCCGCCGTCTTTTAACCGACGACAATGTTGACCAATTTGCCCGGAACAGCGATCACTTTGCGGATCGTCTTGCCAGCCACAGCCTGCTGTACGTTCGGCAGGCTTAAGCTGTGTTCCTGCATGGCCGCCTGATCCAGGTCTTTGGAAATTTTCGTACGGTCCACGATTTTGCCGTTCACCTGCACGACGATTTCCACTTCCGCTTCGACCGTCCAAGCCTCGTCATAGGAAGGCCATGGCTCGTACGTGATCGTTCCGGCATGCCCCAGACGCTCCCACAGCTCTTCCGCCAAATGGGGGGCCAGCGGGGACAGCAACTGTACGAAGTTTTCGGCTGCGGCTTTCGGTACGCTATCCATTTTATAAGCATCGTTGACGAAAATCATCAGCTGGCTGATCGCCGTATTAAAGCGCAGATTATCCAAATCTTCGGTTACTTTTTTGATCGTTTTGTGCCAGGTGCGTTTGAAGTCGTCGCTGCCGCCGTCTGTAGTAATTTTGGGGTTCAGGCTGCCGTCCTCGGCTACGAAGAGGCGCCATACTCGCGACAGGAAGCGGTGAATGCCTTCCACGCCGTTCATGTTCCACGGTTTGGTGGCTTCCAGCGGCCCCATGAACATCTCGTACACGCGCAGCGTGTCCGCGCCGTACTCGCCCACGATTTCGTCCGGATTGATGACGTTGCCGCGTGATTTGCTCATTTTCTCGTTGTTGGTGCCGAGGATCATCCCTTGGTTGACGAGCTTTTGGAACGGTTCCTTCGTGGCTACCACACCGAGATCGTACAGCACCTTGTGCCAGAAGCGGGCGTACAGCAGGTGAAGCACGGCATGCTCGGCGCCGCCGATGTACAGGTCAACCGGCAGCCACTCCTGCTGCTTCTCTTTGGAGCACAGCTCCTTGTCGTTACGCGGATCGATGTACCGCAGATAATACCAGCAGCTTCCCGCCCACTGCGGCATCGTGTTCGTCTCGCGGCGGGCCGGCCGGCCGGTCTCCGGATCGGTCGTATTCACCCATTCCGTGACGTTCGCGAGCGGCGATTCCCCGGTGCCCGACGGCTTGATGGCGTCGACGTCCGGCAACACCAGCGGCAGCTGGTCCTCCGGCACCGGCTTCATCGTGCCGTCCTCGAGATGGAGGATCGGGATCGGCTCGCCCCAATAACGCTGGCGGCTGAACAGCCAGTCGCGCAGACGGTACGTAACTTTGCCGCGCCCTTTGCCGCTTTCCTCCAGCCAGGAAATCATTTTCTTGATCGCTTCCGCGTTGCCGAGCCCGTTCAGGAAATCGGAATTGACGTGCGGGCCATCGCCCGCGTAGGCTTCCTTCGCCAGGTCGCCGCCTTGGACGACTTCAACGATCGGCAGATCAAATTGTTTGGCGAACTCGTAATCCCGCTCGTCATGCCCCGGTACGGCCATGATGGCACCGGTACCGTAGCCGGCGAGCACGTAATCGGCGATCCAGATCGGCAGCTTGGCGCCGTTCACCGGATTGACCGCGTAGGCACCGGTGAATACGCCGGTTTTTTCCTTCGCCAGATCGGTCCGCTCCAGGTCGCTTTTGCGCGCGGCTTGGTCTTGATAGGCCTGCACGGCTTCACGCTGGGCGTCCGTCGTAATCGTTTTGACCAGCTCATGCTCCGGTGCAAGCACCGCGTAGCTGGCCCCGAACAAGGTGTCCGGGCGCGTCGTAAACACGGTCAGCGTGGCGTCATGGCCATCGATCGCAAAAACGACTTCAGCGCCCTCGGATTTGCCGATCCAGTTCCGCTGCATATCCTTAATGCTTTCCGACCAGTCGAGCTCTTCCAGATCTTCCAGCAGCCGTTCCGCATATTCGGTGATTTTCAGCACCCATTGGCGCATCGGCTTGCGGATAACCGGATGGCCACCGCGTTCGCTTTTACCGTCGATCACCTCTTCGTTGGCCAGCACCGTGCCCAGCGCAGGGCACCAGTTGACCGGCACCTCGGCCACATAAGCGAGACCTTTCTTATATAGTTGGATAAAAATCCACTGCGTCCATTTGTAATACTCCGGATCGGTCGTGCTGATCTCGCGGTCCCAATCGTAGGAGAAGCCCAGCGATTTGATTTGGCGCCGGAAATTGTTGATGTTCTTGACCGTAATGTCGCGGGGATGCTCGCCCGTATCGAGCGCGTGCTGCTCGGCCGGCAGTCCGAAAGCGTCCCAGCCCATCGGATGAAGCACGTTGTAGCCGCGCATCCGTTTATAGCGGGAGACGATATCCGTCGCCGTATAACCTTCCGGGTGGCCTACATGAAGGCCCGCTCCCGAAGGATAAGGGAACATGTCGAGCGCGTAAAACTTCGGTCTGCCCGCCTCTTCCCGTGTTTTGAATGTGTGATGCTCATCCCAGTAAGCCTGCCATTTCGGTTCGATGTCCTGAGCCCGGTAAACGGCATGAGGCGCGTTATTATCCGCCATAATCGAAAATCCTCCTTGAACAACCCTTAATGTAGAAATTAAAAAACCTCCCGCCCCCGTAGCGTATCATCGCTAGGGACGAGAGGAAATTCCCGTGGTACCACCCTAGTTAGCTTCGGACATGCTTTGTCTTCGGCTCACTTTGCACCCTTAACGCGGGTGAAACGGCGATGTTCATGCGGCCGGCAAGGAAGCCGTCAGCGTATCCGCCGCTACCGCAATTGCACCGCACTCCGAGGCGAGTTCATTCCGCGGCCAACCGGCTTGCACCTGTCGCCGGCTCTCTGCATGGTCTGTCCGAAAATACTGATTCCTCATCACTGCTTTGCAATATCCAGCTTTAAAATTGATTATAGACTATTATATCCAATCCGTCTCCCCAAAGTCAACGGCAGTCTTCGGCTAAACCCGGGCACAGGAACGAAGGCTTCTGGCGCCGGATCACGCCGGATCAACTCTTGTTTACCCGGCTTAGCAAAGCTTCCATGTCTTTTTCCCGAAGGCCGCCCTTGCTTAACGTGACAAGCGCACGCAGCGGCAGGAAATGAAGATCGGCCTCAGCGATATCAGCCGGTTTGTCCTCCGGAAAAATCCCACTGTTCAGCTTAAATTGCTCGATAAGCGCCAGCGTCAGCTGGTCCGGAGCGGCTTTCGTCAACAGATCGCCCAACGTCGAATTGCGCGTAAATGAAGGCCTTATCTTGGCGGCACTCTCCACATAAACCGCTTCGGCAACGGCGATATCCCGGGACGAACGTCCGATCATAATATCGAAGAAGCCGCTCTCGACATGCCAATCGCCCAACTCCACATCGTAATAAGCAAACGCTCTTTTGTTCAGCTCAAAAACTACCGTCTTCTCTTCGCCGGGCTGAAGCTCGATCTTTTCGAAGCCTTTAAGCTCCTTCGGCGGACGGGCCACCGACGCTTCCCGGTCGCTTACGTACAGCTGCACGATTTCCTTCCCAGGCATCTCTCCGGCGTTTTTGATCCGCACACTGACCGTCAATGTCTCATCTTCCCGGATTCTGGAGCTGCCGAGCGTCAAACCGGAGTATTCAAACCGGGTATAGCTTAGGCCATGTCCAAACGGAAACAGCGGTTCAAGCGCCTTAGCGTCATAGTAGCGGTAGCCGACGAACACTCCCTCCTTGTATTCGGCGCGGTCCTTTTCGCCCGGGAAAAACAGATAAGACGGGTTATGCTCGAGCGCCGCCGGAAAAGTTTCGGCCAGCTTGCCGCTCGGATTGACATCGCCGAACAGCAGATCGGCCACCGCCCCGCCGGCCGCCTGTCCGCCCAAATAAGCCTCCAGCACGGCCTGGGTTTGGCCGATCCAAGGCATCTCCACCGGCGAGCCGTTGCTCAACACCACGACCAGATTGCTTTGGACCTTGGCCACCTCTTCGATCAGGCGAATATGATTATCCGGCAAACGCAGATGGCTGCGGTCATACCCTTCCGTTTCGTACCGATCCGGCAAGCCGGCAAAAATAACGGCAACCTCCGCCTTGGCGGCGGCTTCCGCGGCTTCCGCCAGCAAAGCGGCATCCAGCTCGTCATCGTCCGGGCGGTATCCTTGCGCATAGGTGATTCGCGCCGGATCCTTTACTTTACGTCTGATTTCATCATAAGCGATATCCAGCCTGGTCGGTACGATATGCGAGCTGCCCCCGCCTTGAAATCTCGGCCGCTGCGCGAAGCCGCCGATGACGGCAATGTTCGCTTCCTTGGAGAGCGGCAGGATGCCCTGCTCGTTTCTGAGCAGCACCATGCTTTCGGCGGCCACTTTTTGGGCCAGGTCATGATGCCCGGCGGCATCAAACGAAGCTTGCTCCCGTTTTGCCGCCTGGCCTTTAAAGGCCAGCTCCAGCAGCACTTTGACCGTTCTGTTCAACTGTTCTTCGGAAAGCTTCCCGCTACGCACGGCTTGAACGATCTTGGCATCGCCTTCTCCGAGATTAAACGGCATTTCCAGATCGAGCCCGGCCAGCAGACCGGCTACCCGCTCGTTTACCGCGCCCCAGTCGGAGATTACAGCGCCTTCATATCCCCATTCCTCGCGCAAAATATCGGTCAAAAGCCGCTTGTTCTCGGCGCAGTAATCCCCGTTCACCCGGTTGTAGGCGGTCATCACCGTCCATGGGCGGGCCTTTTTCACCGCACCCTCAAAGCTGGCCAGATAAATTTCCCGCAGTGTCCGTTCATCGGCAACGGCGTCCACCGTCATCTTGCGGTATTCCTGATTATTCAGCGCAAAATGCTTGAGTGAAGTTCCGACTCCCTGACTCTGTACCCCTTCAATATGGCTGGCCGCCATTTCCGACGACAAATAAGGATCCTCCGAGAAGTATTCGAAGTTTCTGCCGCAGAGCGGACTGCGCTTGATGTTTGCGCCCGGTCCGAGCAATACCGATACACCCTCGGCCTGGCATTCCTTGCCGAGCGCTTCCCCCATTTGCCGGATCAAGGTCCGGTTCCAGGTGCAGGCCAGCCCGGCGGCGGAAGGAAAGCAGGTGGCCGGCAGGCTCTGTCCCGCGGCCAAATAATCCGCATTTTCCGCTTCCTTGCGCAGGCCATGGGGCCCGTCCGCCATCCTGATTGAGGGAACCGCCAATCGGCCTATTTCCTTCAAGCGCCAAAAATCCTGACCCGAGCAAAGGCTTGCTTTTTCCTCCAACGTCAGTTGCGTGAGAATCCGTTCTATCGATTGTTCCATCATTTTCTCTGCCATCTGAAAACCACCGCCTCATACGGTCTCAATGCATGTTCGTCCCGGCCTTCGTAATTGGACAGGACCCGTTCGCCGTCCAGCGGGATTTCCTTAAGCTGCTGCAGAGAGACGGACTGCCCGGTAAAATTGCACAAAACGATCCAGCGTTCGCCGTTATAGGTGCGCTGATAGGCTCCAACCTCCTTGGATTCCTTGCAAAGGTCGTCATAGTATCCGTAAACCAAACTCCGGTGCTCCCGCCGCAGCGCGATGAGACGACGGTAAAACTGCAGTACCGAATCCTCGTTTTTCATATTCTCCTCGACATTGATTTCTCTATAATTGGGGTTCACTTTGATCCAAGGCGTTCCGGAGGTAAAGCCGGCCTCCCGCTCACCGTTCCACTGCATCGGGGTTCGCCCTTGATCGCGGCTGCGTTTGCCGAGGTAGCTCAAAATCTCCTCCGTCTGCCGCCCTTTGGCCGTCTCATCCCGGAACAGGTTGAGGCTGCCGATGTCGCGGTATTCATGAATGGAGTCAAAAGGACAGTTGGTCATACCGATCTCTTGCCCTTGATAAATGAACGGCGTTCCCCGCATCAAAAAATAATACGCCGCAAGCATTTTGGCGGACAAGTCACGATAGGGCCCGTCGTTGCCGAATTTGGATACCGAGCGGACATGGTCGTGGTTTTCCAGGAACAACCCCATCCAGCCATGGCGGTTGGATTCCTGCTGCCATAACGACAGGGCATCCTTGAATTTTTTCATGTCCCAATCAACGAACTCCGCTTTGCCGCCGGGCTTGATGTCCAAATCCACATGGTTAAATTGGAACAGCATCGTAAACACGCCGTCCGTTTCATCCACAAAATCGCCGATTTGTTCGAGCGGCACCCCCGGAGCTTCGGCGACCGTAATCGCCCCTCTCGGCTCCAGCGCTTCCTGCTTCATCTCACGCAGAAAATCGAGGATTCCTTCCTGATTTAAGCTGACTTTTTCAATGGGAGCAAAATTCCGCCCCGGTTCGGCTGCAAGCTGGGGAAATTGGGGATTTTTCTTAATGTAGGTAATCGCGTCGACGCGGAACCCGGCAATCCCTTTATCCATCCACCAGTCGATCATTGAATAAAGTTCTCGTCTCACTTCGGGATTCTCCCAATTCAAATCCGGCTGCTTGGGAGAGAAACAGTGCAGAAAATATTCGCCGCTTTGCACGTCATACTCCCAGGCCGATCCGCCGAATCCGCATTCCCAGTTGGTTGGCTCCTTACCGTCTTTGCCCGGGCGCCATATATACCAATCCCGTTTGGGGCTGTCCTTCGCGGAACGCGATTCGATAAACCAGGCATGCTCATCCGAGGTATGATTGGCGACCAGGTCCATCACCAGCCGAATTCCCCGCTTTCCGGCTTCCGCAATCAGCTCGTCCATATCTTCCATCGTTCCGTATTCGGCCAAAATCCCGTGATAATCGCGGATATCGTATCCGTTATCGTCGTTTGGCGAATCGTATACCGGAGAAAGCCACAGCAAATCAATGCCAAGATATTGCAAATAATCGAGACGTTCGATAATGCCCCGCAAATCCCCGATCCCATCGCCGTTCGAGTCCTGGAAGCTGCGCGGGTAAATCTGGTAGGCGATGCTTTCCTTCCACCACTGTTGTTTCTGTTCTTTCCGATCGTTCATGATAGCCCTCCCACTCTATTTCCAACTCTCTTTATAACAAGCGGGGGATAAGCCAAACGGCTTATCCCTCGGATTCTTTTTCTAATCAGAAAAAATATGAAAACGTTACCTTATTTGGTCTTTTTCCAGTATTCCGCAAATTCCTTAGCAACGCCGGCACGATCGATGTTGCCGGTCAAATATTTCTGCAGTGTTGCTCCCATGGTCGGATAACCGTCCGGCGGGAAATACAAATTCATCCATTCCAGCGTTTGCTGCTTGTCCATGTAATACAATAGCGACTGCGACAAGCTGTCTTCCGGAATAATTTTAAAGTTGTTGAACGCAGGGATCGCGCTGAATTGATTGACATAGTAATCCTGGCCTTGTTCGCTGCTGACCATCCAGTTCAAGAAATCTTTGGCGGCAGCCTGTTCTTCCGGAGTGGACTGTTCTTTGTCGATACTCCAATACAATGAAACGCTGGCCGAAATTTGGCTGTTGCCGTAATCATCGGCGTTGTTGCTCACAGGAACCGGCAGGAATCCGTACTCTCCATCCGGATCCGCTTCCTTAAGCTGCGGGTAAGCCCAGTTGCCCATAAACCACAGCGCCGCTTCCCCGTCGGCCAGTTGCAACGGCGCTTCGTCGTATTGCGCGGAAAGCGGAGCATCCTTAGCCTTGTTGTATTGCTTCATCAAATCGAAGGTATCCATCCAGCCGTTAAACACCGCGTTGTTGGCAAGATCGACGTTCCCGCTCTTCATGTCCGCAAGGAATTTGTGACGCGCATCGCGGTCCGACGATTGGTCGGTAAACAGAATGTTGGCAAAATGAGCCCCCAGCGACCAATCGAGCGGAGTTACAGTGATTGGTGTAACACCGGCTGCCTCGATTTTCTCAAAAAGAGCTTTCAGATCATCGATGGTTTTAACGCTCGACGGATCGAAGCTGCTGCCTGTCACTTTATCCAAAACAGCCTTATTGTAAATAAAGCCGAAGGCCTCTACGGACATGGGCATACCCAGAACTTTACCATCGTATGTAGCGTAATCCAGGGTGCCTGGAGAAGCGTTCTTGACCCACTCCTGATCGGACAAATCAAGCAGCTTGTCCTGCATCAGCTCCAGTTCCTGTCCGATACTCATTACGGTAGGAGCATTGTTCGACGCATACAGTGTGGTCATTCTTTCATAACCGTTCGCCCCTGACAGAGGTATAATGGATACCTTTACTTTGTCCTGCGATTTGTTGTAATCGCTTACCATGGATTCAAACGGCTTCGCGATTTCTTCCTTGCCGACCAAAACGGTAATGTCAACCGTCTTGCCTGACGCCCCATTCTCCGTTGCACCTGCATTGCTGCTCTTGCCCCCGCCTCCGCATGCCGATAGCACTGTCATAATTAGTGCCAAGGCGATGGAAAGTGACATCCACTTCTTCATTTTGTTTCCCCCAGTCTTCGTTTTTTGGAATGAATAAAATGTGTGAGCTCAATCTTTATTATAAATGTATCCGTTTTTATGTCAAACGTTTTCACAAAAAATATTGGCGTTAAATTCATATTTAGAAACAAGAAATGAGGCTATAAACCGATAAAACATAGTAACGTTAACATGTTTGGGTGCACGGATTGCACCAAATCCATTCAACACCTTTTTTTCTTCAGAACCGATTATGAAAAAAATTTTAAAACTCTCTTTACAAATCATAATAAGACGAGTAAAATTATACATTGTTATGACTCCACTAACGAGACGTGGCTCAGCTTGGTAGAGCGCTTGCTTCGGGAGCAAGAGGTCGCAGGTTCAAATCCTGTCGTCTCGATTGATAACCCCCTTGGTATCAAGGGGGTTTTAATTTTTTTGACTATCTAATATGATACCGACTAATATGGTACCGAATCGGTGCCCTTTATTAAAACAAAGGCGAAAATAGACGGGCGAATGCTTCTTTGTACTTTTGAAGCTGCGGACGTTTCTCATATTGGGATAGTTCAATTTCCTTGCTTGTACTTAGATCCCTGCAAAAATCACGAACTAACTGATTAACGGTCTTCCCGTCATAAAAGATCGCATTCAATTCGAATTGTCCACAAAAGCTGCGATGATCCATATTGGCTGATCCGGAGCACGCCAGATCATCAGCAATGACCACTTTCGAATGAATGAACCCTTTCTCATACAGAAAAAGTCGTGCCCCGGTTTGCAGCAATTCCTGAATATAGGACAAGGAAGCCAAGTAAACGACTTTTGAATCTGGAACAGCAGGCAAGATGACCCTAACGTCTACTCCACTGATAGCAGCTGTTTTCAAAGCCAAGATGATCCCAGGCTCCGGCACGAAATAGGGCGATTCGATATAAATCCTTCTCTTAGCGGAAACGAAACAGGAGAAAAAGAGGTCTAGTATCGGTTCATCTGGACCGCTTTTTACGATTTGAACCCATTCGTTGCCCTTTCTTTCTTGAAGCGGATAGTATTCTGGGTTGGCCAGTAATTTCCCCTTCACGAAATACCAATCGGTCAGAAACGTATATTGAATCCACCAAACCGCATCACCTTCGATACGGAAATGAGTGTCCCTCCAGTAGCCGATTTTCGGATCTTTCCCTAAATATTCATCCCCTATGTTTAAACCGCCAAAATACCCGATTCTCCCGTCCACGACGACAATTTTCCGATGGTTTCGATAATTGAGGCTTCTAGCAAAAAAAGAGATTAACGGAGGGGAAAAACAGCCGGTTTCTATCCCGGCCTCATGCAATTGAGCCACATAAGACTTTTTCAACTTATGGCTGCCGATTCCGTCATACATCAACTTCACCTTTACCCCTTCCCGAGCCTTTCGGATCAACAATTGCTGAAAGCGTAAGCCGAGCCCATCGTCACGGATAATATAAAATTCGATATGAATATGGTGCCTGGCCAAGGAGATGGCCTGCAGCATATCTTCAAAGGCTTCTTCCCCCTCAGCGTACACAGCCGTTTCATTGCCGACAGCAACAGGGAAGGATGCCGCGTGTTCCAATATCGAATATATCCTATCATTAGGCAATACTACAGGGGTTGCTCCTTCCTTGATACGCTCCCGTTCGCAACGGTCCGATAGACGTTCTCTAACTTGCTCCAACCGGATGTGATCTGCCGGATTTTTCGGACGTTTAAGGATATATTCTTTTCCCATAAAAAAATAAAGCAAATAACCGAACAGCGGAAATATGAACAAGATGACGACCCAGGTGATCGCTTTATATGGACGCGAATATTCAAAAATAACAACCGCAGCAATTTGGAAAACCAACAATAAAAGAGCAAAAATAATCCAAATCAATGATTTATTCTCACCTCCAAAATAAAGGGTATCACAGGTCCTTATGTATTATTCATTCAAAACAAGGGAGTTCATTTTGCATAATTCAACTTTATTAGGACATAATTTTGTTGGAAATCCCGAAAAACCGATGGTTTTCAAATCTTCAATGACTCCATTAATCACCAACAGGAGGATGAGGTCAACTCCATGTATCTGGCTCCGCGATTGTACCACTCTTTTGTTCGCCCGCGATGGTTTACTGAAAAATATATTCACAACCATATAAAAAGCCATTTCGCTATGGATAATAAAATGGTTCTTGATTTTGGCTGCGGCACCGGGGCAAATAGTTGCATGAGTCCTGTCGATAAATATTATGGCATCGATGTCAATTTGAAGAGAATCGAATTTGCTAAGCGGCTGTTTAAGAACCATACTTTCATGGTATTCGACGGGAAACGTATCCAAATACCGGATCAAACGGTTGATCTCATTTTGATTGTTGCAGTTCTTCACCATATACCGAACGAGCTTATTAGCCACTATTTACATGAGTTCCGTAGAGTTTTGAAGCCTGAAGGGAATGTGGCTGTCATTGAACCTTATTTATCTCAGAAAAGCAGATTCAATAATTGGTTTATGACCCGATTTGACGATGGAAATTATATCCGAAATGAGGACGATTACCTTCGGTTATTTATAAATCAGCAGTATGACTGTCAGTTGTTGAAAAAATTTAGAAAGTGCCTTCTCTATAACGAGATCTTTTTTACTGCCAGGCCTAAAGGAAATTCTTCAACAAATTACAAACAATTTTAATAATGAAGGGAAGTAGCCATGTTGTCTTTACAGCATGGCTACTTCCCTTTCTTCTCGAAAAATTCGCGATCCACCCCTTATATCCTCTGGACGTTCTGCTGGTTTCTTCGGAGTTCAATCCCCCCTATGAATCTCGTCAAGCCATATACCCCATTCGCTGCCGTACAAGCGACAACGTGTCAGTTTGCCCGCAGCGGATCGGCGAATTTTGAAAAGTACTTCTTATGCCGGAGCCCGTCGGTCGTGAGCTTTTTTTGTGCCAAAGCCGCTTCAAATTCCCTCTGCGCCGCCTGTTTTGCTTTAAACAGCATCATCTGTACGCGGCTGTATACGTTGATCGCTCCGTCCCCCGTTGTTTCGATCGGCAGAAAGATCGCGTCGGGGTATTTTTCGGTGATCAGTGATTGCACCCGTCGGAAACGCCGGAAGAAGGCATGCAGCCGAAGGGCTTGACCGAAATGGTCATATTCACTTTCCGCTTTATTACGTTCAAGATCAGCTTGCCGACTTCCATATGCCCCTCTCCGCCGCGCACCTGGTTATTGTAGTGTTCATGGGCGACGCGGGCGATCTCTTCCATGTCGGGAAGATGGTATTGGCGCAGCCCGATGGTTTGGGCATAGGTTTGAAAGATGATGCGGACGGCGCGATCGGCAAGCCATAACATGCGCAGCCGCGAGTGCGGCTTTTTCCCTTTCAGGCCGTGCTTCCCTCCGTCGGCTTCGCGCAGGGAGACTCGTTTGAGCGTATCGTAGCGCGCGGACCAGATGAGGAACAAAATCCAGGCGGTCATCGACTGCACCTCCACCTCGGCCCCCTCGTTTTCCAAAAAGCGCTGCAGTTGATAGTTCCCGTCGCCTTCGGTTGTCGTCGCCCAAAATTCGCCGATAATGCTGACCTTCGGTTTGACTATGGTGCGATCCACGCGCACGGCCCGCAGTTCTTTGCGGCAGCGAATCAAAGCCGGAACCAACTGCTTCCGCTCGCTTAAGGCTTCATATAGCAGCCGTTTGCAGCGGTCCAGTGCGGCGTCCGTCGCGCCTTCCTTCACCTCGTAGGGACGGATCCGGTAAGCCAGCGCATTTAGAATGTCCCCCATCAAAATGGCTTTCAGAAAGCCAAGGAAAAACGAGATATCCAGCTTCAGCGCCGATTCGCCGCCGGTCGCCTGCTTCAGGCCGTCCGTCTGTTGGAACAGCAGCACGCGAAAACCGTCGAATCCCGCGTCGCGCAAAGCCTTCCGATACTCCGTCACATAGGTGCCGAAGCGGCAGGGACCACAGGACCCGCTGCTCACGAACAAGTAATTGCCGACGATCTCTTCCTTGGTTTTGCCTTCCACATCGCGAAGGTAGCATAGGTACTTAATCAAATTGCCAATCGTGAAATATGTCGGGTTGCACTGCCCGCGGTTCCCGAATTCCTTGCCGTAACGCAGCGACTCGTTGTCCGGACATTCCATATGCTCAATCCGGTACCCGAGCCCTTTCAACGCCCCCTCAGTCAAATAATCCTGGGCCATCGTCAGCCCTTCCGAAAAGAATCGTGGTGACGGCTTTTTCTTTGGCCAAAAACTGGCGCGGGACGGAGTCAAACCAATGCTGTTTATCCTCTTGCTCTAAGCCCAGCAATTTTTCCTGCTCTTTCTGATACTCCGCCAGGATATCCTCGATAGAGGACGATGCTGCGGGTTTTATCTTCCTTTTGGCAACAGTCATGGTCGAATCACTCCTGTTAAATTTATATCGCTCCGGCCTTCTTGTCCTGCTTCTCCCCCAGAAGTTCCGCGCGTTTTTGCTCCAGGCGCTGCTGCAGCTCGGCTTTTTTGCCGGCCAGGTCCTGCAGGCGCTCCTCATGAAGCCCCAAGCTGTGGGCGTACGTTTTGACCCGGATCTTGATCGAGCCGCCCGGCTTGTTGGCGTCGATCTCGTGCAGCGCGGAGTAAGGGGTGCCCGCGGCGCTGATGATCGAATCGATCAGCCCGTAGGTCGGCGCGTCATGGCCGCATTTGAAGCTGGACAAGTCCAGCACCGCCACGTGCGGATGGCGCGCGGCAAATTTGGCCGCCCATACTTTTTGCACGCTGTTGGAACTGAAATTTTCCGGCCACACATCGCTGACTTCAAGCGCATAATGGGCCCGCCCGATCGCTAGGTCGCTTGCGAAAAAGCGGCGCAGCCAGGCTTCATCTTTGGGAATGGAGCGCATCGACAAAATGGGATAGCCCAGCACCTGGAATTCTTCGGGCACGCCATGGTTCATGCCCGGATCGGAATGGTAAGGCCGCCCGATCATCAAAATGGCCAGGCGGTTTTCCCGTTCGACCTGTTCCAGGATCTGACGCCCTTTCTCCTGCATCTCTGCATCGAACAGCTCCAGCGCCTTCCAGCCCTGCTCCACGGCAAAATCGCTTTCGTCCTCGGTGATCTGCAGATGTTTGGCAAGCGCCTCATACAGCTGCCTTTTCATAAGATTCGGTTCGATGAACGTCACCGCCGGATCCAGATAGGCGATTCCGCGCGTTGCAAAGAAATCCACTTCCTTGGTAAAGGCGGCTTTGATCACGTTCGGGGCACCGGCTACGATCGGACAGCTGGTCGAATCCATTACGTTGTTCAGATGCGTCGGGATATGGGTGATGCACGGAAAAAAGACGTAATCCAGCACTTTTTGCTCATGGTGCTTAAACAGCAGGTTGTGGACGTGGGCCTGGGCCACCTTCGACGGATAACACGGGTCGATCGAGCCGTATTTGCCGCCCTCCTGCCACATTTCCTCGCTCGTATGGTCGCTGAACACGATGTTTCTCCCGCCGATGCCCAAAGTTTCGAAATACGTCCGCCAAAAAGGCGCCGTCGACCAAATGTTCAGTACGCGGGGAATCCCGATCCGGATCCGGGCACGCCGTTCCATCGCCTCGTTGGAAGAACGCGCAAACCGGCGCCCGCCGGGCTCGGCGCGCTTACCCAACAGCCCCAGGAGGCCGTGTTTGTGCCGAGCGTCCTCCGTCTTCGGCTTCGCTTCGGGCAGCGGCTCCGGATCGTAAAAATGCTGAAACATCCGGCGCGCTTCGTATTCGACGAGATTGGGGTAATGCTTTTTTAGTTCCTGCCGCTTTTTGGTCAATTGGACGACAGTTTCCTGATCTTCCACCGTCCCCTTTTCGCAGGAGAAGCCGGATATGTAGCGGGTGGTTTGGCCGTCCGGCATCTCGGAGTCGATAAAGGTGCGGCTGCAGTGGTTGGGGCAGAAATTGCAGCGGGTCGATTCGTCGTTGCGGCTGGTATAGCGCAGATGGATCGCCGAGTTCAGCCCCAAAAAGGTGGAATATCCCCGTCGCTTGACCACGCGCAGCGTCTCCATCGCCGCTCCGATGGCGCCCGCTTCTCCCGGATGAGGATGAACGTAAATTTCGGCATCAGGGACCCGCTGCTTGATATAATCGACCTGGGCCTTGACCGCGGCCAGGTTATACTGGGTGCCTCCCTGTAACACGAATTTGCGGCCAAGTTCGGCCATGCGCGGAATTTGCACGACGTATTGCCATATGTTTTTCGGCAGGACGAGGGCGAGTCCGGCCAGCAATTCCTCTTTGGAATATCCCTCCTTCTGGAAATTCACGCGATCCGCGTCGAGGAACACCGCGCAGCCGTAAGAAAACTTAGGGCTGAGATCGGCGCTGAATGCCGTATTCGCATACTCCTGAACCGGAATGCCGAACTGGTCGGCCATCGCCTGGAGCAGCATCCCGTTCCCGGCCGAACATTGATTGGACAGCTTAAAGTTTCGGATGTCTCTGTTTTTCAAAAAGAGCACTTTGATATCCTGTCCCCCGATGTCGCAGATGACGTCGATATCTCCGAATTGGTGAACGGCGCTCATCATATGGGCTACGGTTTCGACGATGTTGACGTCCGCCTTCAACGTTTTTTCAAGGACATCCGCGGCATATCCCGTAGCGCCGAAGCCGATAATCTCCAGCTCTGTCCCCTGTTCCCGCACCTTGCCTTGGATGCGCAGCAGCATTTCTTTCGTGTCTTCCAGCGGGTTCCCCTTGGAAAGCTGGTATTCTTTCAGCAAGATGCGGCCGTGTTCATCCACCAAAACGGCTTTGGACGAAGTGGACCCGCCGTCCAGGCCAATCACCGCCCGCACTTGCTGCCCCGGAGCGAACACGGCCGGCTCAAACCCGGGGATGCTGTAATTCCGGCGGAATTGCTCCAGTTCCTCATCGGTCTCCACCAAGGGAGGACCTGCTTTCTCGCCGAGTTTGGCTTTGCGCCCGTGGGCGATAAATTCCTTCAGCCCTTCCAGTCCTTGATACACCCCAACGTCCGCCGGTTCGTGGAGGCCGTACAGCACGGCTCCATAAGCGGCGTAATACTGTGAATTGTCCGGCACAAAAATCAGATCCTCGATCGGCACATCCTTCGGATAATTGTATCCCCGTTCCCGCCAGGTCTGGGGAATCCGCTGCCTCCAACATTCCTGCAGGAAAGGCAGGTAAGTATTCGGCCCGCCCAGGAGAAGTACGCGGTGGCGCAACGTATTGCCGCGGGTAAGCACCGACAGATTCTGCATCACGATGGCATCCGCCAGCGAGCACATGATTTCCCCGGAAGAGATTCCGCTCTTCACCAGATTGACGATATCCGTTTCGGCGAATACCCCGCATTTTGCGGCAACATGATGCAATTCCGAAGCGTCAAAGTGCAGCTTGCCAACCTCTTCCATAGGCATCCCTACCTTGATCATGCATTTATCGATCGTGACGCCGGTGCCGGACGCGCATTTGTCGTTCATGGACGTGATCGCCTGCTTGTTTCCCGTCTCCTCATTTTCTTTAAAAATGATGATCTTCGCGTCCTGGCCGCCAAGCTCGATGACGCTCCCGACATCGGGATGCAACTGCTCCACCGCCATGGTGACCGCGTTGACTTCCTGCACGAATTTCGCTCCGATATGCGGAGCGATAGGTCCGCTGCCGGAACCTGTCGCGAAAACGCGGACATTCTCTTTCTTAACGTCCGGAAACTCGTTTCCGATATCGACCAAGAGCCCCATTACCTTCTCCGCCTGCTTCGTATGATGGCGTTGATAATCCGACCAAAGGATTTCTTTGCTGTTCGTATCCACTACTGTTGCTTTGACTGTGGTTGAGCCAACGTCGATACCGATAATCAAGGAGCCCGCCCCTTGGTCGATATAATTCATGAACACACCCCTTACTTCAATTCATTTACAATTTAAATTGCACAAAAATAGTGACATTTATCATCCAAGATAATGTTCATAATAAATTTCCAGCAAGAATATTTTTTACACCTGAGATCAAGTTGTTCAATATTGGCTACGCTGGATTGCCATCATTTAAATGTGCGAAGAAACAATCTTACCTTGTGAAAAATTTCATATCCCTTTTCTATGAAATTTGAAATATAATAAAAAGATGTTTATAAAAATAAAACTGGGGGAGCACTATGAAACCATCACAAAATAACCCAGTGCAGGGAAGAAACGATCGTTTTTCCTCAACTGGTTTTATATTGGCCGCCATCGGAAGTTCCGTGGGTCTGGGCAATATGTGGAAATTTCCGTATATTACGGGTGAAAACGGAGGAGCCGCGTTCTTTCTGCTGTTCATCGTCTGTTTGATCTTGATCGGCTTGCCTTTGCTTTTGGCCGAACTGGCTATCGGACGGGCGGGCAGAGGCAGTGCAGCTACGTCCTTTGTGAAAGCCGGCGGGCCCAAAATCTTCGGCCGTCTCGGTTTGCTGCAGGTGATCGCGCCTTTTCTTATCCTGACCTTTTACGTCATCGTTGCCGGGTGGACACTCCATTATGCCGTGCAGTCCTTCAGCGGAGCGCTATACAGCAATTCCGACTATAGTGGGCAATTCGGCTCGTTTACCCAAGGCTACATGCCGATCGTTTGGCAGATAGTGGCCATCCTGATCACCGGATGGGTTGTGGCCAAAGGGATATCCGGAGGTATCGAAAAATTCAACAAGGTGCTGATTCCCGGCCTGATCATCCTCCTGATCGTATTGATGATCCGTGCCGTAACCTTGCCCGGAGCCGGAGCTGGCGTATCCTTTTTTCTCCAGCCCGATTTCTCGAAATTAAGCCCGGAAGCGGCATTAGTAGCGCTGGGACATGCCTTCTTCTCGCTGTCGCTCGGAATGGGTATTCTGCTTACCTACGGAGCTTACGTGGACAAGCGTCAATCTCTTGGTACAGCTACTCTCGCGATCGGAGCCGGAGACTTGATCTATGCGTTCATTGCGGGGCTAATTATTTTCCCTACAACCGCTTCATTCGGAATTGAGCCCGATGCGGGTCCGTCCCTAGTCTTCATCGCGCTCCCTGCCGCATTCTCGGCGATGCCGCTGGGCGCATTCTTTGGCGGGCTGTTCTTCGTGCTGCTGGCGATAGCCGCATTAACTTCCTCGGTTTCACTGCTTGAAGTACCCGTATCCTACGTCATGGACCGTTGGGGCTGGGGACGCGTGAAGTCGGTAGTAATCATCAGCATATTGGTGCTGCTGGTCGGACTTCCTTCGGTCTTGTCCTTTGGAATCATACCGGCATTCACGGATATGGGCGGTAAAACGTTCTTTGACTGGCTCGATTTCATCACATCGAATATTCTGCTGCCGATCGGCGGCCTCATTACTACAGTCTTCGTAGGATATTTCTGGAAAAATGCTGCGGAAGCCGCCGGGCTCAAAGTGGGCTGGTTCCGGGTATGGCTGTTCATGGTGCGGTATATCGCTCCGGTTCTCGTGTTCCTGGTACTG
This sequence comes from Paenibacillus lacisediminis, assembly GCF_046567315.2. NCBI lineage: Bacteria > Bacillati > Bacillota > Bacilli > Caryophanales > Paenibacillaceae > Paenibacillus > Paenibacillus lacisediminis. The sequence goes on along the minus strand of NZ_JBKIAX020000005.1, from coordinate 320,542 downwards.
CTGCATACAACCGGAATCCTTAAATTTTAGCAATAGAAAAGGCAATCTTTAGGTCGCTGGTGACCTGGAAGATTGCCTTTTTGTGATTTTCCACTCTACCAGTGTAGATGAATTTCCGGGGGATGGCGATCCCGCAGGTACTGCAGCAAGGCCGTATTAGTTGACCGGATCAACTGGCGCTGTCGGCGCTTGCTGTATCATTTTTCAGCTATCGGATTTTTTTCAGCGGAAACAACTTCGCCGGTTTTGGAATCCACAAATGCGATATAGACATCCACCTTGTCGTTTTTACCTGTGACAGAGACTGCGACGGTCTCACTGGATACTGTTTTACCGCTTTTAGCCGGTACGGCCCACTGAGCATCCACAACCTGGATATCCATGAAGGATACAAAATAAAACGTTCCTTCCATATCCTCTCTCGAGCAGAAGATCGGGAAAGCCTTCATGCCATCCAAGGACACATCGAATTTCTCCTCAAGCGCTTGTTTTGCAATATCCACCGCTTTGTCTTCGCTCATATCCCCGCTTGTTTTCTCAGGGGCGACTGAGAGGCCTAGGGTATTAGTTGCAGGGACCGCAGAGAATACGCCCTCGAACTCCGTTTGCTGATGCTGACCGGTAACCTTTACCGTCGGGGCTGTCTCATTTGCAAAAGCGAAAGCGGAAAATGCCCCGTTGCCTGCGATTAATGCGGCAGCTACTCCTACCGTAAGTGCTGTTGCGTAAAGCTTCTTTTTCATTTTTCATACCTCCGTCATAAAATGATTGGGATTTCGTAGCTACAAGGCCATTATGAGGGGGGCGTATTATAGACTAATGTTCGAGTTGTAACGAAGCTGTAAAAAGAACGGACACCTTCGTATACTCACGTTCTTTGGATTCAATGTGCAACTGCGCATGATGGAGCCGGGCAATTTGACTGCAGATGGACAGCCCCAGCCCGATCCCCCCCAGCTCTTTGGAACGGGATTTGTCTACGACATAGAAGGCCCCGGTAATTTTTTCGATGTCCTTATCCGGGATGCCTTTTCCATAGTCCATGACCTCAATAACGATACCCTGCTGCCGCGAATAGCTTTTCAGATGGATTTCCCCTCCATTGTGAGAAGCCTTAATGCTGTTTTCAACCAAATTCATCAGCAGCGTCTGCAGCAGGGTGGGATCTCCATATATCCGCTCTGCTCCGCACTCCTTCACCAACGTGATCTGTTTTGCCTCCAAATAATGCCGTTCCATCTGTTCCACATAAGCAAACAAGGGTGCAATCTCCACAGGCTGCAAAGTAATCTCTTCGTTCTTCAAATACAGCAGCTCCATCAATTTTCCGGACAGCAGATCCAGCCGGGCCACATGCTCATGAATATAATCGACCGCCATTCTGCGGTCTTCCTCGGTGCTGTTGGCATGATTTAAAAACTCGCTGTATCCTTTGATCGCCGTAATCGGCGTCTTCAGCTCATGGGTCAGGTTATTGATGAAGTTTTCTTTTTCTTCGCTCGCTTTTTGAATCGCTTCAATATTCGCGGATACCGCGACCACCATTTTATTAAAATCCTGGGCCAATTCGGCGATCTCATCGCTTCCCTTGACCTTGACCCTTTCGTGATAGGCACCGGCCGCAATGTCCCTTACGCCATTGTTCAGGTTTCTGACCGGAGCGGTTAACCTGAATAACAGCAAAATAAGCACAGCAGATAAAATCAAGGAAATGACTACACTCAAGGCAATAAAATAGTTGAGCAGGGTATTATAATAATCCTGCAGATAAGCGGAGCTTCTTGATATGACCAGCTTAAGCCCGTTAAACTCCATGCTGCCGCCTACGAAGATCCACAGCTTCCCGTCAAGCTTCCTGTATGTAGTTTCCCGCTGCCCTCCCTGCAGCTCTTCCCGCTCGCCCACAAACTGATAGGCATTGGAAAAGACCAACCGATCCCCATCATAAACCTCGGTCAGGATGCCCTCTTTATAATAATTTTGAGCGATCCCGGAAATGACGATCTCATAGCCCGAACTGCCGGTATTGTTGGCAAAAGCCCGCAGGATATAGCTTAATGTTTGCTCGATGCTCTCATATTCGCTTACACCCCTGGACATATCCATCTGCTCGTTTAATTGGTAGCTTTTTTGCAGCAGCGCATAGGCTCCAAGATCAAAAGCGATCAAGAACACCAACAGCACACATAAATACGTTTTCTGCCAAAATTTCACCTTTACACCTCTAGCCTGTATCCGTATTTATACACCGTCTTGATGCAGTGCTCCCAGTTCAGCTTCTTTCTCAGCCTCTGGATATGCACGTCAACGGTTCTCGTATCGCCATAAAAATCGAAGCCCCAGGTCTGCTCAATGATTTTTTCGCGAGAGAGCGCGATATTTTTGTTTTGAACGAGAAAATCAAGCAGTTGAAATTCTTTATTGGTCATTTCCACGGCCTGTCCATTCACCGTCACGATATGCTTCTCCAGATCCACCGTCGTTCCGTCCAGGCTGAATTCGGTGGTGTTTTTCTGGTTTCTGCGCAGCACCACATTGATCCGGGCGATCAACTCCACCGCTTCGAACGGTTTGACGATATAATCCTCCGCCCCGCTCTCCAGGCCATGCACTTTATCGGAAACGCCATTTCGCGCCGTCAGGAAGATTACCGGAATCCCACGTTTCACAAACCGATCAATAAGTTCAAATCCATCAAGCCCTGGCAACATCACATCCAGAATGACCAAATCGACACGAGTCTCATTTAAAACCTCCGAAATTTGCTCTCCGCTGAATAATTGAATATATTCATGCCCTACCATTTTCAAATTTAGAGCAATCAAGTCGTTGATTGCCCTCTCATCATCGACGATCAAAATTTTAGCCATTCGATCACACTCCACCGCCATGATATCAAATATCCGCTTGAAAGTTATTATGGAGTTGTAAATTTTTCTTATTTTGTTCATATTTATTGATTTCACATATTGAACCAATAATTCAATATTGACTATAATTCAAAATCTCCGTAAACTATATTGTACAAATGGTAGATATAGGGAGTTGAAAACGAATGGAATTTATAGCAGGGTTATATGCTAACGACAACATTGATACTAACTACCTCGATCTTGACACCATTATTAAAATGTTAAAAATGAGTTATTCGTTGGAACTGTGGGATAAGCTGATACAGCTTTCCGATGATTTATTGAAACGTGCAAAGAACATCACCCTGGAAAGCTATAAACCAACGAAATCCTATATTTACTACTACGGTTATAGCTTACTAATTAAAGGGTCAGCGTTAAAAGAATTGAGAAGATATGATGAATCTAAACAATGTATCCAACAATACTCTGATTTAAGTTGGCTTAATCCTCAAGACCATGAGGGTAAAAATGAAGTCGAGTTCTTCAAATATATAGCTTTACCCAATCGATATGAGGTTGAGTTGCTATCCGGAAATATCAACATCCTTAACAGCTATGTGGAATTTCTTAAAGAAAATCAGGGTGAAATCATCCCCGGCTTAACAAGTATTTTAAGAGCCGCAAATATGCATAAATTTAAAGTGGATAAGGAGATAAGCTTATTTACTAAACAAATTGAGCAGTTAAATAAACCTATCAATCACGAGATCATTGATATTACTTGCCTTTACAAATGGTTATACAATGAATTAATCGTATACTTTGTAAATCAATCAGAATATAAACGTGCAATCGATAACTGCTTAAATATGCTGCAATTATCCTTTGAAACGGATAACAGCCGATTTTTTAAAAAGGCCGTTTTTTATTATGAGACATTAAGGGATTTTGCGACAGCTACTCAGAACAACCAATATGTAAAAATGATCAAAAGAGGATTAAAGGAGGAAGAAATTAGTTATCTTCACAATGTTGCTGACTTCGTTGGTTAGTGTCGTTTTGCCGGGATTAGCAGGAGATCAATCAGTACCTACCAACATGATATCATTGCTTCACGGGGAAAATCATTAAATTACCTTGGCGTTATTCTCGAGAACCGCATCGTTTTGGTTGATGGAACGATCTTTCACGACATTGCCCGCCATGTCCGTAAAATCCATGTCCAGAACATCCGCTTGCTGCGGGTCGTAACCTGCTGGGGCAGCCGCTGTTCTGAAGGCTGCGGTTATCGGCGGCGACGATTTTCCGAACGCATCGACCGCTTTTATAGCTACGGCATATTCCGTATCGGGTAATAAACCTTTTGCCGCAAAAGAATGGGTCTGAGCCTCGGCATATGGTGATATAACGAGCGGCGCGCCGATCAGCTTACCATTCGCGTATATTTCATAATGATCTACACGAGTATCGTCTACGGCCTTTGGCCATGTGAGCATGGCGGATACCGCGGTGACAGAAGATACTGTCGGTTTCGTCCCCGTCTTGAATTCAGGGTTCCGGGTATCGGCCGAATATTGTTTTGCCGATTTCACGGGATCTTTCAAATTAATCTTGTAAGGCTCTCCGATGACGGCGCCCCCTTGGTCAAGTTCTCTTCTTTCGATGACGATTTGGTCGTTATATACCTTGACGAGCAAACCTTGCGATAATTTTTTGTCCAAGTAAATATCGCCGTCGTTGCTGTAACCGTGCGCTTGCACAAACGCGGTTGCGCCGTCATTCACGCGGATGAAACCGTCGTCTGCGTTGATCGTATTGGGGTGCTCCAGGGTGTAGTGCGTGTGCCCGGTAAACACCATGGCATTGGGATGTTTGTCCATGACCGTTTTAAATTTGGCATACTCGGCCGGATTTTTCCAACCTGCGCTTTCGCTGCCATAAGTCGTATCCCGGTACGGATAATGAGTAAACACAAATACCGGTTTTGCAGGGTCTGCCTTCTTCCCTTTCTGATCCGTGCTGATCTTCTCCTCAAGCCACCGGTATTTGGCGTCGGACATGGCGCTTCGGTCATGATCCATCACAATAAAATGGTACCCTTTGACCCAGGTGTCGTAGAAAACGCCCGCATTTTCCGTCTGCGGGTCCACGGCTTCCACATGGTTTCCGCCTGTGTTCATACCGGTTTTATCATAAAACCGTTCCGTCGCTTTAAACTTATCGCCGCCAAATTCATCGCTGGCGTAATATTCATGGTTGCCGGGAATGATGATCGACTTGGCCCCTTTTATTTTATTTTTATTCAAAATGTTCATGACCGTGTCGTACTGTTCGATCGTCCCGCTGTCCACAAGGTCGCCGTTGATCACGACGGCATCATATTTGGCAAGAGAGTTATAGACCGCTAAGGCTTCTTTAAATTTAGCTGCTCCATCTACGGATACATCCTCAATGCCAACATGCGCATCGCTCATGACGGGAAACGTCAGAACAGGGTTCTTTGGCGGTTTGCCGCCATTGCTGCCGGTATTACCTCCGTTCGCGGAAACTGGCCCAGCGGCGAATGTGTTCATACCGGGGCTGATCGAGACAAAAACGATGATAACAGCAATCCATACTTTCAGGGTACGCATGGCAATTTTGCCGGCGTTCATTTGAACTCCTCCTCGTATTTCTTGTTGTTCGACAATTCAGATTATAAGAGGGATGCGGCAGGGAGGACATGACAGGAAGTAACCGATTATTTATCTCTATATGTTAAAAGGAGGCCGATTTGTCCGATTGTTGCTTTTCATTTATCACTTTGCGGCCCGTCCATCTTGGGAAGCGCGATGTCGACAAGCACGATGTCGGGAAGATGCCGTTTGAACATGTCGTAAGCTTCCTCTTCGTCTTTGGCCTCGCATACCAGCTCCATCCCAAGCGTTGACCATGGAATCGATTTCCTTAAACCGAGCCGCACCAAGATTTCGTCTTCAACGATCATCACCTTCATACCGGACTCGGTTCTCCCACTCCATCGCGTATTGTATCCTTAATTCTAGTAACCTACAGTTAAGACAATGCGAAGATTGGATTATGGATTTGTAAACGGAAAAGACACCTTCCACCTGAATATGAAATTTAGCTTCTCCCAAAGTTTCGTTGCTAAAATTCTTCGGCACTGGGCGGAGGCATAAAAAAGACCTTGAGGATTAGGATTACCATCCCCAAGGTCTAATACAAAGTTATAGTGGGTTATCACATTTCCATTCGACATCCATTTTTGAGAAGTCAGAAAGATATTTTGATAACTCCTTTTCAAGATTCTCAGGCCCAAATATTTCTTCAATATGAAACTCGTCTTGCTGCTTCAATTACTCTCTGCTGTTTACATATCGAGAGCATTTTCTATTTCAAAGCAGTAGAAGCGGTATATTGTCCCGTCCGCATCTATAACTGTCAATGTGTTGCTGTTTGTCATCATAATGACATGCCCGAAGCTGCATTCGGAACCAACTCCTCTCGTTTGCTCATGACCTCAATTATCAGGTTGGCTCCAAGCCTGAATCCTTGCAGAAAAGCAGCTTCTATATGCATGCTGTCCACACTGTCGCACAGATCAAAATATTCCTCCAGCTCACGAAACGCATCCTCACCCAATCGTTCACGCCACTTCTCCGTCTGTGCTTCCACTTGTCGGCTTAAAGGACGATATTCAGGATGAGACGGCACAATCGCCTCATCAGGATGAAGCTGCCCTCGGTACAGGGCTTCCAGAATCGTTTTCATGTTCATTCCTCCCATAAATGTAATCGCATCGCTTGAATGAGATTCCTGCACATGGTAGGATATTTATGCAGTCTGCTTATTAAAGCGATTGCGGGATAGGAAGCGGCAGTGTTCTTCGTTGGACGAGCCGCTTCCTTCTTTATTTTTGGAGATCGTCATACACCATCTCAATCCCTTTGCGCACGATATCTGAACGTGTCGTATTCAGCTTCTCGGCGGAAGCATCGAGCTTGCTCAGCATTTCCTGATCGACACGTATCTCAATCTTTTCACTTTTGGGATTGTCAGATGGAGGACGCCCCATCTTTTTGGACGACATGGCTTCACCCCGCTTTTCGTCCTGACAATAATATATTATTGTCAGGACGAAAAGTCAATCCAATCATTACTCTCACGATGATTTTTCTCGGCAGGGGGAATTTCATACGGGGGTGATGAGGGTTAAGTTCTTTCAAAATGTGCCGCCCGATTCATTCGACTCTGGGTGGGGGTAAAAAGAAAGACCTTTAAGGAGTTAACTCCCTCAAGGTCTTTGAAATCATTTAGTCTTGTTCAATCTTGCCATTGCTTCATCAAGTGTCTCGTACTGGATGTTATCGTATTCCCAATTCAAATGGCGGTTAATAGCCTTTGCTACTTCATCCCAAGTAGGACGAATACAATCCTCCAAAATTTTATTGATTTCCTTTTCCACTAGTGCCAAATCAAATTCATTGACAATAAATGTAGCCCTCCCATCTAAAATCTTATCTTCTTCTAAAATAGTAACTAGTCTTGTAGGTGTCATTATTCTGAAATAAAAATAGTCCACTCCTTCAAAATCCTTAGAACCAATATCCGCAATTGCAGGAACAACAAAATCATTTTCGGATTGTGGTTCACTACTCACTAATATCCTTTTTAGTACAGGTGTTATCATAGAATCCTCCCTATGCAAAAATCCCAATATTATTTAATCTGAACATGGTAATTCGTTAAAACGTTCCCCTTTGAGTCAAGGGTCTCAAAGTTAGCTTCATAAGTACCTTTAGCTTTTTGACCTGTTCTTACTCTACTTAGCCCATCTTTACTTACATACCACATACCTCCATCAATCTTCTGTATCTTAGCACCTTTACCGACGAAATTACTTGCCGCTTCATTCACTAAATTAGCAGAAACAGTCATACCTTGTAACCCGTCTATCTTTTTAGAATTTCTTGCTAAATTGGCTAAGTCAGCCCCCGAACCGCTAAAGCAATTGGTATTATGCACCCAAATCCCTAAATCCGTTACATAATACGTATGGTAGTCCGCAACCGTAAAGTTGTAAACTGTTACTGGATTATCCAATTTAACAAACTCTACCTTGTCAATCGTCAGGTTGCTTCCATTAGCCTTTTGGAGTTTATCGCCTACTTGAAGTTCATCTGCGAAGACCCAACCTTTACCTTCAACCCAGAACGGATGGTTGTCGGTCGTCTCGATGATTTGTTCCCCAACGTGCAATTTAATAATATCATCACGTTGGTTACGGTATAAACCTGTTACTTCCTTGTAAGCCAATTCACCATCAGGGTTATTCTCATCTTTGGCGAGAACCTTATCTCCGACCTCAATGTCTTCGATATTCTTCTCCCCTTCGTCTGTCAGAACCTTAGTGCCACCAATAAAACAGTTGCATCCCAATTTAGTATTGTTAGAAGTCATCTTCTTACCTTGATTACTCTTAACTATAGTTCTGTTACCTATGCCTCCTGCCATTGTAAGGGCAAGGGCTGCGACATATTCTGCCTCTTTCGATTTAAAATATGCACTTGCTAATTGTTCTCTAGCCCAAACTGCAGTTCCAGCATTGTTGTTATAGGCGCTTGTCCCTGTTACCAGGTCATATAAGTAGCTGTACTGGTTTTCATCCATGAAGGATTCAAAGTTGTAGCGATCCCATATGGTATCCTTGTATAACTGATAATTTTTATTTTTTCTGCTGAATTCTGTTTTCACCCTGGCGTCATCCAGTAAGAGTGTAAGTTCCTGGACATCATAGGGTTTCCATTTGAAATGCCCACTTGGGTCAGTATAAATCAACGGATTATTCTCTACATACGAATACCGATTCAAACTGAGCGGATTACCGATGCTGCCTTGGTACGGGTCCTTCGACACGAATCTTCCCGCATTCGGGTCATACCACCGGGCGCGCAGGTATTGCAAATCCGTTGTGTTATCCCAGTATTCCCCCGAATAACGGAACACGTTAGGAACCGTCTCTTCCTCGGTTTCCGGATTGCCCCAGATGTCGTAGGTGTAGGTATTGAGCTGGTTGCCCTGGCTGTCCGTCAGGCCAACAACATCGCCGTGACCGTTAAGCTGGTAGTATTGCACCTCGCCTGTAGCTTGATCGACGCGGGACCACAGACGGCCGCTTAGGTCGTAAATGTAGGTATAGGTGACGTTTGGCGTTCCGCTGCTGATGTCAGCCTCTGCAATCAGCTTGGCCTCCTCATCATAATAATAACGGGTTCGCTTTTCTCCTGCCACACGTTCGTACAGCAGGCCGTCACCGTTGTAAGTGTAGCTGACTTCGGTTCCGTCTTCGGTTTTTACCTTCGTCAAACGGTTCAAACTGTCGAAAGTGTAGTTCGCATTCGTTATCCCGCGAAGCGATCGGCCTTCTACATCCATCAGGTTGCCGCGCTCGTCGTAGTTGTATTTTTTGTTGATGTCTAATCCAGTTTCGATCTTAATTCGATTGAGCGGATCGTACGTAAACGTATCCGCCGCTCCGTTTTGCGTCCGGCCGACAATATTTTTGTTCAGATCGTATTCATACGTAAACTCATGACCGGTGGCTGCATTCAGCTTGGAAAAGGCGTAAGTCGCCTCGGTTGCCGTCGCAGAGCGAGCTGTTTCGGCCTTCTTAGAGTCCGATTTCTCCGGCGTCTCGGATTCGGCAACTTCGCTTTCCGCCTGTACTGTCGCTCTTTTCGCATTGGCCGCAGCGCCTGCGTTTACCGTCATCCCCGTCAAATCATATCCATTATAGCTAAAGGACGTGCTCGGTCCGTTGCCCGAGGCTCCCTTCTCCAGCAGTCCGTTTGCCTTGTAGTTAAACGTGATCCGGTCGAGAGATCCTGATGCGTTCGCTTTAGCTGCTAGCGTCGATTGTTTGGATCCCGACACATGAAGAAGCACATCCAAAGCGCTGACCCGGTTCATTTCATTTACCGTGTAACTTGCACCCGCAGCCTTGCCGGAGGCATCCGTCAGTGTATATCCCGTACGCATTTGCTTGTTATAGGTATAATCGATGCGCGTTCCATCCGGATAATGAATCGCGGTTAGCGAGCCATCAGACAGGTCGTAGTCATTTTTTTTGAATTATTCACCCATATAAGTCTTTACGAGTTCGTCCAACTCGCTCCAGATTTGATGCAGCTTCACTCTTAACGGACCTTCCGATTCAATGCAAGCATCGTCTAATAATGATAATGCTTCTTCAAGAGTCTCTTTCACTTTCTGCATAGAAGCGACTCCTTCCTGAATAAGCAACTGTTGACTCTGTTCAAGCCTGGACTTTTCCCATTTTCGTTTAAGCGCCAGCCATTCCTCATTATTGGGAATATGACTTGAACTGCTATTTGTCGGACCTGCAGAATCAACATTCTTCACTTTTTTAAACCAGCGTCTAAACATACTCGGATCATCCTCTCAATTTTTTTATAAAATGCAAAAAAGCCGATCCCGGCATGAAATGATCCATGCAAGAATCGGCTTTTAAAAACACTTCATTCAATTTTCAGGGCGCATGTGCATGCGCGGGTAACTGCTTTTATCAGAGCCTTTCGGTTCTCGTCGTTCCTCGTCTCCGGCAAAGGGAGTTTCGGAATCAGGTGGCATTCGCCTTTTATCCTGCTTTATCCTCACTTCACATCCAGTCTTCATCTGACGGAAGTTCGCAGGAGAGGTACTGCACTGGCTTGTCCTTTCGGTACAAACGCCCTACTCGAAGTGACTTTGTGAAGATCAAAGTTGAGCGGCGGGCAAACCCTTGTCTCCAGCAATAGGGGAGTGTAGGGGTGAAAATCATCTTTACAGGAATATTATAGCATCTCAACTTTTAGGATGCAATCATACGTTCTTATTTAGTCCCAATTCTTTTTGCACTGAGTAGAGATAAAAGAAAGACCTTGAGGCTTGTCTCCTCATGGCCAGTAGCAAATTTAAACTTCAATTACTAATTCATCAGGTTTTGTGTTTTCTGCAAGGTTCTCAATCCAAAACTTCCGTTGTTCTGCCCCACCGATGTTTATACCAAAATAAAAAGATGGGTCAAAAAACAATTCTTGTCCATTATTCAAGTTTAACTGAAGGCTATCGCAGATAATTTGTTCTTTATCTTTCAAATCTAAACCGTTTATAACGATACTCTTAACAGTATTTTTGACAGACATCGAGTCAGTCAATATAATTTGACTCACTGACGTCTTGCACGGAAACATATCCTCATCAATTTCAAATTGATATCGTATTGAATCAACTATCTTCACACTTAGTTTTGAGTATTGGTCAATTGATTCAAATTCGATATACTTCTCGCCAACTTCAAAATAATAATAACGCATATCAGGACAAAAGTCCGCGCGCCCATCTTCAATGTCTACAAAACCAAGCAAATAAATATCTTGGATTGAATTACCTTTAAAGACATTAATAAGTTTTTCGAGCATATAACCTCTCCTTTAACTGAATATTTTTATCCATAAATATATCTCAAGAATTCATCGCCGTGTGCCTTATATTCAAGTCATTTTTTCCAATATCCTTTTTCCAATATGTCCTTATAGCGCTTTTGCATGGCTAAAGAATAGTAATAAAGGTGAATATGTTTCAATATCTTACATGTGCGTACAAACCATCTTAGCGAAGCACCATACGGGGAGGATGAGGGTCAAGTTCTTTGGGGTCACGTTGTCCGAATTATTCGGCACTGGGTGACTAAAGTATATAGAAGACCTCGGGGTAAATATCCCCCAAGGCCTCACGTTTGTTACAATCTTTCTAAATTGATCCCTACTTCTCGAAATCTAACGATAATCTCCTGCTCTTTACTTCCGGTACCATGAAATACAATATTAAATGGTGTGGGAGATGTCTTCATGGCTCCAAAGTCCCTCCCCTTCTCCCATTCATAAGTAGTGGTCTTCAATATATTTAAGAATGTATCAAGATTTTTATTGGTTAACTCTAAAAGAGACTCTGAATTACTAATGAATATTACATAAGCATCGGCATTGAACCACCCAAGATCGTTTATGCACTCTTCAAAAGCATCCCAATTCTCCCCGAAATACCAAGGGAACTGAAGCACAGCAGAAAACTCATCAAATAATTTTTCAACTGTATTACATTTTGTTCCCCGTACCAATTTGGCAATTAATTTAATATTATTATTAACCTTTATACAATCCCATAGTAAGTTCGTAAAGTCTGATTGGTCACCTATCTTAATATAGAAGTGCGGTTGACCTAAAGTCACATTCAAATTGTTAGCAATCATATACTCACTGACCTCGTTCCTACTTAATTTTAACAAATGTCTTATAATGATCATTTGTATAGTAAACTATGCCGTCATCACCTATCACGAGCTACTCAGTCCCTCTATTTACGCCCTGTTGATAAGGATGAACATCATATTCTTTATAGGTTGTAGTTGTAGGGAGTTTCATCTCTCCATTATTGCCTCGATTATTAAATGTTCGGCCTCCTACACATCCTTGTGGGGCACTGCCAGTGTTCCTAATTGTTGTAATCGTATTTTGCACGTATGATGGTGCCTCATTAAAATTGATATATCCTCCTAATGAAGCAGTTCGTATTATGCACCCAAATCCCAATATCCGTTACACAATACGTATGATAGTCCGCAACTGTAAAGTTGTAAACCGTTACTGGCTCATCCAATTTAACAAACTCGGCCTTGTCAATCGTCAGATTGCTTCCGTCAGCCTTTTGGAGGTTGTCGCCTGCTTGAAGTTCATCTGCGAAGACCCTCCCTTTTCCTTCGACCCAAAACGGATGGTTGTCGGTTGTCTTGTTGATTGGCTCCCCAACATGCAATTTAATAATATCATCACGTTAACATGATGGTAACTGATGACATTGGGCTTTTTCGAGATTAGAGGATTATATTAAAGGTTATATTTCTCAAGCATTGCATGCGCGTACAGGCATATAAGAGGAATATCATTCAGGTGTGATGAGGGTTAAGTTCTTTCGGGACTTACCGCCCGAATCACTCGGCGCTGGGTGGGGGTAAAAGAAAACCTTGAGGATTGCCGCCCTCAAGGTTTTAGTATCGACATTACTTTATTCAGAACCAAATATCTCTTCTTTAGATTTTCTGATTTTCTGTATCATTCTGTCCATTTGCTTTTCATCGAATACACCGTTGCTTTCACCTGCAAGGAAATATAGTTTTAGCCAATAGGCATTGTCTTGAATATAAGTTTGAAGTGCCTTCTCCACTATTTCCTTATCCAAACTTCTTACAATAATATCTGGAGGTGAAGCTGGAATATAATCAAGACCTTCCTTGTCCATATACCAATAGTAATTATTAGGTGTAGTAACCACCATGGTGTATGTCATCCCATCATCAAGTTTAACGAAAATATCCATGTTCCCATTTTCTTTATCTAAGCCGTCATAATACAAAGGGTATTCAATATTTATGATTTTCATCGCAAACTCCAATCATCTTATTTTCCATATAAATCACGTAATACACGAATTACTTCGTCCTGATTAGCTTTAGATGACTTGGCAACAATCTCCACACCATTGCTAGTATTTCTAAAATATACTCGCGCTCCGTTATCGCCTCGAAGTTCATGTATACCGCCGAAACCCAAAGAATTGTTACCTTTACCAGGATTTGTGTTTCCTTGTTGCAAACGCGTCACTAATGCGTCTGCTTCACTCTGTATTCTCTTGTTTTCTCCCATCTTTTCAGCAGCTTTAACCAGACGTTTATCTTTGATATTCGAGATAACATTTACGCAATTCGTATTATGCACCCAAATTCCAATATCCGTCACATAATACGTATGGAAGTCCGCAACCGTAAAGTTATAAACCGTAATAGGATCATCAAGTTTAACAAACTCGACCTTATCAATCATCAAGTTGCTTCCGTCAGCCTTTTGGAGTTTGTCGCCCACTTGAAGTTCATCGGCTAAGACCCACCCTCTGCCTTCAACCCAAAACGGATGGTTATCTGTCGTTTCGATGATTTGCTCACCAACATGTATTTCAATTATATCATCACGTTGGTTACGGTATAAAGCCGCTACTTCCTTATAAGCCAATTCACCATCAGGGTTATTCTCATCCTTGGCGAGAACCTTATCTCCGACCTTAATGTCTTCGATATTCTTCTCCCCTTCGTCTGTAAGAACCTTGGTTCCTGCTGTAAAACAGTTGCATGCTTTTTCTATTGTTTTCGTATATTTAATAACATCCTTACTTGAATCAACAACCTTTTCCGTTTTCTTGTACATTTTAATAAACTTAATTGTAGGTAAAAACTGAGAAAGTACCAGCCCTTTTTCGAGATTACTTGCTTCATTACTCATTAAAGTTTTGGCGTCGTCCAGATACACGGTATCAAAGGCCGCTTTGCCCCCCTTGACCTGTGCGTCAAGGTTCGTCTTACAATTTTTCATGTCTACAGCACAGGTTAACGAAGGAGTCGGCGCCATGGGCATGATATAGTGACCCGTAGGATCTTCATAAATCAACGGATTGTTCTCAACGTACGAATATCGATTCAAACTCAACGGATTGTTAATACTTCCTTCGAATGAATCTTTCGACACGAATCTTCCCGCATTCGGGTCATACCAACGGGCGCGCAGGTATTGCAAATCCGTTGTGTTGTCCCAATACTCTCCCGAATAACGGAACACGTTAGGAACCGTCTCTACTTCGGTTTCCGGGTTGCCCCAGATGTCGTAGGTGTAGGTGTTGAACTGGTTGCCTTGGCTATCGGTCAGGCCGACGACGTCACCGTGGCCGTTAAGCTGGTAGTACTGGACTTGTCCCGTAGCCTGGTCAACGCGGGACCACAGTCGGCCGCTTAAATCGTAAATGTAGGTATAGGTGACGTTTGGCGTTCCGCTGCTGACGTCGGCTTCGGCGATCAGTTTAGCTCCCTCATCATAATAATAACGGGTTCGCTTTTCTCCTGCCACACGTTCGTACAGCAGGCCGTCACCGTTGTAAGTATAGATGACTTCGGTTCCGTCTTCGGTTTTCACCTTCGTCAAACGGTTCAAACTGTCGAAAGTGTAGTTCGCATTCGTTAGCCCGCGAAGCGATCGGCCTTCTACATCCATCAGGTTGCCACGCTCGTCGTATTTGTATTTTTTGTTGATGTCTAAACCAGTTTCGATCTTAATTCGATTGAGCGGATCGTACGTAAACGTATCCGCCGCTCCGTTTTGCGTCCGGCCGATAATATTTTTGTTCAGGTCGTATTCATACGTAAACTCATGACCGGTGGCTGCATTCAGCTTGGAAAAGGCGTAAGTCGCCTCGGTTACTGTTGTAGAGCTATCTGTTTTAGCTTTGGAATCCGAACTCTCTGGCGTTTCGGATTCGGCAATTTCGCTTTCCGCAAGTGCTGCCGCTCTTTTCGCATTCGCCGCAGCGCCTGCGTTTACCGTCATCCCCGTCAAATCATATCCATTATAGCTAAAGGACGTGCTCGGTCCGTTGCCCGAGGCTCCCTTCTCCAGCTGTCCGTTGGCCTTGTAGTTAAACGTGATCCGGTCGAGAGATCCTGATGCGTTCGCTTTAGCTGCTAGCGTCGATTGTTTGGATCCCGACACATGAAGAAGCACATCCAAAGCGCTGACCCGGTTCATTTCATTTACCGTGTAACTTGCGCCGGCAGCCTTGCCGGAGGCATCCGTCAGCGTATATCCCGTACGCATTTGCTTGTTATAGGTATAATCGATGCGCGTACCATCCGGATAATGAATCCCAGTTAGCGAGCCGTCCGACGGATTATAGTCATACGTCGTGCTGCCCGTGCTGTCGGTCATCCCCGTACGGCGTCCCATCGTATCATACGTGTACTGGATTTGCTGATCCGGAGCCTGAATCTTCGTCAGCAGATTATCGCTGTTATACTCGTACTCCGTTAACTGGCTTGCATGGTCCAGCGACTTTGTCAGATTGCCTCGGGTATCGTAATAGAAAAGTTCCGCTTTATGCTCCTCATTGCTTTGGCGAATCAGTTGCCCGGCTTCGTTATATTCTTTCTGCACATAACTGTTGTCCGGGTACTGGATGGCGATCAAATTCCCTGCCAGACTGTATTTATATTCCGTGGTACGCTGCTCCGGATCGGTCACGGACAAAATCCGCCCGAGCGCATCGTATTTGTATACGGTTTGCTGCCCGTTTCCGTCGGTAACGGATACCGCATTCCCGGCCAGGTCATAAACAGCTTGCTGCAGCGGTGTATATGTTCCGTTCTTCCATTCTTCCACGGCCAGCGCATTTCCGAGCAAGTCCAATTTTTGACGGTTCTTCACGCCGGCCGGATCCGTATAAGTTACAGTACGGTTCACCATATCATATGCCGTCGCGTCTTGGGAACCATCAGCATAAACCGTACCTGTTAGGCGGCCAAACCCGTCATAAGCGTATTTTGTTTTATTTTGCTCCGCATCGGTCGCTTCTTTCAAGTTCCCCTCTTCGTCATAAGCATACGTAAACAGAGCATCGTCCACGGTCTCTTGCCTGAGCAGCCCCAACGGATTGTATCTTTCTACGGTAACGATGCCTTCCGGTCCCGTCGTGGTTACAGTATTCAGTACATCATCATACTTCACGGTTGTCGTGCTTTGGTCGCTATACAACGCTTTTACCATTCGTCCAGCCGCATCATACGAGTAAGTAGTGACCGCTCCCGCTTCGTCTTCGGCCGTCAGCACTTCCCCTGCAGGCGAATAAGTAAACTTTTGGCTCGAAACGGAAGGCGTTCCGATGACCGAACTGACGGTTATCGATTGCCCCGTCAACAAATGTTTGCCATAAGGAGACCCGTAGGCGTAAGTTACGGTATTCACCCGGCTATCATCTTTGATTTTCGAAGCGGTGACGTTTCCGTAAGCATCATATTCGAAATCAGTCTGGGCCAGCAGTTTGCCGCTTGCCCCGTTTTCCCTTATGGCAGACTGCAAAACGCTCCCTTGATCGTTATACTTTACGGTTTCAAAGCGTTTTTGCCCTTCGCTGATTTTCGTCTGCACCTGTTTCGGCAAGGCCCAGAAATACGATTCAGCCGACGTGGCATACTCGTATACGGTTTCCTGCCCGGTACTCCAGTTTTCCGACAAAATCAGACCTTGATCATTATATTTGTAAGTAACCGATAGAGGCTGCGACTCGCCGCCGCCCTGCAGGTAGCTCTCCGTAACCTCCGCAGGCAGATTCCGGCCCGTCATGTCATCGTAAGTATATTGCTGCTTGTACTGCGTGACGCCGTCAGCGCTTACTCGCTCGTTCAAGTAATGAATATCCGGCTGGCCACTTCCTTGAAAAGCCTTGCCAAACTTAAGCGTATCTTTGGAACTGGGAGCTGCCACCGTAGTCGTCCACGATGCCGCTTGTCCGAAGCTCGTCAGATCTTCACCGGAATAACTGAACGTCAGCCGCTGAAGGACTTCATCCCCTAGCGTCGTGGAATAGACATCCTTACGCAGATTCGCTTTGAATACAAAGTCGGTAGCGTACTCCCCGATTTGCTTACTAAACGGCGTATAGTCAAATTCCGTCATCCCCGAACTCGGATGAACGATGCGGAGCAGCAGTGCCGAGTGCTTAACGGGCTGCTGCTCCTCCTGATCTTTAAGCGCCGCCAAAAAGTTAAACCGGGATTCTGGATAATAGTAAAAATATTTCGTACTAAGTCCAAAGGCATCTTTAACCTCAGATAGAATCGGCTGATCGTCATCAACTGCCGTGTAGTATTCCATCTTTCTGTCCGTACCCTTTTGGGTTACCGTTACCCGGTTCCCCGTATACGTGAAAGCCAGTTCATTGCCGTCGCTATTCACGATACGGGACAGAACGGTCCCATTGCCGTGGGCAGTGTAATGCAATTCAACCTGGTTTCCGTAGTTATCGGCAATCAGAATCAGGTGGCCGGAAGAACTGAAATAATACTGGTTCCCGTTCAGCACCGACACCTTCGTTTCGCTGGTCAGTCCGCCGACCGTTTTGGCCGTATCCTTCGTCAGCTTAAGATCGTTCCACAGATACCCTTCCAGCTTCAAATCGGCAGACAGGTTATATCGCCCGATACCGGGAAAATCCAGAATCCGTGAATCATCCCGAACCTCGATTAAGGGCAGTTCCCATCTCCAGCCCCGGCCCAAAGCCGAATCGCGTTCTTCTCTGCGCTCGCGGGCCTGATTCACATACGCGCCATTCTCCAGCGCCACTCCGATTTCCTCATTCGCCCGCGCACTGTCGTAGGTGCGGATCAGTGTGAACGGGAGAACTCCCGGCAGGGAAAAATCCGCATACCGCAGCTTCATATCCCCTGTAGCCGGAGAAATCGAGTCTTCGCCATAGCTAATTTCGTATTGGGAAGACTCATCCTGCAGGGAAATATGCTCCAGTGCTGCTTGATCAACGTCGGAGGCTAAGGCCGACGCTTGCAGTGGCTGCACAGCCTCATCCGAAGGCGCGGTCAATGTGGAGCCGCTGTTCCCCCTATCGGTAGAGTTCTGCAGCTCCGGACTATTTCCGATGTTGCGCACTACATTAAACCGGGAAACAGCCTTTTCATAGCTTCCTTTCCCGTTTTTCAGCGCCGTGTAGATCTGGTACAGCGTGTATCCTTTGGATAGTTGCTCATCCATCCAGGTTTCACTGACGCCGTATTTTTTCATTATGCCGGAAACCGTCAGGATCTCTTCTGGAGCCGTTGATGAAGATGGTGCCGTTTCACGGTTGTTTTTCTCAGCCCCATAGACTGCGGTTTCCACTAGTCCCGTGGTGAACAGAGCCAGACATAACATCAGGCTCATGACTTTTTTCAACATCCATATCACCTCGATTGTTTTATAGCCAACCTAGTTGTTCCAACCGTTTAGAACGGATACACTTTTTTCACTCTTTGCATCAGGTTGCCTTTGGAGTCATACTCGTAAATCAATTTGTCTCCGGTCGGAAAAGTCATTTGCAGAAGCTTCCCGTCCAGGCTGTATTGCAGTTTCGTTTCCGGGACGATCGTCATTATCGATACGATCAATTGCAGTTCTAACGGAAGCCCGTTCTTTTCCGACAGCTTCAGGTACACGATTTGCCCGCTTGTCAAATCGGTTTCCAGCACGGTATAGTCGATGCCGAACTCCTGCGCGGCTTGTTCACTGGAGCCTATCGGTTCCAGCAGATCCGGACGGTCATACAGCGTCAAAACCGGCTGCTGGGCGAAATTGTTCATTTCCTTCGTCACAAAGCGATAACGCCCGGCTTCAGGAGCGACAAACCGGTAATAACCGTTTTCCCCGGCGGCCTTCTTAACGTCAAGCAGTTGACGATGCTGGAGCTCTTCAAATATGTGCTCCTGAGCTTCGGCGAATTCAAATATCCGGTAAGGCGCCGCATAAACCACAGGATTCGCCGATGTCGTCTTGACTTGTATTTTTCCGCCGGAAGGTACGCCATAGGAAGTCACCGTTTGTTCTCCTTGCCGCACCACAGCTCCGCTTGAGTCAAAGATCGTGTAGTCGAAATAATGGCCGGACGACGTGCTGGCGTTTGTCGTAAGCTTAGCTTCAAAAGCACTTTTGTTTTTAAAGCCGATGCTTTGATTCGTTTCCAACGTTTTTTTCAGCAGCGCAGGTTCTGCACTTGGACTGGCCTCAAAGGCTTGTCCGTAGGTAAAAGTAACAGGGTTAGCCGTAGTTACCGTAACGACGACCTGATTTCCTGCGGGAACGGACAAGTTGCCGTCCTGATCGAACTCCGCTTTTTCCGGCTTTCCGTCCGTACCATAGATCGCGTAATCATACAGCGCCGGAATCGCGGCCTTTGCATCCGTCATCAAGGTCTGCGCGGAAGATTCCAAGTTGGTGAACAAATAGCTTTCATTGTTCGTTAAAGTTACTTGCCCTACCGCCGGATTTTCACCCGGCATCCCCGTGAACAGGGTGTATACCGCTCCAAAAGTAATGGAGGACGTGAGCGGCGTTACTGTAACGGAGTAGCCTTCACGAACCGCAACCGAAAATTGGTTGCTCGGGGCATCACTAGAAACGGTACCGTCTGGGGTCCGGACGACATAAGCAAACTTGTTCGTCGCGCTAGCATTACTGTACAAATACCCCGTTTGCTTGCTGACATTTTTATAGGTGTACGAACTGCCTGGGTTCACGGTCGCTCGCAGCAGCGCCGGATGATCTGCGGGAGCTACAGTAACCGGATCCGTATAGGATACTGTCATCGGGTTTGTCGATTGACCAGTAAGGATCGCGTATCCCCCGGCGGGAATCGTCACATTCTTCGTCTCCTCGAATACGCTGTTGTACACTTTGCCATCTTTGCTATAGACGACGACATCATATTTGCCCTGGACTTCGCTTACATCGCTATTTAACTTAATCTGCTCGGAGCCCGTATTGCTGACTTTATAAGACTCTCCCAGACGGATGACCTGCTTAGCTATGGGATTCTCGCTTGGCATCCCCGTGAACGAGGTGTATACCGCTCCAAAAGTGAGGGAGGCCGTAAGCGGTGTTACCGTAACGGAGTAGCCTTCACGAACCGCAACCGAAAATTGGTTGCTCGGGGCATCACTAGAAACGGTACCGTCTGGGGTCCGGACGACATAAGCAAACTTGTTCGTCGCGCTAGCATTACTGTACAAATACCCCGTTTGCTTGCTGACATTTTTATAGGTGTACGAACTGCCTGGGTTCACGGTCGCTCGCAGCAGCGCCGGATGATCTGCGGGAGCTACAGTAACCGGATCCGTATAGGATACTGTCATCGGGTTTGTCGATTGACCAGTAAGGATCGCGTATCCCCCGGCGGGAATCGTCACATTCTTCGTCTCCTCGAATACGCTGTTGTACACTTTGCCATCTTCGCTATAGACGACGACATCATATTTGCCCTGGACTTCGCTTACATCGCTATTTAACTTAATTTGCTTGGAGCCCGTATTGCTGACTTTATAAGACTCTCCCAGACGGATGACCTGCTTCCCCGTTTGATTTTCGTCCGGCTTGCCCGTGAACGAGGTATACACCCCTCCGAAAGTGATGGAGGATGTGAGCGGCGTTATCGTAACGGAGTAGCCTGCTGAAACCGACACATAAGT
Source organism: Paenibacillus lacisediminis (assembly GCF_046567315.2). Taxonomy (NCBI): domain Bacteria; kingdom Bacillati; phylum Bacillota; class Bacilli; order Caryophanales; family Paenibacillaceae; genus Paenibacillus; species Paenibacillus lacisediminis. The sequence goes on along the minus strand of NZ_JBKIAX020000005.1, from coordinate 299,527 downwards.
ATAATGGCTCGGGGCATCGCTAGAAACGGTGCCGTCCGGACGTCGGATGACATAAGCAAACCTGTTCGCCGTGGTTGCATTACTGTATAAGCGTTCCAATTCATTACTAGTGTTGACATAGGTGTATGAAGCACCTGGGGCTACAGTCGCTCGCAGCAGGGCCGGATGATCTGCGGGGGTTACTGTGACCGGATCCATATAGGAGATTGTCACCGAGTTTACCGATTGTCCAGTGAGGATCGCGTACCCCCCGGCTGGAATCGACACATTTCCCTTCTCCTCAAACGTGGAACTGTGGACGCTACCGTCATCGCTATAGACGGCGACATCATATTTGCCCCCCACCTCGCCTGCGTCGCTATTTATTGTGATCAGCTTGGAGCCCGTATTGCTGAACTTATAAGATTCCCCCAGACGGATGACCTGCTTCACCATTTGATTTTCGTCCGGTTTACCCGTGAATGAGGTATACACCCCTCCGAAAGTGATGGAGGATGTGAGCGGCGTTACCGTAACGGAATAACCTGCCTGAACCGGCACATAAGTATGGCGGCCCGGGCCATCGCTAGAAACGGTGCCGTCCGGACGCCGGATGACATAAGCAAACTCGTTCGTAGCGGTATCATTACTGTACAAGTTTTCTGTCTCATCGCTGATGTTTACGTAGGTGTACGAGTCTCCCGGAGCCACAGTTGCTCTAAGCAAAGCCGGGTGCTCCGCAGGGACAACGGTGAACGTATCCGTGTAAGAGATCGTCACTGGAATTGCCGATTCCCCAGTGAGGATCGCGTATCCCCCGGCGGGAATCGACACATTTCCAGTTTCTTCAAACGTGACGCTGTGGACGCTTCCGTCACCACTATAGACGGCGACATCATACTTGCCCCCCACCTCGCCTGCGTCGCTGTTTATTGTGATCAGCTTGGAGCCCGTATTGCTGAACTTATAGGATTCTCCCAAATGGATGACTTGCTTGGAGATCGCTTCACCCGGCTTGTCCTTCCAGGAGAACAGGCGATAGTTCGCGCCAAAGGTCACCGGAGCGGACACGGTCGTGACCACAATTGAGTTGCCCCCGGACACCTGAGGGTTGGTATACGTATTTTCGCGCTTGCCTTGCTGCGTTCCGTCAGGATAATACTCCACCCAATCAAAACGATTGTCCTTTGTCGCATTACTGCGTAAATACCGCGCGGACGAAGTGATGTTCTTGAACTCATAACTTTCGCCTTGCGAGAGAGTCATTCTGAAATGTGAAGACTCATCGCTTGGATCGGCGGAAAAGTCGTCGGTATAGTCAAAGGTAACAGCAGCTGTGCCTTGTACGGTAATAATTGCAAAACCGCCTGCGGGCAACCAAGGCGTGCTGATGGAGTCAAACCCTTCGGAGGAATAGCTGCCATCCGCTTCAAAAACCGTGTAATCGTACAAACCGTCTACCTTTCTCGCGTTGTTTTTAATCGGATTGCGAAGCGTTCCGTTATTCGTAAACTTGTAAGACACTCCAGGGGATAACGTTATCCGCGTAATCGCATCATCTTCCCGGCCTCCGCTCATAAATGTTCTATACGGAGCCCCCACACGAACCGGATTTTCGGTGAGAAGTGTAACCACAGCGTATCTTCCTACAGCTACCTGGGGCAGAGTAGTAGTATTCGTTCCCCGGGAGGTTTCCGTGCCTTCCTCGTTATAAACAACGTAGTCAAATTTATCTTTGGTTGACCCGGAATGTTCGATCCGGTCGGATTTTGTGCCTACATTGGTAAATTTATAGCTTTCCCCCGAGTTCAGTAAAACGCTATCGTAAGCGGGTTCGTCACTTTCATAACCAGAATAGCCTTCGTAAGGAACCGCGACCGTTACCGGATTGTTTGAAGCCCCCGTCAGAACAATTTCGTTTCCAACGCCGAGTATAGGTTTGGACACCGAGTCTAAACCAGAGCTGACTAAAGAGCCATCGTCTTTATAAATCGCATAGTCATAACTTTTTTCTTTTGAAGTTGAAGCATCGCTCATGATACTTCTGGCTGCGTCGCCTTGGTTGGAAAAAATATAGTTTTCTCCACGAACTAGTGATTTTTTCAATAAAGCTGGAGTTGAAGAATAACTGTAAGTTAATTCCGGTTTAAATTTGACAGTAAGTGGCTGGTCGTAGTCCACGGTAATGACCGAAGTATAGCCATCCTGCATACCGACAGTCCCGGTAGAGCACATATCCTCAGAAACTACCTTTCCATTGCTGTTGTATGAGACATAGTCGTAACAAATACCATTCGATGGCTTAGCATCCGCAGTTATGGCGATATAACCGCCAGAGTCGTTCGTAAACCGGACGCTTTCTCCCGGATGGATCACCAGCTCCGTTTTCTCCACCGCAAGCAGGGCGCGGTAAACGCTGTCCGTCACGGACTGCCCTTCAGGCAAAGCCGGAGATTCGACTGCTTCGAGATCTTGCCCCGGCGGCTGAAGCAACCCGGGCCCTATTAATTCTTCGGACAGCAAATACGGTTTCGCACCAGCGGCCACCCTCAGAGTGGGATCATTGTCCCCTTCGGCAAAAACCGAGATAAGCCCCTCATTTCCGATGAGCAGTAAAAAAGCCATCACAACAAGAAGCAACTTCCTCAATCTCATTTAAGTCCCTCTCTTTCCAGATTAAGTATTAATAGACTCTTTTGTTTTATCGTCTTTTCATAAAAATTCTTAAATAGGAAAATTGCAACTTTCTAAAAAAAGAAGCCAACCCCTTATAATTTCAAGGAGTTGGCTTTTTGATCAAAGACTTTCTGGCTACGAGTAAGAGAATTATTTTCGGCTAACACCCGATTCACCGTGTCAAGCAACGATCGGATGGAATCCTGATCCAACAAGATACTGACTCCCTCCGGAACCTGTTCCGCCTGCTCATGGTCGAAATCCGCAAACTTTTCATGTTCGGCTAATTGAAATAACACGCATTTTTTCAAATCCTGCCACGAGTTAACCGGAGGCTGCCCGTCCAGATAAACCACATAAACCAAGCCCTGGCCAAGGTCAAAATACAAGCAATTTTTATGTCTGCGCGGTGCTAAGAGATTTGCCCCCGTTAATTGAACGGAGTGAATAACCTCGTCTCCGGACAACTCCAACGACAGTACCTGATGGGTGTCCCCATCAACGATTAGCGTAAGAAACGGAACAAATCCGGCAAAAAACCGCAGGGCAACGGACTCACGCAAATCCTCCTCAAACGTCCAACCCTGCGGCTGCAAAACAAAGGTTTCGCCCCGGTCAAAATAAGCTTTTTGTAGAAACCGTTTTATATCTTCAGTCCCTGAAGCATCATAAGCTTGTAGCCTGCCGGTTTCAACCGTATAATACAGTAGGCTTCTTCGGCTCCATTGGCGTTCCGTTGGCCGCGGCTCCCGGTACAAATCCTTTAACACCGGAAATATTCCGGTGTCAGCAGCGTCAAACAGCTCAGCTGAGCCTTTTTTTAACCGCTGCATGTTTACCTCCTCCACCTTGTCCCCCCGGATCAGATACCTCACCTTTTCAAAATGCACCGCCAACTGGTCCACCACTAAATTGCGCATCTCTTCGTCATCCGCCGGAAGGATAACCATCGTGTCCGGTTCCAACCAAAGGCTCGCCGCCGTAAAAAATTGCCCCAATGCCGTCATAGTTTGCGGAATCCGGTTTAGGTCCGCTTTTTCCATGCGGAAATCCGGGCTGTCGAAAACCATTCTTTCTTCACCAACATATTCAATTAAGCTGCTGCCCCTGATCCAATCCATCATGGCTCCTCCAATCCATCATTTGGTTATATCATTTAATATACAAAAAAAGCAGACCCGTCAGGTAGAGTCTGCTTTTTTTGAAATACAAGATCAGTCCGTTATCTTTGAAAGGAATCTAAATCTTGAATCACTTTTGCTTTAATTCGCCGTCACCTTTACTTTATAAGGGTACGTAATGCCATCCTGATTAATATCAAGATATTGAATTTGGTCAGGCGTTGCGGAAACGACTAGATAAACGGCTTTTTCATCGCCTTGCAGACGGACGGTGTTTTGACCGTTATTCCATATTGTAGAATATCTGGCGTCTCCCGCATGCGTTACGGTAACAATGCTGGCCCTCCAATCAGCGCCTCTCGCCGTGCTCGTTCCTTGGAAATCAACCGTGACGGAAGTTTTGCTTAAATCGATATTCAAAGGAACAATGTTATATCCTGTCTGTTGCGGAGCTTTGCTGGCAGGCACAGTCATCCAGCCATCGCTTTGTTTTTCCAAAGTCGTATAAATCTTTTCATAATTGCCGCGGGTTCTCAAAAGATCATCCAAATAATCCAAATAATATTCCTGACTCTTAAAGTCCATCGTTACCATTCTTCTCGCCATTCCGCCCAGGATTTCTTTAATAGAAACGCCTGTTACCTTTTCCATGGATGCAAAATAGGTAGAGTCCTCCCGGCCGTAAGTTAATAAATTCAGCAATGCTTGATGGCCAAGTCCGCCGAGGTTGTCCGGATTTTCGTTAATGTACAGGAAAATAGGCCAAGCATCGTACCAATTTTTTACATGCGGGAAATGGGATTCCGAATTCAGGACATAGGGGGCGAAAAAGTCAGAGGTTGGGCCGTATACCCTGCCGCCATAACTATAATAATCACTGCCTAAATATTCATTGCGCAGGAAGTTGGCAATCGCTTCATTCCACGCATAAGGGACAACTCCTCCGTTGTGGAAAATAAAGACATGCGCCAATTCATGGGGCACCACCCAGCTTGGCGGATCCACGCGCATGGCTCCCGGCATCATGACAATGAAGCCAAACGAATCTTGGTCAACGGACATATAAGCCCAATCATTAGAAATTTTATCCAGTCCAGTTTCCGCAATATAAATATTTGTTTTATATTTTCCGGTTATCCATGGGTTTTGAGAACTTCCGATATCCCCTAAGCCAATCTGATCAATGTAAAATGAACGAATAGCTTCCAGGTTTGCCAAATTACCTTCGGCAAATTGCCGATTTACGGTTCCGGTTGTATCCCTGTTGCCCCAAATAATCTGGAAATGCTCGGAGGTCGCACGATTTACGGAAGAATCGGATAAAGAATAAAAAGCGTACATCAAATTACCCATTTTCCTGACAAAGGTTTGTGAGAATTAGTCCGCAGGTTCAAATCCTGTCGTCCCGCTTTCTATAATATTCCCCATATTTTTCATCCACAGGGTTGTGTCGAAGCTGCCATATAATAGTTTTCCACAACCTATCATCGGCATTAACCAAACAATCAGAAAAACCTGCAATAAACCAGGCTGCCTAAGCCTGAGAAAATCCTGCAAAAAAACATAAGGGCAAAAAAGGGCGTTATTCCGGCGATATCCCCATTCAAAGAGAAATAGTGGTAATTTATGTCGTTATATTCCCCGGTCGCAGGGAAATACCCGCGTTCTGGATCATTCACAGGAACATAAGGACAAAAAATGCCGCTAATGAGGATGAACGTGCCTGGCTCCGGATAATAAGTACAAAAAGTTCCGCTATTTTGAAGGCTCAGCCAACGGTTCGCTGTTTCAGTAGCCGGCTATGTCAACCACCGTTTTCCAGGTTAAGCCTAAAAAAGACCTTGAGAACAATATCCCAAGATCCTTAGACTTACTGAAAAATAACATGAAAGAAGAATCCCTCTTTGCTATCAGTTGAAGATAGCAGGTAATATTCGAAGGAATCATTTTTATCTTCCCTAACATAGAACGTCGATTTATATTCAATAAATTTTACCAAAGAAGCAAAAATTGTTTTTACTGCTTGTAAGCTAAACTCTTTTAGTTTAATCACAATTTTATATTGACCTTCTTCGGCATCATACGCAACAGAGAAGTCTTCAACATTCTCTTGCCACGTCATAAAAAACGTTGCTTCTAACCAAATCCCTTTTTCACATGCTGTATTTAACGTTTTTGATAACTCCACCAAAACATCCTTAGTCATTCCATATCAACTCCACACCGTGCTCTTGCGGTTCAAAGTATTGCAGATATATAAATTTTATCGGCTATTTTTAATTTTACCTGAATAGGAAAAATGTACCTTTGTAAAAAGTTGCACAAAAACTTTAATCCCATTACCATGGAAACAAACGATGAATCGGGTTTGGGAGGCGTGCGGCCCTAGCCTGTAAGGGACGGTGAAGAACGAATGCGGAAAGAAGCTTGGCTCGGACCTTCCATTCAAATCGATCCGGCGTTTGCCTATTACCGGGACCGCTCGGCGGACAGCGTGGCGCGGGAGCTGAAGCAGGCCGGATACCGCTCTGTCCGGTATTTCGTTACGCGGGAGGACCGGGTAGACGGCAGATTGGTGGAAGCACTGAAGTACCATGGTTTGTTCGTCTGGGCGATGACGCTGGGGAACGGCACGTACGTCACCGACCATTTGCCGGCAGGTTGGGAGCGCTGGCGCATGGAGCTGTTGAAGCCGCCCCAGGACGGCTACACCCGCCTCTCCCCCCACAGCGAGGGTTACCTCAATTGGAAACGGCACTCCTTGGTCCGTCTCGTAGAAGAGCATCCGTTCGACGGGCTGGAAGTTGCCGAGGCGTATTTCCCGGAGTGGGACGGTCTGGCCACCGGAACGTACGGGGATGTTGGCCCGCTGGCTATAACCGCATTCCGCTCCTACAGCGGAACGCTTCCTCCGGAATTCGTGCACCGCACCTCCCCGGCCTATTACAAAAAAGACCGGGAGCGTTACCGCAAGTGGGTCGAATTCCGCGTTCACGCGGTCAACCGGTTTCTCGCCCGCCTTGTGAACGGCCCCGGGGGCATCCGCGAGGCACGGCCGAAGCTGCGCATCGCGACATGGTCCATTGCCGTCGATGCGGGCCGGGACCCGGTCGGCGCCGTCCGCGAGCTGCAGGGCATCGACGCTGGGGAGATGATCGCGGCCGTTAGGCCTGACCTGCACGTGCTGCAGACCCACTGGCCCGACTGGATGCGCCGGCGTCTTCCCGCCGATTATGCCCAGCGGTACCGCCCGTTCGCCGAACCGCTGCGCCGCCTGTATCCGGAGCTGCCGCTCGCGCTGCAGACCGATATCGGCTCGCAGCGCCAAATGCGGCGAAGCGCGGCATGGACGCAGCGGTTCGCCGAAACCGCGGATTCGCTTGGCTACGCCTCCTGGACCGCCTACGAATATTCCATCGGCGGGTGGATGTATGAGGAGCCGCCGCGGGCGGTGAAGGCGAGCCGCCTCGGAAAAGGTGCCGTACGCATCGATTTCAACAAGCGGATCGATACCGCTTCGGCGGAGCGGACGGAGCATTACCGCTTCCGATCAACGCAGGGGGAACGGATAACGCTCCCCGATTTGAATGCCGCCGCCGACGGCCAGTCGGTGACGCTGTGTTCAGAGCTTTTTCCCGCGGAACCGTTCGCCGCGGACATCCGCGGGGTACAGGATACACCCGATCGCTGGCATGTTCCCGGCTGCCTTGCGAACCGGAGCGACTGCAGCATCGTCGTGCCCGGACTGCCCTAGAACAATCGGTCCCCGTACTCAACTTTCACAGAACCTCCCGCCCACCGGATCCGCTCTTTCAGCGGAACGGGCAGCCCAAGCTGCTGCATTTCATCATAGATCCATTTCACATGATAGTCGTAAACGATGGCCGGCGCCGCGTCGGCCTCCATTCCGGTGTCTGCCTGTCCGGTACGGGGCCGCCCTGCCGCATCAGCCCCATCGCCGCCATCCGCCGCCGACAGATTCAAGCGATGCTCGTCAATCAGCCACCGCAAAATAATAAAATGCTCGTAAATATGCCGGTACGATTCGATTTCCTCGCCGATCTGGTCCATCGTATCGCCAAGATCTTTTTTTAGGTGGAACTCATATTTGCATAGCTGATAATAATTCTCCAGGCTGCTGAGCTGGGAACGAAGACCTTTTAAATCAGGTTCTTCGCCTTGTTCGGCCATTTGCTCGAACATCTCGGCCATCCGCTTGGCCAGCGCTTTGCGCGCCTTATGCAGGCTGACTTCATGCCTGGGCGGAAACACGACGTAATTGACGATGACCGCAACGGCGATCCCGATCAGCGTGTCGGTGATCCGGTGAAACCCGTAAGACAGCGGATTTTCGCCCGGTTTTAGATTAAGCATAATGGCCAGAAAAACGATGCACGCAATCGAAACCGATTTGTTCCATTTCAGCAAGTTGCAGACGTAGATCACGACCATGACCCCGATGGCGCAGTAAAACGCGTTCCGCGGCTCGAGAAAAGCAAAGCCGGCGCCGACGATCGCGCCGATAAACGTACCCATCGTCCGGTGTTTGCCTGCCTTAAACGAATTGGTCACCGAATTTTCCATCGAAATAATGGTAGCGATCGCCGCGTAAAAAGGATACTCCAAATGCAGAAGCGTTGACACAGTTAAGCAGATGAAAATAGCAATCCCCGTCTTCACATTGCGCAATCCGATGATCCATTTCAATAACATCAACCCCTAGTTAAACTCAGACCCGTATTATATAGAATGTCTTATATTGCTTCAACTATAAATCGCATGGAAACTCCACATTTTTTGCTTAGCGGCGGGTATAGGCGTTAAAGAACCCTATAGTGCCGCGTTTTTTTGATCCACCTTAAACTAAACGAATTGCTAAACTTAATTAGGACTCTAGAAGCTTTTTTAAATATTTACATCTTGCTCTTTTGCCAAATAGCATAGTAATATCGAATCAGCGTGTCATTTGCGGTTGTATTCATATAAACTTTATAAATTAAAACTAAACACACACTCAACACCCTCGTTAACTAACAACGATTATTAGATCATGCCCCTTATGGCAATGTTAAAACCACATGGAGCAAAATTCCGCATGAAAGGAGCTGCCTCTTGAAATGAATGCACGTATGGTTTCCATTCTCCAGCATTTGCTGGTTTCCGACGCTCCTGTCAAAAGCGAGTATCTTGCCAAATTGATTCAAGTCACTTCACGAACGATTCGCAGCGACATTCGGGAGCTGGATGATTTCCTGAACAAGCACGGGGCGACCATCGAACCTGTAAGATCAAGGGGGTATGCGCTCAAAATCACGGACGACCGTGCTTTCCGCGATTTGCTGCAGCAACTGTTCGTCGTAAACGAACCCAATGATCCCGCCTCTCCCGAATATCGTCAATTATATATGATCCGGCGGCTGCTGATTGCGGATCACTTTTTAAAATTGGAGGATTTGGCCGATGAGCTTTATGTCAGCCGATCTACCTTGAATAACGATTTCAAAGAGGTAAAGCGAAGCCTGCAAGCTTACGGAATATCAATAGAGACGCGCCCCAATTACGGCATCAGGCTTAAAGGCGATGAAATGCGGCTGCGCTTTTGCATGTCCGAATTTATCATCAACCGTTCAAGCGACGAGCAAATCGGCCGTTTGGAAAATACGCCGCGTATCCTCGCGCCCGGAGAGATGACCCTGATTCGCGGAATCATTCTGGAACAAATTCAAAAATTTGGCGTAGCCCTTTCCGATGTAGCCTTCAATAATCTGGTCATTCATATGGCGATTGCTTGCAAGCGAATTCGTGATGGCAATCAGGTAGCCATGCCTTCGGCGGAAATTGCGGATATTCGCGGCAACGAGGAATTTAAAGCCGCTGAGCAAATCGCGGCGTTAATCGGGGAAGAACTGGGTATGGTTTTTCCCGAGGCCGAGGTTGCTTATATCTCCCTGCATCTGTCCGGAAATAAATGGCTCGCGGGGATTAAAGATCAGCGAAGCGAGAGCTTAACGCCGGAAAAGCTGCTGGATACGCGAATCTACGAGCTTGGCAAAAGCATTCTTGCTGAGATCGACAGGGACTTGAACTTAAACGTCAGCCATGATTCCGAGCTGTTGATGGGCATATGCCTTCATCTGAAGCCGGCGCTAAATCGGGTGAAGTACGGGATGAACATTCGCAATCCGCTGCTGGACCATGTGAAAACCAATTATCCGCTAGCCTTTCAAGCCGGAGTCATTGCCGCCAAGCTGATTGAAAGCAAACTGAATATTGCGATTCCGGAAGCGGAAATGGGGTATTTAGCGATTCATGTCGGAGCCGCCATTGAACGGCAGCGAATGACTTCCCGGCCCAAACGCTGCCTCGTTGTCTGCACTTCCGGAGTCGGCAGTGCGCGCCTGCTGCAATATAAGCTGCAAAGCACGTTCGGGGCCCGGCTTGAAGTGGCGGAAACGACCCCGTACTATAAGCTTTCGCAGATTCCGCTGCATGCCATCGATTTTGTCGTCAGCACCGTGCCGATTCACCAGAGCTTGCCCGTTCCGGTCGTTGTAGTGCAAACCTTGCTTGGCACAGGCGATATGGATAAGATCGAAGCTTTGCTCAGCGGCAAAAAAGAGCACCCGCTCCGTTATATTCGCGAAGATCTTGTTTTTCTGCAACAAAGTTTTACAAGCAAGGAAGAAGTTATCTCTTTTCTTGGCAAGCGTATGCATGCCGCCGGTTTGATCCGTTCCGCCGAGGGGTTCATCGGACTTGTCCTGGAGCGTGAACATGCCGCGCCCACTGCCTACGGAAATTTAGTGGCCATCCCCCATCCGCTTATCCCGCAAAGCGACGGTACCGTATGGGCGGTTTGCACGCTGGGGCAGCCCATTGACTGGGCCGGCAAGCCCGTGCAGTTTGTTTGTCTGCTCAGCATAGACAAGAACGGCGAGGAACCCCCGACGACCATGTACGATCATCTGATGAGGATCGTGGATCATGCGGAAATCGTCCAGCAGATGCTAAATTGCGACTCTTATGATGAATTTGCCCGCATCCTGATTAGAGCAGCCGATTTCCGCTAGCAGCGGAAAAGGAATGCATACAGATATGTTATGAAATCGTATACACTGAGTTTGCAAGAGACAGAGATATTATTTACGAGGTGATAGCTGTGGATGAGTATCAGGAAATCATAATGGAGATCATTACAAATTCAGGTGTCGCCAAAAGCAAGGCGATGGAGGCCATCCTTCTCGCCCAAAAGGGGCAAACCGAACAAGCTGAAGCCTGTCTTCAAGAAGGCAAAGACGAACTGGTTAAAGCGCATAAGGCGCAAACCCGTTTGATTCAGGCGGAAGCAGGCGGAACCGCCCATGAAGTTACACTGCTGATGGTGCATGCCCAGGATCATCTGATGTCGGCGATCACGACGCGGGATTTGGCCGAACATATCGTGGAGCTTTACAACAGACTAAATAACCTGTAAGAGGAGGACAAACAATGAAACAAATTACGTTGGTTTGTGCGGCGGGAATGTCGACAAGCATGCTTGTACAGAAAATGAAGAAGGCCGCGGAGGCGCAAAATCTTGAAGTTGAAATCAGAGCTACTTCCGAAAGTTCTTTTAAAGAGTACGCGGACAAAACGGACGTGCTATTGATCGGACCGCAGGTCGGTTACCTGGAAGGCGATTTCAAAGCAAAGTATGAACCTCAAGGCATCAAAGTGAGCGTTATTAATACGATGGATTACGGGATGATGAACGGAGAAAAAGTGCTTGCCGACGCATTGGCCCTTTAAGATTTCAGCGCTTAATCCTAATAAATGGAAGCGTTCTCTAGCATCTCATTATGAAGCCTGGAGCAGGAGTTGAAAATAATGAACAATCAACCAAAGTTCTCGCACAAACTGCAAAGAGCGGCCGGGAAAATTCAGCAAAACCGTTATATGAGCGCCATTTCCAACGGGCTGATGTCCACCCTTCCATTCTTGATCATCGGCGCCTTCGCCACGCTTTTCTCCGCGCTGGCATGGGAGCCTTATCAAAACTTCATCGCACCGGTGAAAGGCATAATCGGCCTGGCCTCGACGATGACGACCGGAATTATCGCAGTGTACGCGGTATTCTTCATCGCTTACAGGCTGGCACAAGCTTTCGACAAGGATCCGCTGCTTCCCGCGGCTACCGCCTTGCTTTCGTTTTTAATCGTCACCCCCGTTCAGACTTTTGATACGGTACGGGCGTTGCCGATGCAATGGCTGGGGGCGCAGGGTTTATTCGTCGCCATGATCGTCGGCCTGCTCGCCTCGCGCCTGTACATCTGGATTGTCGACCGCAACTGGACGATCAAAATGCCTGACAGTGTTCCGCCAACCGTGGTTAAAACCTTTTCCGGACTGATTCCCGCCATTCTGGTGGCTCTGTTGTTCGTCATTGTGGCCGGCGTATTCATGCAAACTTCCTTCGGCACGGTCCATGACTTTATCTACACGTATCTGCAGTTGCCGCTGGAAGGACTTGGCGGATCGCTGGGGGCTTTGATCGCCGCGGTGCTGATTATGCAGGCGCTATGGATGTTCGGCATCCACGGAGCCATCGTTACTCTGGCGATCGTAAAACCGATTTGGATGAGCCTGGATTTGGCCAACCTGGAGGCGTTTCAAGCCGGAGCTCCGCTGCCGAACGTTATCGGCGTGGCTTTCTGGTCCATCTTCTGCAATTACGCACCGATGCTTGGTTTTACCCTGCTGCTGGTGTTTATGGCCAAAAGCAAGCAGCTGCGCACCATCGGCAAGCTGGGCCTTCCGGGAACCTTTTTCTCGATTCACGAACCGCTGATCTTCGGCATCCCGGTCGTATTGAATCCCATACTGGCCATTCCGTTTGTCGCAGCTCCCCTTGTGTGCGCAGTGCTCGGATACGTGGCCACCACCATCGGCCTGCTGCCGGCGCCAATTGGAATTTATCCGCCATTTGGGACACCGATTGTTGCGCTTGGTTTTATTGAAGGCAGCTGGAAATTGGCCGCGGCGCAGCTGGTGCTGATTCCGATTTGTATGCTGATCTACTATCCGTTCTTCCGGGCGCTGGACAAACAGCTCCTGAACAAGGAACGCGAAGCTGAGGAAAAGAATAAGCAAGAGGGGTCCGATGTGGCTACAGTAAGTCCGGTTTCCCTATAATAGTATGTAAAGAGAGACACCACGAAAAACGGCGGGAATTTTTAACCATCCGCCGTTTTTCGCCATTACGATAGCTGGAGTGAGAACCGATGATCAAACTGGGAATATCCGCAAACAAACGTTATTTCGTGCATGAGGGCGCGCCTTTTTTCTATTTGGCCGATACTGTCTGGAGCGCCTTTACCAATATTACCCTGGAGGAATGGGCTTACTATCTGGATTACCGCAAACAGCAGGGTTTTAATGTGCTGCAGATGAATTTGCTTAGGCAATGGGATGCCAGCGGCAGTGAGCTAAAGTTTGAACCTTTCGCCAGCGATGCGGGCGGCGGTTACAACTTTTTTGAATTCAACGAGTCCTATTTCGACAGAGCGGAAACGATGGTGCAAATGGCTGTAGATCGAGGCTTTGTCCCCGCGCTTGTCCTGTTATGGTGCAATTATATCCCGGATACCTGGGCTTCCAAGCTTCGTGAAGAGAAGAAGATGCCGCTGGAAGCGGTGGAGCCCTACGTCCGTTATGCAGCCAACCGGTTTTCCAAATATCATCCGATTTATGTGGTCAGCGGGGATACCGATTTTCCTTCCGAACGCGCTAAGCAATATTACTTAACCGCGCTGCGTGCCGTGAAACAGCATAGTCCGCAGTGTTTGACCACCCTGCATATCCAAGGCAGGCTGGCGATGTTGCCCGATGAATTTTCCGCCAATCCCGATCTCGATTTCTATATGTACCAGTCCGGCCATAATTCGCAATTTCAAGCTACGGCATATACGCTAGCGCTGGAGTTCTACAATAAGCCTAATACCCGGCCTACGATCAATTCCGAACCGTGTTATGAGCAGATGGGCTATAGCCGCCGGGTTTATGGCCGCTTTACCCGGGCCGATGTGCGCAAAGCCGCCTGGCAAAGCCTGCTTTCCGGGGCCGGAGCGGGAGTGACCTACGGGGCGCATGGGATTTGGAGCTGGCATCGGAAAGGCCAGCGCTTCGGCGTGACCGGCGAAGGCTTCGACAGCCCTTACGATTGGCGGTCCGCGCTCCAATTTGAAGGAGCCTGGGATTACGGTTTTGCCAAACGGCTGTTTGAGCTATACGAACTGACCGATTTACGCCCCTGGAACATTGTGCTGAAAAACACGGAGGAAATTCGCGCGGCCGCCACCGCCGACTTCACCAAGGTAGCCGTTTATGTGCCGGTCAACACCGTGCTGAAGTTGGATGCCGACCTTAGCGAATACGAATTTACGCTTATTGACCTGGAGCATCGGCGGTTCGCGCTCCCTCAAGTTACCGTTCGGGAGAACATCACGATCATTGAAATGCACGATTTCGAGGCTGATGTTTTATTGATCGGCAGCAAAAAATGATTTTGTTCACCATGAATGATTGTTATTTTGTGGATAATCATGTATATTGTAAAATGTAAATAAATCGCATATGGAATCGACACTAGGGGTGCCGCAAGGCTGAGACGAATGCAAATTCGGACCCTTTGAACCTGAACTGGTTAATACCTGCGTAGGGAAGTGGAGAGTTAAGAATGGATTGATGCCTGTCATGGCTTATTTCCCGTTATTGTTCTTAGCCGCCCTCCTGAAGGAGGGCGGTTTTTTGGCATTTATTTTAGCTCAAAACCAATAACGGTAAAAAATGTCGCTATTTTGCTGATATCCGTTCATTTGGGAGAAATAGAGGAAATTTATAGCGCTATTTTCCCCCGTCGCATGGAAATGCCCACGTTCTTGACCATTTACAGGAAAATAAGTACATAAAATGTCGCTAATGGAGATGAACAGGCTAGGGCTCAGGAAATAAGTACATAAAGTACCTTTATTTTTAGCATTGATATATGGAACTAGGAGTGATATCCGCATGATGAATCGTTCCCCATCCTATGCTGCGCCTGAACTTCATCTTATATCGGCCGAAGGAATCCGTGTCCATGAACTGCTGAGGGTGGCGATGGCTGTTCTTCCTTATGTCGATTACATTCATTTGCGCGATAAGCAGCTTTCGGCCAAAAAGCAGTTTGAGATGGTAAAGCTGATGCGCCAAGCGGGAGTACCGCTGGAAAAAATCGTCATCAACGACCGGCTGGATGTTGCGCTGGCCGCCGGTGCGGCAAATATTCAACTGGCTGGCCACAGTCTTCCGGCAGCTTCCGTACGCCCCCTTGCCCAAGGAATGCGAATGGGATGTTCCGTTCATTCCGCCGAGGAAGCGGCTGCGGCCGCGAGTGAAGGAGCGGATTACTGTCTTTTGGGCCATATCTATGATTCGTCCAGCAAACCCGGCCTTCCCGGGCGCGGGCTTAACATCCTGGCGGAGGTCTGCGCTCGCTGCCCTGTTCCGGTCATTGCCATTGGAGGAATACGGCCGGATAACGCGGCGGATATCATTCGCAACGGTGCGCAAGGTATTGCCGTTCTGTCCGGCCTCTACTCTTCCGCAGATCCGGCGGCGCAAGCCAAATCCTATCGCGACGCCATTCATGCCGCGTGGCCCTGAGAGGAGGTGAAAATGTTGCAGGTTCATTTAAATGGCAGGGACACCCTGCTGAAAGAAAATTGCGTTACGGTGGACGATTTATTGGCTGACAGCCCATGGAATAAGGAAAGAATTTTGGTGGAGCTGAATGGAACGGTTGTCCGAAAAGAGGCGTACACCAGTACCCGGCTGACCGAGGGCGATCACATTGAACTTGTACATTTTGTAGGGGGAGGCTGATAAGCATGGAAGATGTATTTCACATTGGCGGCAAGGTGTTGTCCAGCCGATTATTTATCGGCACCGGCAAATATAACCGGAACACGCTGATTCCCGAAGTGATCGCAAGGTCGGGAGCGGAAGTTATTACCGTAGCGTTAAGGCGGGTTAACCCGGACTGGGAGGAGGAAAATCTCCTTCACCATATCCCGCCGCATATGACGCTTTTGCCAAACACTTCCGGGGCCCGTAACGCCGAAGAGGCCATCCGGATCGCACGGCTTGCCCGGGCGGCGGACATGGGCCATTGGATCAAATTAGAGGTGATTAATGATCAGAGATACCTGCTTCCCGACAATATGGAAACGATCAGAGCCACGGAAGTGCTGGCCGCCGAGGGATTCGCGGTGTTCCCTTATATGAACCCGGATCTGACGGCTTCCTTCCGGTTAAGGGACGCGGGCGCTGTCGCGGTCATGCCGCTTGGGTCCCCGATCGGCAGCAACCGGGGCTTGCGCACCAAAGAGCTGATCGGCATGATGATCGAAGAAGCGGGGCTGCCTGTCATCGTGGACGCCGGAATCGGCCGGCCTTCGGAAGCGGCGGAAGCGATGGAAATGGGAGCCGCCGCCGTCTTACTGAACACGGCTATCGCCACCGCACGCGATCCGCTTGGCATGGCGGAAGCGTTCCGCGGTGCGGTAGCGGCGGGCAGACAGGCCTATTTGGCGGGATTGGGCCCGGTGCAGCAAGAAGCTGTCGCCTCCTCCCCATTAACCGGATTCCTGGACGAATAGGAGCGGACGAATGAGTTTTTATAACAGGCTATTGTCGTTGGAACAGTTTCCCTTTCAGGAGCGCTGGCCGCAATATTCCGCTGCGGATATTAGGCGGGTGCTGGCAAAACGGAAAATAAATGAAGAAGATTTGCTCGTTTTGCTGTCCCCGGCGGCCGGGAAGCACCTGGAGGAAATAGCGCAGATGGCCCGGCAAGTGACCCGGAGCCAGTTCGGTCATACCATACAGTTGTTTACCCCGATGTATGTGTCCGATTTTTGCGTGAATCACTGCGAATATTGCAGCTTTAGTTCTATCTACGATTTTCCGCGCAGAAAATTGGATATGCAAGAAGTCGAGCGGGAAGCGGCCGCGATCGCCTCTGCCGGCATCCGCCATATTTTGCTGTTGACGGGCGAATCGCGCAAAGACTCTCCGGTCGGATATATTAAGGATTGCGTCAAGGTTTTGCGCGGGTATTTTGCTTCGATCGGCATTGAAGTAAATCCTATGTCCACCGCCGAATACCGGGAGCTTGCCGAGGCGGGCGTTGACAGTTTAACCGTCTTTCAGGAAGTGTACCACCGGGAAACGTACGGGAAGCTGCATATTAAAGGCCCCAAGCGTAATTTTAAAAACCGCCTTGACGCGCCGGAGCGCGGCTCAGCGGCGGGATTTCGTTCCGTAAATATCGGCGCCCTGCTCGGTTTATATGATTGGCGGCAGGAGGCGTTTATTACGGCGCTGCATGCCAATTATCTTCAGCAGAAGTACCCTGACTGCGAGATCAGCTTGTCGATCCCGAGATTCCGCCCTTTTCTGGGAGACTTTCATCCGGCAGCGGAAGTGACGGACAGGGCGCTAGTGCAGATTATTGCCGCTTATCGCCTCTTTTTGCCCCGGGCCGGCATCACCTTGTCCAGCAGAGAACCCGCTCCATTGCGCGATAAACTGGTGCATCTCGGGGTGACCAAGATGTCGGCGGGGGTGTCCACGGCGGTTGGAGGTCACACCGATGCCGGAGGAACGCCGCAATTTAAGATCTCGGACGGGCGCAGCGTGCCGGAAATCCGCGAGATGCTATATCAGAACGGGCTGCAGCCGGTTTTTAAAGATTGGGATGCTCTTGTTTGAGAGATAGAAAAAGCAGCCCCTGGCGAGACTGCTTCAGGTAATCCATGGTATAACATTCCTGCACGGTAGAACGGCTTGCAAGGGCGGTATGGAATCGCCTATGAATACAGCGGACTTTCCCTTCCTCTCCTATCCACTAAACATATTTTTCCTTATCCGGTAGTTGCCAGTTTCTTGAAGTTAGAAGACAACATAGGATGACTAAGAAAATTACTTTAACCGGAAGGTAGGGATGGTTGTGCCCAAAGTTACTGTGCTTCTCTCAACTTACAATTCGTCGCGCTATATTCTTAAATCCGTAAAGAGTATTTTGGATCAGACATTTAAAGATTTTGAATTTATCATCATTGACGACGGATCCCAGGACGATACCTTAGCAAAATTGCAGCAAGTAAATGATCCCAGAATACGGCTCATAAGTCACAATACAAATAAAGGGTTAATTTTTTCCCTTAATCAAGGAATTGAAATGGCGAACGGCGAGTACATCGCCAGAATGGACGCCGATGATATTTCTGTCCCGAGGCGGTTTGAGCGTCAGGTCGCATTTCTCGACACCCACCCCGAAATTGGGGTGCTGGGAGGGTTTATGAAATGGCTTCATAACCGCAACCTTATCCCTAAACCGGTTACCCATGATGGAATTCGCTGTTGGCAAATGTTCCACTCTTGCATTTGTCACCCTACCATCTTAATGCGTACAAGTGTATTGCATAATCACGGCATCCGTTATGACGAACAATATAAACACGCGGAGGATTATGAACTGTGGGAACGGCTCGCTCAAGTCACCCGGCTGGCTAACTTGCCTTCTTGTGTACTTTATTACAGATCTCATGAAGGGCAAGTATCAAGGCAATACCTGACCATACAAAATGAGAGTGCAAAAAAGGTACGGTATAATCAGCTGCGGATGATCGGCATTACTCCGACCGAAGAAGAATACTGGATTCATAGACAATTGGCAAATTTTCATGTCCCAGTGTATGACCCCGAGTCTTATCAAAAAGCCATAGACTGGGTCAGTAAAATTATTCTTCACAATCATTCCGCTCAAGTTTACAATGAACAGACCCTTCAAAGCGTACTAAACAGATGCTTAATCTACTCCGGAAAAATGCCCGAAGCGGTTTACGAATCGGACTAGCGGACGTTTCTAAATATACTATACAAAACAGGAGTGAACCGGATAATCACCGGTTCACTCCTGTTTTGCTTAAACGCACCGCCGTACATTCGCTGCGTTATAAGGAGGTACCCGCCCGCGGATTTATCACGTAATTTCCGGATCATTCCGCTAATTTCCCACGATCAACTCCCGCACATCACGGCGCATCGTTTGCGGAACCTCCCGCGCAGGGCGGCCGATGCGGACAAGCATCTGGATGGTCTCTCCGCCGGGAGCATATTCACGGTGGATGCCATCGTACAGCTCCTTCATCTCGGCATATTCCTCCAACGCCTGGCTGAGCGGCTGCACCGCCAGCCCCAAGCGGTGCGCTTCCAGGATCAATTGGCTGTACGCCATGCCGCTGGCGATTTGACTCGTGCGGCTGTTGCCGTTCGAAAGGATCATCACGTAAGCGGAGGTGCCGGAGACCGACTCTTTAGCGATTCGCACATAGCGATCGGCCGCGGCTTGCCCGGCGTTCATCGAGGGGAACAAGGTAACCAACGCCTGAACAACATGCCGCATCATGCCGGAGGTTCCCTGCCCTTCCACGGAAAAGCCATACCGGTAACTGTTTTTCTCGCGTTCATTGGCGCGGAAGATAACGCCGGCTTCCTCCATTACGCGGCTTACGCCCGCTTCGACCTCGGCAGCTCTGAGCGCATAGCTTCCCAGCTTGCGCACATCTTCCTCGTCCTGGTACACCTTGACGGTGATGCCGCCCCCCACGCTCAAGCGTTCAAGCGTTTTGGCCTCTTCCAGGGCAAGCTTGCCCGGCTGATACGCCAATCTGTTCGTATCCGGCAAAAACAGGAAGTTATATAACGGCTCGCTTTGCGGGTCCGTTTGTTCAAGTTCGATCCGTGCCGCCGGTTTGGCGTCCATGCTTGCCCGCAGGTTTCCTTCGTCATATCCGCCATCCGGGAACAAAGCGACGGATGTTTCGTAACCCAACTGCCGTCCGGCCACCCGCACATACTCCAAAAACGTGCCCTGGCTCACCATCATTTGCCTTGAAAGCGGATCCGCTTGTTCGGACAGGCGCTCACTGTCGGCGTACAGATAAAAAGCCAGCGGATCGCTGTCGTCAAGCTTGATCTTCCACGGCTGCATGTTATGTCCGCTGGCCGCCAGCAAACCGTGGGCGGTAAGGCGAACACGCGGGTCGTCAAACTGCTGTACCGTATTTTTTGGCCAAGGCTCCAAATATTCGGCGGGCATATACGCTCCGCTAACCAGCAGCAGTCCCGCAAAGGCTGCCAGACCTAAACCTGCAATCCCTGCTATTGCTATCATCAAAGCTCTTCTCCCCCTTCGCCGGCTCATAGGGGGTCTCCTCCCCGTCCAGACTGAATAGACGAAATCATCAGTGCAACCGATTCCGAAACCAATTCCTCCGCCGTTGTGCCGTAATAGCTCTGGATGTATTTTTCCTTCTTGCTTGCGGTGTTAAAAACACCAATAATACAGGCCCATAAAACTAACGCCGTTTTGGCGGGATCGAGGTCGGCGCGGACGGAACCCTCCGCTATTCCTTTTTTCAGCAGGCTAATTAAGGTTCCCATGATTTCTTCGCCAAGCCCATAACATTCTTCCCTTGACGCATCCGGGATTCCTTTTTGAAAATCGCGTTCTCCGGTTTCGTATTCCATAATCGCCTTAAAATAGTCCGGAAACGTCCGGTTGAACCGGTACATCGTCCAGCCCATCCGCCTGATCGCTTCAATCGCGTCCGCAAAATCCCCGTTATTCAAATCCTCCTGCAGCATGCCGATCAGCCGTTTGTAACCCCGGATCATGATTTCAAAATAAATTTGTTCCTTGCCGGTAAAATAGATGTATACCGTTCTTTTGCTGAATTCCGCCGCCTTGGCTACGTCATCCATGGTGGCCGAATGGTACCCTTTTTCGAAAAAAACCTTCTCCGCCGCTTCGATGATATCGTTTCGGCGGATTTCCTGTTCTTTCTGTCTTCGTTCCCGAGTTCCCAATAGGCTCCCTCCCACCGTTTACGCATGCATGCAATAAAGTAAACTCTTAGTTTACTTTACATTGATCCGGATGGCCTTGTCAATGACTCCCTTCCAAAAAAGGGCAAACAAAAAGCACAAACGCCGCGGACGGGATTTGTACCCGTATATCGCAGCATTTGTGCTTATGGTTTAATATCACAGGGATATGTCCAAAACCTCCGACTCTTTATCGTAGCTTAAGTTTGCTTTCAATCCCTTGGCAACGGCTTGCGCCGGCACGTAAGTAACACCTTCGATGATCTTCGGGGCGGCACTGATCGTCTCTTGAACGCCATTATAGAACACCGTTGTGCTTCCGATGGTCAGCGTGATCTTATTGTCGTCTTTGGAGACGCCGATCGTTTGAGAGTCGGGATCCCAAGTCGTTGACGCCCCCAAACTTTTCGCCAATTCGCGCAGAGGTACGAGGTTCGTATTTTGAATCATGATGGGAGAATGCTCCATTGACACCTGCTCGCCGTTTATTTTCAACGTCAAATTTGTCGTTTGATAGGCGGGAGCGGCAGGCTTGCTGGACGTTTTCTTGTTCGCCGGCTTTTTCTTCGAAGTAGAACTGCTTTTTGTGCTCGAACCGGATTTACTGCTGCTGGATTTACCGCCGCCGGACTTGGAGCTTGAACCTCCGCCATTATGATAATGGTACTCCCCGTACTCCAGCCCCCACTTCTCGCAGTTGGTCCGGCACGTATGGCCTCCATTGGCATCGGTACGGCCCGGATGCGCACCGGCAGGGGCAGCGCTTGCCGCGACCATCATGATCGCCATACTCAAGACAACAATCCGCTTTTTCATGAATTCTACCTCCCGGATAATTTTTCCTATTTAATAGTAACATAGACCTAATAGACCGAATACCGATTCTAACGGACACCAGCGTCTTTATTTCACCGAAATCAAGCGTTTTCAAAACGTAACGGACACCAGAGACCTTATTTGGCAGTTAGACGCTGAATTTCGCTCCGTTTCAAGCAAATAAGAGCATCTCAGTCCGTTAGAAATTGGAATCCCGCCTTTTCAAACAAATAAGGGCATTCAGGTCCGTTAGCCGCACGCGATCGGGCCACCCGACGCCGAACAGACCAGATGACAACTCGCAACTCCCCCGACTAGGCCAGCAAGCCACTCGCCAACTCATCGATTAAGCAGCCAGCCCACAAGGCGCCTCTATTAGTTAACAAAGAACTAAGCAGCAGGCAACTCGGCCAAGCCTCAGAGCCAACTACTCGATTACCGGACCCGTGCCGGACTCCGGTACTGCCTGCAAGGCGCCACCCATCCCCGTTCCCGCCGACCTTACCCAATCGGCGATTTCCTCGTTTTTCATCGGCTTGCCGTAGAAAAAACCTTGCATGACGTGACAGCCCAGCTGCATCAAAAAATCGATGTGCTCCTTGTCTTCCACGCCTTCGGCGACCACATCCAGCCGCAGCTTCTCCGCCATCAAGACGATCGCTTTAATGATAGCGCGTTTGCTGGGGGATTCCAGGTCATTGATAAACAGGCGGTCCAGCTTGAGCGCGTCGATCGGAATCCGGTCGAGCAGACCGATCGACGAATATCCTGTGCCGAAATCGTCCATGGACACCCGTACCCCCAATTTCCGCACCGCTTCCAGCTGCCGGACGATCTCGTTGATGTCGTAAAGCACCATGGATTCCGTGATTTCCAGCTCCAGCATGTCCGGGGCGAGCTCCGCCGCCGCCAGCGCGCTTTGTACCATATCGATCAAGCTGTCGGTATGAAAAAGGCGCCCGGACAAATTCACGGACACCGGCTGGCGGATTCCCTGACTTTGCCAAACCTTGCATTGCCGGCAGGCTTCCTCCATAGTCCAGCGGGTGATCGGAACGATCAGCCCCGTTTCTTCGGCAAGCGGAATGAACTCCGTCGGCGTAACGATCCCCAAACGGGGATGCTGCCAGCGGAGCAGCGCCTCAAATCCCGCCATCCGATGCATTTTCACATTCCATTTCGGCTGATATTCGATATAGAACTGGCGCTGCTCCAGGGCAAGCTGCAAGTCCTTTTCCAACTCCATTTTGCGGACCTCTTTGACGCCCATTTCATCGGTGTAAACCGAGTACTGGTTTTTGCCCAAGCCTTTAGCCTTATACATCGCCGTATCGGCGGTCTTGAGCAGGACGGAGCGGTCGGAATCCCGGATCGACCCGATGCTGATGCCGATGCTCCCCGTGACATACAGCTCGTTCCCCTCCACTCGGACCACTTGCTTGATGCTCTTTAAAATTTCCCCCGCCAGTTGTTCGGCTTGTTCCCGCTCGCACCCTCTGACGATGAACAGAAATTCGTCGCCCCCAATCCGGAAGGCCTGCCGAACCGGGCGAACAAACTGCTGCAGGCGATGCCCCACTTCCTGTACGAGCAAATCGCCGATATTATGCCCCAATGTATCGTTAATCGCTTTGAACTGGTCCAAATCGATAAACAGAACCGCCAAGGTTTCCTCACCCGTATATTTGTCAAAAAACCGGTTCATCTCGTTGCGGTTGGGAAGCCCGGTGATGGCATCCATGTACGCCATTTTCTCGAGGACATGGCGGTCAAAAAACATCGCTCCCCAGGATACCAGCAGGATGATGAATATCGTCACGGTGACGGCAAACAGCAAATAGATATCCATGGAGGAATCGTGAGTAATATTTATATCTCCGGCAGCGTGAAACCGCGCCGCTCTCATTCCCGTATAATGCATCCCGCAAATCGCAAACCCCATCACGACCGCAGACAGCCATTTCGGCCAACTGGACGCTTTCTGGCTGCGAAATCGCAAAAACAAAAACAGCGCCGCGTAGGAAGCGGCAATCGCAATGACTACCGACAACGCCCACAGCGTTTTATCGTACGACAGCTTCACCGGCATGACCATCGCTTCCATTCCGATGTAATGCATCGTCACGATCCCGGCTCCCATCATAAGGCCGCCGATGGCAATAAGGTAGCGCTTGACGTCGTTAGGCATGGTAATATAAAACACGATAAACGACGAGGCTACGCTGGCCCCCATTGACAGTAAGGTGAGCCACGGATCGTATTTCATGGGAACATGCAGATGAAACGCCAGCATTCCCACGAAATGCATGGACCAAACACCGCTTCCCATGACGAGCGAACCGCCAAGCAGCCAGAATAACTTCATTTTTCCGTCAGAGAACGAAATTTTGGCGGCGATGCTTAACGCGGAGTACGATGCCAATATCGCAATGGCTACCGATAGCGCGACAATATAATAGTTGTAGCTGCCTTCCATCATCATTTTGCTGCCCCGACTTTCTGAGATGTGATCTCCACAAGAAAATAATCATCTTATCATACCACACCGACCTCGACAATTTCTGAACAATAGGTACAACGGCCCAATAAAATATAGCCCGTACGCGAACGTACGGGCATCTATATTATTTCCCGCTCCACAGCTTGACGCGGTCTTTGACGAATTGTCCGTACGCCTCTTCCATCTCGCGAACTCCCGCTTTTTCCAGCTCGGCCATGTAGTCGTCCCAGATTTGGTCGAACCTGCTCGGATCGGCCATAATCGCTTCCGGGATACGTTTCCAGGTGATGTCTCTCATTTTCGTCCCGAGAATCGCGGCCGTGCTGTCGCTGGGCAAAGCGATGTTGTAAACGGCGCCGGCCTTTCTTTCCGGGAACTCCTCCTCCTTCGGGAACAGATCGCGCCAGTGCTCGATGCCGTAGGCGGCGAGCGCCTCTTTTTCCGGTTCGCTATAGGTGGCTGTCAGCAGCTCGGAATTCGATTTCGTAAAATAATTGCCGGTCGAATCCTTGATCCCGTCCCCGTAATGCACCATCAGGTTCCAATATAAGCCGATGCCCGATTCTTTTGTGTAGGCGTTGCCTTGGCTATCCATCTTTTGCTGGATTTCCACGGGGACGACGCGTTTGCCGTCCTGCACCACGTAATCGGTGCCTTCAATGCCCCAGTTGTTTAGGACTTGGCCTTCTTCGGACGCCAGAAAGTCGAGGAATTTGATCGCGGTCACCGGATCTTTGCATTTGCTGGAGATCGCGATGCCGTACCCGCCGTCAAAACCGGCCGGCCAGAAGCTCGTGTCTTTGTATTCCTTGGTCAGGGTAACCGGGTAATGCCCGTAAGTCTGATCGAATTTCCCGGCCGCTTTCAGCGCCTGCTGGGATTCGCCGAAGTCCCAGGCGGGATCGATCAGCCCAAGCACACGCCCGGAGGCGACCTTCGCTCTGAACTGGTCCGTTTTTTGCACAAAGCTCTCCGGGTCCAGCAGCCCGATATCGTTCATATGGTTGAGCCAGCGGAAATATTCCCGTTCCTCAGGACGGCGGAAATGATAGGTGACGTCAAACGTTTCCTGGTTCACATAATATTCCCCGTCATCCGGAGCGCCGGTCGTCATGAAACCCGAATTGGTCACCTGGTACATGTGCCAATCGTCGGCGTTGAGCGTAAGGCCGATATTTTTGTTGCCGTTCTCATCCGTCGGGTGCTTGGCCAAATAGTCCTTGATCACCTTCTCGTAATCCTCGACCGTGCGGATTTCCGGATACCCCGCTTCCTTGACGACGCGATGCTGCAATTCGAACCCGCCTTCCGCCTTGAACTTCCGCTCATCCACCGCAGACCAGGTCGGGATCGCGTAAATCGCCGGATCGTCCAGGCTGTATTTGATGCGGACGATTTTGTCGCCCAGCATCTTTTTGATATTCGGGGCGTGCTGGTCGATCAGCTCCGTTAAATCGAGTACGGCGCCGACATCGATCAGCTTGCCGAGGTCCGACTTGGCGGCAATCAGATCAGGAACATCCCCGGTAGCCGCCATGATCGAAACCTTCTGCACGGGATCACCCACCGCAAACTCCGCATCGAGAATCACCCCGGTTTTTTCCGTAAGCACCTTGCCGACCCGATCCTGCATGTTATTCCAGTTGCTGCTCGGATCCTCGGAAAAATAGGTCAAGGTAACCGGCCCGGAACGGTTCGAGCTCTGCCCGCCGCTCTGATCCGCCCCGTTCGTCCCGCTCCCGGGCGTCCCGGCATTTCCCCCGCCGCAGCCGGCAAGCTGGCTCAGCAGCAGGATCCATCCCAGCAGCAGCGCCGCAGTCTTGTTCTTTTTTGCCTTCAACATGCGATATCACTCCTTTTTTTGTGCTGAATATCAGCTTTTTACGGCCCCCAGAGTCATCCCTTTGACGAAATATTTTTGCAGGAAAGGATAGACGACCAGGATCGGCACCGTCGCGATGATTGTGATCGCCATTTTGATGGAATCCGGCGAGACTTGCGCCATCAACTGGGACATGTTCTCCCCGCGGATGTTGTTTGCGTTCGTCGTCGTGCTTTGCAGCACTTTCATCAGCTCATATTGCAGCGTCGTCAAAGCATCGTTCGAACCGTTGTACAAATACGTATCAAACCAGGAATTCCACTGGCCGACCGCCAGGAACAACGCGACCGTGGCGAGCGCCGGCTTGCACAGCGGCAGAATGACGCGCCAGTATATCGTAAAATCGTTGGCCCCGTCCAGTTTGGCCGATTCCTGCAGCGCATACGGAATACCGTCGATAAACGAGCGAATGACGAAAATATTGAACGCGCTTACAAGACCCGGCAGGATGTACACGGCAAACGTGTTGATCAAATCCAGATTGCGGATCAAAATAAACCCCGGAATCAATCCGCCGGTAACGTACATCGTGATCGCGAGGTACGTGGATACGAACTTTCTCCCCTGAAAATCGCTCCGGGCCAGCGTATAGGCGACCATGGAGCCGCTGACGAGACCGGCGACGGTTCCGATGACGGTCCGCAGCACGGAGATTTTGAACCCGGTCACCAAACCGCCGTAGCTAAAGATCTGCTTGTAGTTTTCCAGCGTGAACTCGCGCGGATAGATGGTAATGCCGCCGCGCACCGTATCCACCGAATCGTTGAACGAGATCGCCAGCACGTTCAAAAACGGATACAGCGTAGCCACCGTAATCAGGGAAATCAACAAATACACCACGCCGTCAAAAATCCAGTCCGAAAGCGGTCTGGAAGCCCGTTTGCCCGCTTTGCCCCTGACGGGCGCCGAGGTTTTGGCCGTTTCCATGTTCACCCCCCTTTCCGTTTTACATAATGCTCTCATTCGTAATTTTTTTGAACGTTCCGTTGGCAATAAACAATAAGAGCAGGCTGATGACCGAGTTGAAAATGTTGATCGCCGTCCCAAATGAATAACGGCCCATCGACAACCCGTAATTGAGCGCGTACAAATCGAGCACCTCCGAATAGTCGCTGACTATATGGTTGCCGAGCAGAAACTGCTTCTCGAACCCGATTCCGATCAGATGCCCGATCGACATAATGAGCAGCACCACGATCGTCGGCCGGATGCCCGGCAGCGTGATATGCCACATCTGCTTCAGCCGGCTGGCCCCGTCCACCCGGGCCGCTTCGTACAGCTCCGGCCCGATGCCGGCGATCGCCGCCAAATAGATGATCGCGTTCCAGCCCGTCTCTTTCCACACATCCGCGGCCGTCACGATACCCCAAAACAGCTCTCCCTTGGCCATAAACTGAACCGGCTGATCGATCAGCCCCAACTGGACCAGAATCGCGTTGACGACCCCGCCGTCGGTGGACAGCATTTTGCTCACGATACCGGCGGCTACCACCCAAGACACGAAATGCGGCAAATAGGAGACCGTTTGCACGAACCGCTTCATCGCCTGAACCCGGACTTCGTTCAGCAGCAGGGCGAACATGACCGGAAACACGAATCCCGCGACCAGGCCCATCAGGCTCATCGCCAGCGTATTTCTTAACACGAGATAAAAATGGCCGTCCCGGAACAACGCCTCAAAATGCTCCAGCCCCACCCACTTTTGCTGCCAGAAGCTTTTGCCCGGCTTGTAGTTTTGGAAGGCCATCGTCCAGCCCCAGAGAGGCAAATATTGAAACACGAACACCCAGATCACAAACGGAAACGACATCAGGTACAAGTACTTCTGGCTCTTGAACACCTTCCACCTTCGCGGCTTTCTGTCCAAGCTGCCGCCGGTTCGCGGCTCGGCTGTTACCGTTTTCATTTTCTCCCCTCCCTCCTCGCGTTTATCGTAATTCAACCGGACCGCCCGGGACATACGGGAAATTTCGGGGATTTCACCCGCGAATTTAGACGGTTTTCCGAAAGTTTCAGCGTTTTCATTCATCCGGTGGGTGCCGGAATTCGGAAGGAGAACGTCCCTCCAGCTTTTTAAATTTCTCATAAAAATAGTTCACATTGGCGTATCCGACCCGTTCCGCGGCCTCATACACCTTCATGCCCCGGGCCAGCATCTCCTTCGCTTTTTGTATCCTCACTTGATCCAGATAAGCGTTGAAATACTCCCCGGTCTTCTTCTTGAACAACTGCCCCAGATAAGCGCTGCTGTAATTAAACAAGCCGGCCAGCATCTCCAGCCGGAGATTTTCGTGATAATGGCGGTGGATAAAGTCGAGCAGCCTTTTGATTTCCTGATCCTGGCCGGGGGAGTCCGCGGCAAGAGCAAGCTTTTCGAGAAACCGCAATACGTAGTCGAACAGCCCGCGAATATGCCTTTGCTCGTAAATCCCGCTCAAAAACGCGGCCGGCTCCAGCGGATCTTCAGGTTTGGCCCGGAATTCCGGCGGAACTTTGCGGATCACCTCGTTTGCCGCCTGGAACAACCTCTGCTTGATCTCTGCCTCCCCGCATTCCTCGGCCACCCACTGCCGCAAAGCGGTCTCCAGCAGCGGCTCCAAAGCCCCGGCATTGCCGACATCCACGAAGTAAAACAGCCGGAACGCCAGCTCCCCTTCATCCAGCCGTTCTTCGTGAGGCCCGGTCTGCGGAATTCCGGCAAAATCCCGGCGCGAATCCGGACCTAACATGTTTCCGGGCTCGTAAAAAAAGCTCCGCTCCAGGAGCGTTGCGGCCGCCTTGTACGATTGTCCGATGCGATGAAGCTCGTGCACGGCTCCCCCGGCCGCGGCGTCCACCTGTGCATTCACCTCGTCCGCCAGCACCCGCAGCTCGCAGTAAAGCCGCTTGCGGCCGGATTCGCCCCGCAGCGGCCCATTGACCAAAAGCACGGTGTAAGGAGCGATCCCGAACACGACGCCCCGTCCGCCGGCCGTAAAGGCGGAAGCCAGCTTAGCCCGGAAATGCGGGAGGGCTTCGGCCTGTTCCGGCCCGGCAACACTCAGCCGCACAAGCACGAGTTCATACCAGGGCCACAGCATCCCGGTTTGTCCGGCCATTTCCCTTACCTTTTCCTCGTCTTCCCCGATTTGTCCGGTCAGCAGGGAGTAGACCAGCCATTCCTTTGTCAGCACGCCGCTTTTGAGCCAATCCTCCCGCTGTTCCTGCGCCAGTTTATGATTTAATTGCCGCAGCTTGGCGGTTAATTCCTCCTTGTTCACCGGCTTCAGCAGGTAGCCGTCCGCACCGAATTCCAGCGCTTTGCGCGCATATTCGAAATCGGCATACCCGCTTAAAATCAGGAAATGCGGCGATAAACCCAAGGAGTGTATTTCCTGAATCAAATGCAGCCCATCCATGCCGGGCATGCGAATGTCGACGATCAGCAGATCGGGGACAATCCCCTGAAATAAACGAAGAGCTTCGCTACCGCTCGCCGCCGTAGCCGCCACTTCAAAGCCCAAGCTCTCCCACGGAATCAGCGTTTTTAAACCCGACCGCAGCTTCGGCTCATCATCCACAATCATCACTTGATACATCCTTGGTCCCTCCCGGTATGAAAAATGAAACTCTGGTGCCTTCTCCCCGCTTGCTCTCGAGATGCAGGCCGTACGCTTCTCCGTATGACAGCTTTAGCCGGTCATGAACGTTGCGCAGTCCAATCCGGCTCGCGCCATCCGTTTCCTGGGGCTCGCTCAGCTCCCGGTTAATCCGGTACAGCCGCTCCGGCTCCATCCCCGCACCGTCATCCCAAATCTCCACCATGACCTTATCCTTGATTGCGCCGGCATGAATCCGGATCAAGGTCGCCCCTTCCTCCTTGTTCTCCAATCCGTGAATGATCGAGTTTTCCACCAATGGCTGGATGACCAAAGGCGGGATTTTGGCGCCTTCGGCCCCCGGCTCAATATTCAGCTCATAAATCAGCTTTTCCTCATAACGGAATTTCTGGAGCTCCAAATAACATACGGCCATATCCAGCTCTTCCTTTAAAGAGATCTGTTCGTTGCCGATCTCCAGGCTGCTGCGGATCATATGGCTTAGCTGCCAGACGGCCTGGGAAATATCCTCCTCGCCGCGGAGATGGGCTTCCATCCGAATCGATTCCAGCGTATTGAACAGAAAATGCGGATTGATTTGGCTGGCCAGCATTTTAAACTTGATTTCATTTTGCTTTTGTTCGAGCCGCCGTTTCTGGCGGTGGGTTTCCTGCACTTCCGACATCAGTTGGCCGAGCCTTCCGACGAGCGCGTTGAATTGCCGGGACAACTGGCCGATTTCGTCCTTGCCGTCGATGTCTAGATATGTATTCCATGAGCCGCTGCCCACCTTGGACATCTGTTTGCTGAGCCGCAGCAGCCGGCCCGTGATCAGCGAGGCGGAGGCATAAACCAGCAGAATGGCGGCCAGCATGCTGGCGGCAATGACGATCGTCGCCTGCACAATCACCCGGTTCGTGTCCTTGACGATTTCCGCTTCCGAAAACACCGAAATGATCCTCAGGCCGTTCCAACTGCTCTGCGGGACCAGGCTGGCGATGACAACCTTCGAAGGCTGCCCCTCCAGCCAGGCGTCAAAGCTGCCCGCCGCTTGCGTAAGCACATTGCGGTCGACATGCACGTCGGACAGGTTGTTGCCGTACATGCCGGGGCGGTTCGCGGCCACGATATTGTTGTCGTCATCAACAATCATGGTGGAAAACGACTCCTGTGCGAGGATGGAATTCAGCAGCGAGGAATCCACGTTAATGACCAGAACGCATTCCTGCTTCCGGTTATCCAGCGTAATTTTCCGCGTTAGGCTAAGGTAGTGGGTCTGGTCGCGCTCGTCCTCAATGTAGCTCCAGCCGGCCAGTCCTTTTTGGTCAAGCGCATTCCTGTACCAGGCGGATTGCTCCGTCGCAGCGTCCGGCTGCATGAACTCCCAGTTGTTCAGGATCGTCGGATTGGGCGTATACAGCCGGATACCTCTCACCTCTTTATAAAGCCGCATGTAATCGCGAATATCCGTATACTGCCTGAAAGATTGGATCACCTCGATATAACTGCCGTAATTCCGTCCGGCCACCAGCTTCATGCGGCTGTCGTTGGAGAGCTGGTAGGAAATGTCCAGGGGGACCTTGATCACTTCCTCGGTTCTTTTTTTGACGCGGTCCACATTGCTTTCCGCCTGCTCGAAGGCCTCCCTGATCATCACTGCGCGCAGCTTGGCGGTGAGGAACACCCCGCTGATCAATAGCGGGATCATCGATACCGCGATGAAGATGAGCGACAATTTTTTCCGCAGCTGCATGTCATTTAAGGCCCTGACGAGAAACACCAACATGCAAAACCTCCTTTTTGACGTAAAATCACAGAAACGCAAACACCCCTTTAGAACTAAAGGGGGATGATTTGTTAGCGTATTCTGTTAGCTAAATTACAACAAATATAATTCCTGGAGTGTTTGCAGTCAAGATATATTCATTCCTCTTTTTTCAATCCATGGCCCTGTTTTTCATTTTCCAGACTGCTCTGCCGCTGCTGGCCGCGGGCTCGCAGCTCGTACGCGGGCGCGGCGGAAAATGGGATGCCCAGCCCGCCGGTAAGGCCGGGAGGTTCGGCGGGCGGGTCAATCGGCGGGCCGTCAGCCTGCGGCAGACGCCTGAACGCCAGCAGGGCGAGCAGCAGCATGCCGATATAACCGAACAGCGGATACAGATAGGTTAGCAAGGAAGCAAAGCCGACCTGGCTGATCAGAAAGCAGGCCAGCAGCACGGCCAGAATAACGGCGTTTTTCGGGAGCGGAAACAGACTTTGGATTTGCCGGGTCATGCCAAACACGTTGCCGATCAAGGTGGTGAAAATTTCCCCGTAAATGACCAGCAGGAACAGCACATATGGAAAGGCCCCCAAACCGCGCACGATTTCAGCCATCGGGATTTCCAGCTCCATGATTTCCGGCATGCGGGCATTGATGGCAAAATGATAGATCAGCAGCATCGCACCAAGACCGATTCCGCCCCAGAAGCCTCCCCACTTCAGCGTGCTTTCCTCCTTGACCTCACTGCCCAGAGGCACCATCACCGCCTGCGCAAAGGCAAAGTTCAACGCCACATAAATAAACGCGCTCAGCGCCCAGCCATAATCCCGCAGCTGCTGGCGCTGCCACTCGGTAATCCGCATGATGCCGCCCGGCTCGACAACATAAATCGCAATCAGGCAGGTGAACAGCAGCATCATCGGCACGACCAGCGCATTGACCACCACGATCCCGTTCATCTCTTTGGTCATCACCCAATAGGCCAGCACGATGCTCAGAACAATTCCGATCTGGTAAGGCAAGTGCAGCTGCTCCTCAAAAATGGAGCCCGTCCCGGACAGCATCACGGCGGTTACGCCAAGCAGGATCAGTAAAGTCAGCGCATTCGCGAGCTTGCCGAGAACCGGCCCGAAGAGATGGTCGTTAAATTCCTGATAGGAGAACGCCTTGATCCGGTGAGCCACCACCATCATTTTCGTTCCGAGCCACATAAACAGAAAAGTAGTAATGGTTATCCCCACTGCCCCCACGGGTCCGTAAACGGTAAAAAACTGCATGATCGATTGGCCTGAAGCGAATCCGGCGCCAACGACCGTGCCGATATAAGTTGCGGCAATTTGAAATATTTTGACCCATCGCTCAATCATATACCCTCCGGAAAATTCCATTTTTTGTCTTGTCCTCCCTATCCTATGATCCTTGCTTGCTTCCTATTCCCGTCTTCGTTTTATTTAAAAAAGGCTGATTCTCCGGCAAAAATGCAGTACATTAAGGATAGGCAGTACACCAAATCCGTGCGGAGTGAGCTAAATCGTGAAATCCTTTTATCAAAACTGGAAGCTCGATCCCGACCTTCCGATGAATATTTTCCGCAGCCAAAACCTGTCGTTTTACCCCCATTTCCATGCGGAAATCGAAATTATCTACGTGGAATCGGGGAGCCTGCTGATCGGCGTCAACGAGGAAAAACGCCAGGTAAACCAGGGCGATATCGTCATCTGCAGCAGCAGCGACATCCATTACTTCGACAGCCGGGACCAGCCTTCTCAGGTGCTGATTTTGCTCTTTAAGCCGGAGTGGATCGGTCCGGTCAAGGGCTGGCCGCAGGATTTCCGCTTCGCCTCCCCGTTCATTTCGGACAAGGACCCGCGGTTTCACCCGATCAAGCCGTGTCTGGAGCGGATTTTCCAGGAACGGGCCGGCGCCCGGCCCGGATATCAAATGTTGATGAAAGCCGGCGTGCTGGAGGTGTGCGGGACGCTGCTCCGGCATTTGGAGACGCGCCGCATGGACACTGGCGCCAAGGAGAAGCTTGAATCGCGGCGGGCCAGGATCCAGCAGATCCTCTCCTACATCGAAGAGCACTATCATGAGGAACTGAACGTCAGCTTCATGGCGCGGCAGTTTCATATGGAGCCGTCGCATTTCAGCAGAACGTTCAAAAGCGCCATCGGCATGAATTTCAAAACCTACCTCAATTCGATCCGGGTGCTCACCGCCGAGCAAAAGCTGCAAACAAGCGATCTAAACATTATGGAAATCGCGCTGGAATGCGGCTTCACCAGCATTCGGACGTTCAACCGCGTCTTCAAGGAGCTAAGGGGATACATTCCCTCTACCTTGCGTAATTCCGGGCCTTGAAGTTCTGAATCGTACCCCCGGGACTCCTGAGAAAAATATAAGGGTAAAAAAGGTCGTTATTCCGACGATATCCGTCCATTCGAAGGAAATAGAGGCAATTTATGTCGCTATTTTCCCCCGTCGCAAGGAAACGGCCACGTTCTGGACCATTCATAGGAAAATAAGGACCAAAAATGCCGCTAATGGGGATGAACATGCCTAGCTCTGGATAATAAGTACATAAAGTACCGCTATTTTGAAGGTGATATAGCATTTTTTTCCGAGTCCAGTATATCTAGCAGTTTCCGCGAATATCATAGAAACGCAAGGCAAAACAAGCTTAAAAGCTTCAATACGCAATTTTTGACTATGAATCCGCATAAACTGGCGAGCGTCGAAGGCTTCTATCAACTTATAATGAATACATGAAGACAAAAATTTTGTTCTTCAATCGATTTGGAGGGATTCAATGAAGCAGCTGCGTATCGGAATGATAGGTTACAAGTTTATGGGCAAAGCCCACAGCAACGCTTACCGGGCCCTGCCGATGTTTTTCCCCGGGGCCTTGAAGCCGGAGATGGCCGTGCTGTGCGGGCGGAACGAAGAGGCTGCGCGCGAGGCCGCGGACCGGCTCGGCTGGCCGGAAGTGGCCACCGACTGGAAGCAAGTTGTGGCCCGGGACGATATCGACCTGATCGACATCAACGCCCCAAGCGACGCCCATAAGGAAATCGCCTTGGCCGCGGCGAAAGCGGGAAAACACATATTTTGCGAAAAACCGTTAGCGCTTTCACTGCAAGACTCCAGAGAGATGCTGGTGGCGGTGGAAGCGGCCGGCGTCACCCATATGGTCGGCTTTAACTACCGGTTTTCTCCGGCGGTGAAGCTGGCCAAAAAGCTGGTGGAAAGCGGCCGGCTCGGGCAAATCTATCATTTCCGGGCCTGGTTCCTGCAGGACTGGATTCTCGATCCGGAATTCCCGCTCGTCTGGCGGCTGCAGAAGGACGTGGCCGGTTCGGGGTCGCACGGCGACCTCGGCGCGCATTTGATCGATCTGGCCCATTACCTGGTCGGCGACATCCGGGAAGTGATCGGCATGAGCGAAACGTTCATCAAGGAGCGCCCGTTGGCGGAAAATATGACCGGACTCAGCGCCAAAAGCAGCAAAAACGCGCCGAAGGGCCCGGTTACTGTGGACGACGCTACACTGTTTCTGGCCCGCTTTGAAAACGGGGCGCTGGGCAGCTTTGAGGCGACGCGGTTTGCGGCCGGACACCGCTCGACGAACGCGTTTGAAATCAACGGCAGCCTGGGCAGCGTGAAATTCGACTTCGAGCGGATGAACGAGCTGGAGGTGTACTTCACTTCGGACGACGAGGACGTTCAGGGCTTCCGGCGCGTGCTTGCCACCGATCCGGCGCACGCGTATGCCGAGGCTTGGTGGCCGCCGGGGCATACGCTTGGCTTCGAGCATACGTTTACGCACGAAATGCTGGAGCTGACAAGCGCAATTCGCGAAGGCAGACAGCCAGAGCCGAACTTCCGCGATGGCGTCAAATGCCAGGCGGTGCTGGAAGCGGTGGAACGCTCGGTGGATGAACGGCGCTGGGTGAAAATTTCTGAAATGTGAGCGGTTTGAGCGATGTGAGAAATTAAAATTCGCAAGATATGGATAAGGAGACGAAAACCGAGATGAAAAAAGCACTAATCGTTTGGGGCGGCTGGGACGGACACGAACCGGAGCAGGTTGCAAGCGTTTTTGCCGGCATTTTGCGGGAGCATCAGTTTGACGTGGAGGTTTCCGACACGCTGGAGGCCTATGCGGATGCCGAAAAGCTGCTTGGGCTCGACCTGATCGTGCCGGTATGGACGATGGGGGAGATCTCCAAGGAGCAGGCCGGCAACGTGTCGGCGGCTGTGCAAAGCGGCACCGGCCTGGCCGGATGCCATGGCGGCATGTGCGACTCGTTCCGCAACAACGTGGACTGGCAGTTCATGACCGGCGGCCAGTGGGTTGCCCATCCGGGCAACGACGGGGTACATTACAAGGTCGAAATCAAGCCCGGATCAAGCCCTTTGACCGAGGGGATCGAGGATTTCTTCGTGGATACGGAGCAGTATTATCTTCATGTTGACCCTGCCGTGGAAGTGCTGGCCACCACCCGGTTCCCGGTCGTGGATGGACCGCATCGCCTCAACAAATCCGTCGATATGCCGGTCGTTTGGACGAAACGGTGGGGCGTAGGCCGGGTGTATTATAATTCGCTGGGCCATCATGCCGATGTCACCATGCTTCCTCCGGTGAAGGAGCTGATGACGCGCGGGCTGCTGTGGGCTGCGGAAGGAAAGCAGCGGGCTTTGGAACTTCAGGCCGCCGGAGCTTCGGATGCGGCCGGGTCTGGGGCCTACACCGGGATGGGGGACAGCCAGTAATGGAAAAAATCAAGGTTGGCATCATCGGCTGCGGTAAAATCAGCGGCATTTACATGGAAAACTGCCGCAAATTCGCGGAGCTCGAGCTTGCGGCCTGTGCGGATCTGGATCTGTCCCGGGCGCGGGAACAGGCGGAACGCTACGGCATTCCCCGGGTTTGCACGGTTGAGGAACTGCTGGGCGATCCGGACATCGCAATCGTCATCAATTTGACGATCCCGGCAGCCCATGCGGAGGTGTGCTTGAAGGCGCTGGAGGCCGGCAAACATGTTTACGTCGAGAAGCCGCTCGCCGTCACCCGCGAGGACGGGCAGGCCATCCTGGAGGCGGCCCGCCGCCGCGGGCTGCTGGTCGGGAGCGCGCCGGAGACGTTTTTCGGGGCCGGCATTCAGACAGCGCTGAAGCTGATCCGGGACGGCGTGATCGGCCGGCCCGTGTCAGCCACGGCGTTTATGATGAGCCGCGGCCACGAGCATTGGCATCCGGACCCGGAATTTTATTATGCCAAGGGCGGCGGCCCCATGTTCGACATGGGCCCCTATTATTTGACGGCATTAATTCAGTTGCTGGGTCCGGTTCGGCGCATCGCCGGGATCACCGGCAAAGCGCTGGCGGAGCGTACGATCACGAGCGAGAAGAAACGCGGGCAGCGGGTCCCCGTGGAGGTGCCGACGCATGTCGCCGGAACGCTGGAATTCGCGGAGGGCGCGATCGCCACGCTGATCACGAGCTTTGATGTGTTCGGCGGCAGCACGCTCCCGCCGATTGAAATCCACGGCACCGAAGGCACGCTGCTAGTGCCCGATCCCAACACGTTCGGCGGCCCGGTGAAATACCGCAGGCTCGGTGAAACGGAGTGGACCGAGGCGCCGCTGCTGCCGGGCTACGCCGAGAACAGCCGCGGCATTGGCCCGGCCGATATGGCCGCCGCCCTGCTCCGCGGCCGCCCGCACCGCGCCAGCGGCGAACTCGCGTACCACGTGCTGGAAGCGATGTGGGGCTTCCACGATTCCTCGGACTCGGGCCGCTATTACGAAATGCAAAGCACGTGTACGCCCCCGGCCCCGCTTCCGGCGGACCTGGAGCCGTATCACCTGGACTAAACAACGCACGCCAAAAAAAGGGTGATCCCATGATCGGGACCACCCTTTTTCCATTAAATCCAAATCAGATCAGATTCGATTTCTGCAACAGACGCTGCACGATCGCAGCAACTTCGGCTCTAGTGATATGCGACTTCGGCGCAAGCTCTGTGCCGCTTCTGCCCGTCACGATACCTGCCTCCAGGCACTCCTCGATGCTGTCCTTCGCCCAGCCCGCCGCAGCCGAGGCATCGCGATAAGCAAGCAGCTTTTCGCCCTGGCCGTTAAGGGTGGCTTTCAATTCGGTAATCGCCATCGCTTTATCGATGATCGCCATCGCTTGCTCCCGGGTGATTTTTTCGTCCGGGCGGAATGTTCCGTCTTCAAAACCGTTGATCAATCCATAGGCCGAAGCCGTTTGGACCGCCACGTTGTACCAGGCCGATGCCGGCACATCCGGGAACGCTTGGCCCGCATTTACCGGTTCCAGCCCCAGTCCGCGTACTGCGATCGCCGCAAACTCCGCGCGGGTAATATCCTGATTCGGATTAAACAAATCGCCGCCGACGCCGTCCACCACCATCCGCGAACCCATGTCGTTCACGGCGTTTTTCGCCCAATGCTGGGCCACGTCGCTGAATTCAAGCGGATGCCATACGACGGAATAGGTGCTGTTCGTCAAACTATTGATCTGCGCAAAGTACTTGCCGCCTGTAACAACCACTTTGGTCGGTACGTGGCGTACGGAACCGTCCGGCTCCACGACGACGCCTGTAGTGATCTTCGACGGATCCACGCCGTCCGGAAGCGCGATCAGGCGCTCTACATATGCGTTAAACTTGGAAACCTCCACCGTCTTGTCGCCATGAACCGCTTTGACGGTAAAATCAACCGGCGCTACGGTCAGCGTAAACCCGCCGGCTGCCGCAGCATCCTCCGCGACCTGGGCCATCGCCGCGGTCGACGCTGAGATTTCAACCTGCACCTTAATATCTTTCAGCGCCACCGATCCGCCGATTTGCGCGGAGATGGAATCCATATCGATTTGATCGGCCGGCAAAGTATAGGTAGCCCGATCCGTTTGGATTTCCAGAACTGCCTGCTTGGCCGCCATATTTTTGACCATTTGGCCGTTCAATTCCCCGACAACGACATCCGGCGCGTCGCCCACCCGCACCGCGACGACGGCATGTTCACCTTCATTCGCCAGACGTTCTTCCAGTTTATCCGGATCGATGGCGATCGTCGTTACGGTTTGATCATTCCGCTTACCGGTCTTGGCCGTACCGGCGCTTTCCGCTTTGCCGTTCACCAGCACATCCACGGAAGTCCCGGAATCGGCCGGAGCGGATGGAACCGCCGGGGTTTGCGGCGCAGTTGCGGCCGACGATGAGGATCCGCCGCTGTTTTTGGACCCGTTGTTGTTGCTGCCGCTGTCACTGCCGCCGCCGCTGCTAGGCTGAGTTGGTGTAACGGCATTCGACGAAGCCGACGAACCGCTGTTGCCGACGCCGTTGATCGCTTTCACCGTAAACGTGTAGCTCGTCCCGTTCGTCAAACCGGTGATCGTGATCGGGCTGGCGGTCCCGGTTACCGTAATATTTCCCGGCATAGCCGTCACTTCATAACCCGTGATCGGACTTCCGCCTTGATCGGCCGGCGGCGTGAACGAGATGACGGCTTGCCCGTTTCCGGCTACGGCCTTCACATCCGTCGGCGCTCCCGGTACGGATATCGGCGTCGCGCTGACCGGCAAGGACGCTGCGCTTTCCTGGCCGAAGCTCATCGCTTTTACGGTAAAGTAATAGGTCGTTCCGTTGGTTAATCCCGTTACCGTATAGTCATAAACCGCGCCTGTCACGCTCGCCACCTCGCGATCGATCACGTCGGGAGTTTCGCTTTGGAACACCTTGTATCCGTCCGCGCCTTCTACCCCGCGCCAGCTCAGCGACACTTGGCGATCGCCGGCTGCCGGCTGAAGCAGCAGCGGAGCGCCTGGAGCAGGAGGCACCGGAGTGACGCTGCCGGAAGGCGCCGAAGCTGCCGAATCCCCGGCGCGATTGGTGGCGATCACCGTGAAGGTATACTCCACTCCGTTTTCCAGGCCCGTGATCGTGAGCGGGCTTCCGCTTCCTGCCACGGTCTTCCCGCCGGGACTGGCGATTACCGTGTATTCCTTGATTGGGCTGCCCCCATTATCCGCCGGGGCCGTAAAGTTGATCGTCGCTTTCCCGTCGCCAGGAATGGCCGTCACATTGGTTGGTGCGTCCGGGACGCCGGCGACGTTAATCGTTGCTGTCGCCGTATAACCTCCATCCGCCGTGGTTACGGTAATTACGGCATTTCCGTGCCCTACCGGAGTTACCATCCCGTTTGGGTCGACCGTGGCCACCGATGCGTCGCTGGAGCTCCAGGTTACGTTCGTGTTCGCCGCATTCCCGGGTTCCACCGTGGCATGCAGCGTCTCGCCGGCTCCATCCTCGGTCAAGTCCAGATGATCCTTATCCAGGGTAACGCCCGTAACGACCGTCGCACCCGTATCGTTAACGATCACGTTAAACGAATACGAATTGCTCGCCGAGCCGTCATCCAGCGTTACCGTAATCGTAGCGGTCCCGTAAGCATTCGCCTTCGGGGTAATCGTGAGCGTCCGGTCTTCGCCGCTTCCCGTGATGACCAGATTGGCGCCTGGAATCAGCGCCTCATTGGAAGAAACGGCAGTCGCGATGACGTCATCCCCGCCGTCCGGATCAATCGCATCGAACGAACGCGTCGCCGACGTGTTTTTGTTCATCGTCGTTACGCCCATAAATCCATCGTTTTGGGTCCAGGCCGCATTGGTAATATTCCCGTTTCTGCCGGAAGGCGTGCTGATGGCAACCGTTCCGTCGCCATTGTCGTTCAGTTTGTAGTTGGCGACAAGCCCTGGCTCCGTTCCCGTAAAATCGGCTTTCATCTCATCGATGATTTCCTGCTGGCTTTTCGCTTTGCTCCAAAATCTCACGTCTTTCATGCCGCCGGTATAATAGCCGTCCACAGCCCAGGAGCTCTTGCCGAGCCAGTTGTTTGCGCGGCTGACATTGTAAGCCGCTGCGCTTAAATTAACCGTACTTTGGGCTTTGAGTACGCCATCCCAGTAAATATATCCTTTCTTTTGGCTTGCGTCGTACACGAACGCCGTATGAACCCAGCGGTTCAGCGGGAACGTCTCCGCGGTAGTAAAATTGTTGTAGCCATTCGCCGGCCCGGAAGTCGTATAGGCGGTAAAATTCATTTTTCCTTGGTCAAAACCGACAAACACATTGTAATTGCTTACGCCGTTGGACGACTCAAAGAAACGCATCCAGGTTTTAAACCCGTCAACTTTCAGAAATCCTTCCACGGTAAAGGAATTCCCGTAAATTCCGGGATCGGGTATGGAGACATAATCGCCGTTGCCGTCAAATCCGAGATAATAGCCGCCGCTGCCGGACTCGGTTAAACGGGGGGCGTCGTTTTCCGGCATCACCGTAATTTGCGCATTCCCCGCCTGCGCGCTGAAAACGCCCGATCCCGAAGCGGTATCCACCAAACTATGGGCGGCATAACCTCCCGCCGACATATCCCACAATTGATAGGTTATCGTCGATGTCCCGTTCCAGTCGCGGGCGGGCACGAAACGGATCCGGTCCGTACTGGAGAGCAAATAGGCGCGGTCTGCATCGGGAAGAATGGCATACCACTGATTGGCGCCCGCATCCCAAAACTCCCAGGTTCCGAATTGAGCATCGTCGACGCTGACGACGGCGATACCCGTATTGTCGGGATCCGCCACTTTGCCGTTCAACAGATCCCGGACATACGTCCCGGCACTGCTGTAATTATCCTCCGCAATCGGCACCATCACGGAGAGTGTGTCACCGCTGTCGTTCCACGATATGGATGATGATGCCTGCGCCATGGCCAACTGGACCGGAGCAGCGCCGGTTACGGCCAGGCCGGCCGACAGCGTTGTACTTAAGGCTATTTTGATAATCGATTGCTTCATGCTGTTCTTCCCTTCTCCTTATCGATACTCAAATTTCGACAGTATTTGCGTAAATTTTATATTATTCGAGTAAACCAAAAATAAACAAAGCTCCGAAAGTCTACCGCTTCCGAAGCTTCGCTGCATAAGCGTTTATGATTTTAACGTAGTGATCACCGCACGGATTTGCTCATTGGGCAACACTCCAAGCTCCTGCCGCAGCAGTTCCTCAAGCTTCCGGTATTGCCTAAGCGCCTCATTCTTCCTGCCCAGCCGAATATAGATGCGAATCACTTCCAGAGCGATGTCCTCCCTTAAAGCATCGAGTTCCATAATGATGCAAAAGTAATGCAGCGCCTGCATAAAATCTTCCTGCCCCAAGTGCTGCCTTGCGACATGCTCCAGCATCCGGATGTAATCCTGTTCAAGCCGCCGCGCGATATCGGCCGCCCACTCATAAGTTTTTCCTTTGAGCAACGGTCCGGCATACAAAGCCTCCGCCCGCTTAATCATGGACGAACTACTTTCCGGCGCCTGCCTCATGTCCGTCAGCAACCGTTCAAATTCGTACAAATCGCAAAAAAGGCCGCCCGCTTCAATGCGAATTTCGTTTTTGCCGGAAATGATCCTGCTCCCCGTTTTGGACTCGTCAATCGCCTTGCGGATATAATAAAGCGTCGAATTTAAGTTCTTCCATGCGTTTTCCGGAGCAAGGCCGCTCCATAACGTATCGATGATTTCTTCGCGGCTGACGGTACGCCGGCAAATCAGGTAAGCAAACAGTTCTATGGTTTTCGGGCTCCGCAGCTTAAGCGGTTCCCGCAAGAGGCCGCTGCGGTAAATTTGGAATCCGTTGAACAGCCTAATATCGAGCTCGGGTACCGGCGGCTTTAATCCGCCTCTTCCGCCGACTTTATCCAATGTTTTGGCCACCCGCTGCACGGTGACCGGCTTGAGCAAATAATCCAGCGCGCTCAGTTCAAAGGCTTGTACCGCATACGAGTCGTAACCGGTGACAAAGACGATGTAAATCGCTTCATCCAGCTCCTGCAGACGGCTGGAAAGCTTCATTCCATCGATTTCCGGCATGGAAATATCGAGAAAAGCTACGTCTATCGGATGCGATTTGACATACTCATAAGCTTCATGCGGGTTTTGAAACGTCCGGCAGCTCTCCACTCGTCCGCTCTCCGCCAAAATTCTCGATAGCCGTTTTAACGACAGTTCTTCATCGTCCACGATCATCGTCCGCAGCATGCCTTTTCCTCCCGTCCGTTACTGTGGTTTGTCCAGGAATATCGAAGGAAACCTTGGTGCCGATTCCTTCGGCGCTTTCAATAGAGATCCCTCTCCCGTAAAGCAGCTTGAGGCGTTGACTGATATTCCACAATCCGACGCCTTTTTGATACCTATCCTTGCTCAGCACATCCTTCAGCTTCCGTTCGCTCATCCCGCGTCCATCATCCTCCACGGAAAAATGGATCCCGGACTCGCTTGTTTTCTTGACGCTGATTTTCACCTTTCCGCCCTGCAAATGGGACATCAAGCCATGCCGAATGGCATTTTCCACCAGAGGTTGTAAAATCAGCGGCGGAATTTGAAGCGACGGCTCGGCATCCACCTCATATTCGACCTCCAGCCGCTCGCCGAATCGCGCTTTCTCGATATGAACGTAAGCGGCCAGCAGCTCCAGTTCATTCCCCAAAGTCGACAGCGAAACCAATTGCTTGAAGTCAAAGCTGCCCCTTAAATAGCGGGAGAGTTCCAACGTCAGTTCCTCCGCCTGCCCGGGAGCTTGAACGCATAACTCGGCAATCGAGTTGAGCGCATTGTAGAGAAAATGCGGATTGATCTGCGAACGCAAAAAGGCGATTTCCGCATCTTTGGCGTTCTTTACGGAAGCCTTCAATTCGGTCAAACTACGCACACGCGCCAGCAGTTCTTCGGATTCAAACGGCATGCCGACAAAATCGTTGGCTCCGTTTTCCACCGATAACTTCATGTCCTTCACCCGGTTTCTCGGCGTCAGCATCAAAACGGGAAGCTCAAACGGGGAAAACCGCTCCCTGATGCGGATCAGCACTTCATAGCCGCTCATATCCGGCAGCGTGATG
The DNA here is from genome assembly GCF_046567315.2 of Paenibacillus lacisediminis. Taxonomy (NCBI): domain Bacteria; kingdom Bacillati; phylum Bacillota; class Bacilli; order Caryophanales; family Paenibacillaceae; genus Paenibacillus; species Paenibacillus lacisediminis. The sequence continues at coordinate 256,267 of NZ_JBKIAX020000005.1, read as the reverse complement.
TTCAATATGACCAAGGAAAAAGACTTCCCTGCGGCGATTTCCTCCAGCGCTTGCTGCCCGCGGTTGACGAACACTGCCGAGTAGCCTTCCAGTTTCAGCAAGTTGGACATGGCTTGCAGGTTGGCCAAATCATTTTCTACGACCAGGATCGTTTCATCGCTTGTCCCCGGAACGTAAATGGGGTATTCCGCAGAAAGAGGCGCCTCCTTGCGCCCATTGGCCGGCTCATTCGAGTGGCTGAATGCGAACCCCGTCGCCAGGCTTGCGTTTATCGCCTTGTCCGTATTTTCCGAAAATGAATCCGCGAGCGGCAGGGTAAAGTGAAGCGCCATGCCTTTCCCCGGGGCGGAGCGGGCGCTGATCGTTCCGCCATGGAGCTCCACCAGCTTCTTGGTGATGCTTAATCCGAGAACGGTGCCGCCATACGGATTTTCCGCGGAATCCTCCCGGTCTTCCAAGCTTTGAAACAGACGATCGATCATATCCTCCGCCATGCCCGCGCCGCTGCTCCTTACCGTGATCCTGATTTGATTCCTGAGGATTTCCCCGTTAACTTCAACAATTCCCCGCTCTGAAGCTTTGATCGCGTAACCAAGCAAATTGTGCAAAATCTGAATCAGCCGGTTGCTGTCCGCGTAAACGGCCGGCCATTTGTCTGGCACCTTGTTAACCAGCCGGATCTGCCTTCCGCTAAGCAAAAACATGTGCACCCGGATCACCGAGTCGACCGCGTCCTTAAGGTGGATGCGGGTTTTAAAAAGTTTGATGTCGCCATGTTTTATTTTCGAGTAGTCCAGCAGTTCGTTAACGATAAACGTCAGCCTCCGGCCGCTGCTGATGACGACGTTCAAATTGAGCGCCTGGCTGTCGGAAACGGGTCCCTCCGCTCCCTTCAGCAGCGAATCCGCGATCGTCACGATGTTGTTTAACGGCGCGGTCAACCGCTGCGAGGTGTCGGACAGAAAATCGTCCTTGATTTCGTCGAGCCGGATCAAATCGTTTTTCATTTCATTGACCGTGTGATACGCTTCAAAGAACTTTTGCACAACCAGGAAAACCATGATGACGTTGAAAATAAGGATATACAGCTGCTCCAACCAAAGGCTCTCTTTCAAGGAAAGGGCAAATAAAATCGTATCCAGGGAATATAAGTTGATCGTCAGAATCGCCATAAACAGCAACAACGAATTAAATCGCTCGCTTCGCTTGCTCTTAATGAAAATCACAGCGAATTCCCACAGCAGCCAAATAAGCAAAAATTCATATACCACCATCACGTAGGGCTGCAGCGGGGTATAACCCCCGATCGGCAAAATTGCGATCAGAACGAGATCACAAGCCAAAAGCGCGATAACGGCCTGAATCAGTTTGAGAGAAGTGAGGCTTTTTTGCGATTTATAAAAGAAGCAGGCCAGCAATATAAAACAGGTGATCGCGCTCATATCCTTGATTTTGTAGATCGTCTCAAACGAAACCCCCGGCAGGAACAGCAAAAGCGGACGTTCTCCGATCAAACCGTGATAAACCACGAACAACAGGCAAATGGCTGCGGACCAAAGCACCAAATTGTCTTTCCTGCGGTATAACGCGGCTGCAACATAGCAGATGAAATAGATGAGAGCGAGGATGCCTAACGCCGCCAGTGTACTGAATTCAAGGGCCAGCGCCTTCTTCTGGTGCTGAACCATGGCAGCTTGCTCACCAAAATAAAGGGAAACGGGAATCCCGGCATTCACATAATCGTAATTGGCGACCTGGACGATAATTTCAACATCCTCCGGCCCGGCAGCAAAATACCCCATTTGCGGAATATTCCCCGCTTTATACGTTTCCGGCCGCCCGGACGGCTTGCCGTCGTCAAACAGTTTTTGTCCGTTGACGTAAACCGTACTGGAAAAGCGGATATTCGTTTTTTTGAGCGCAAAGATGCCGCCATGGGGCAAATTTTTCAGAACGGCCCGGTAGGTTGCGAATCCGTAGGCAGGCAGCGTTACACCGTTTACCCGTTTGCCGTTCCACGTCGAAGGAACCTCCATGAGGGCGTCGTAAACCGGTTTGTCCTTCCCCATAGGAGCGAAATCGTCCGGTGAGAGCAGCTTGTGCCAATAAAACTCCCAATCGCCGTCCAAATTAATCCGCCCATGTTGTTCATAATCCCAGGAACTGAGGTCCAAAACTCCATTCCGAATTCGTAAGTCCTGTACCGTCTTGCCGTTCCATATGTATATCGATAACGGAATGAAGGCCGAAAAAATCAAGCCGATCAAACAGATGATAACAATTCGTTTTAACACCGCGCGGCTCCTTCGTTGAAATAACATAAACCCAAGTGATTTTCATTTTAATGGGTTTTCGGGAGAATATACAATATATAAATATAGGCGTATCCGAATTTCCGCTTTCGGTGATTTTAGAAAAACGTAGTTACCGTCATACAAAAAAACCGGTGCGGATTACCGCACCAGGTTTCAAGAACTTCCTTTAAAATAAAGAATTAATTGTTTCTTCAACCTCTTTCAAATGTCCCTTAAGGGCCTCTTCGCCAACGCTTGGAACATTGCCGAACAGCAAATGTCCAACGGATTCAATGCCCGTGAAGGCAAAAATACCCGTTGTCGAAGTAAGTTTCAGCGCTTCGCTCATGCCGATTTGATCGTAAATTTCTTTAGGCGTACCGTGGGTGTTGATAATCAGCCCTTTTTTGCCTTTCAGCAGTTGATCAATGCCTTCAGCGCCATAGGCATAAGCAAAGCCGTATGCAAATACCCGATCAACGTATCCTTTGAGAATCGCAGGCAATCCCGTCCACCAAATGGGATAAATGAACGTAATAACGTCCGCTTGAGCGATATATTCCTGTTCCGTTTTAATATCCGCAGGAGTTTGTCCGGCTTTCATAGCTTGCGTATCTTCAGGTTTAAGAACAGGTTGGAAACCGAGTGCATACAAATCACGTACGACAACCTCATGCCCTTTGCTTTTCAGTGTACCTGCCGCAGTCTCCAGAATGGCGTGGTTGAAGCTTTCTTGGCTAGGATGAGCGTAGACGATCAAATGTTTCATGACTAGTACCTCCGCATTAGCAATATTTTTGATTATTATTCAAAGTTACATAGATATCTATGCACTAGATTAAAAAAAATTTTACTGTTTAGAACCTGCGATAAACATGGTCCAACAATTTTTCAAGCTGCTCTCTTTCTGAATCGGATAAGCCCCCATAGATCACTTCGTTCAAGACATCTGAAATAGATTGGAAAACAGGCTCCAATTCCATTCCCTTGTCCGTCAGGTATATAGAGGTTACTCTCGCATCCTCCTTCCCTTTGGTTCTCTTGACATACCCAAGCTTTTCCAACTTGTTCACCAGTACCGTAACGGTTGGCTGCGTACGATGGATTTTCTCGGCAAGCTCCTTGATGGACAACCCGTCTTCCTGATAAAGACGAGCCAAAATATCCCCATGAGAAGGAACTATCCCTTCAATGCCTCTACGCTCCAGCTCGAATATAATCCTGCTGTTAACAGCTTCGTGAATTCTTCCAATCATGGAAGCAGAATTGTATTTTAGCATGATCCGATTATACATAGATATCTATGAATCGTCAATATTTGTGATTGTACAAAAAGACGACCACGCCGAGTTTAACTAAGGTCGTCTTTGCTGTCTTTTCCAAGAAACTCCTTGCCCCTCCGCTCAAACTATAACATCCTCAGCCTTTCATCTCTCCCGGCACAATTTTTTTGATCCGTTCATGTACCTTTTAACTGTCCGGTTTGACGGGATGCTCGATATAATCGAAGTAATCGAAATCGCCATGCTTGCCCTTCAGCTTGAATAACGCCTTGATAAAATAATAATCGCCGTAAATAATCGGGTGATGATGCGTCTTGGCATGGTAGGCTCCGGAACCGTATAGCAGGAATTGGTCGGTATCCGGCGACCAATCGATTCGCGATTCGTCCAGCGTTTTCAGCAGCTTCAGCGCCGCCGCCGCATACGATCGGCTTTCGTGCCCGCCTACGTCCTCGGCGATCTCGATCAGCCCGCAGGCCGCGATGGCCGCAGCCGTATCGTCCGCCAGTTTCGGCTCCTCCGGTTGGCGGAAATCGACCGGGATGATCCCGTCCTCCGGAATGTTCGCCATAAAATAATGCGCCACCCGCTTGGCCGTCTGCAAATACTCGTCTTTCCCGGTATAACTATAGCTCATCATGAATCCGTACCAGGCCCAGGTCTGTCCGCGCGTCCAAGAGGAGCCTTCTCCGTAGCCCTGTCCGCCGTGCGTACGGACCACGCCGCCGTTAAAAGGATCGAATTCGACGATGTGATTGACGGAGCCGTCGGGACGGACAAACGCCGACATGGCCGTATCCGCGTGTTTCATCGCGATTTGCTTGAAGCGCGGGTCGCCCGTTTCTTCCGTGGCCCAGTACAGCAGCGGAATGTTGAGCATACAGTCGATGATCGCCCAGCCCCGCGTATCCCCTTCCTTCAGATCGTTCCAGGCGCGAATGAAGCCTCCCGCCAAATTGAACCGGCCCGCCAGCAGGTTTGCGGCATGCAGCGCCCGCTTGCGGGATTCCGGATTCCCCGTCACCCGGTAATTCGCGACGCTGGTCGGCAGCCACATGAAACCAACGTCATGATGCAGGCCGTAAAATTCCTCAAAGCACCGGTCCAGCTTCGCTTCGGAAATTTGCGCAATTTCTTTGTATTTTTCGTCTCCGGTTTCATGGTACATCAGCCATAACATGCCTGCCCAGAAACCGTTCGTCCACCAGTTGATGCCATCTGCAACGTCACCCGTCGGATTTTCCGTAGCCCGGTCGTCATGCACGCCGTTTACGGTCGTATAAGGAATTTTGTTCCGGGAACGCTCGCTGACCGCGTCCATCTTGACCGTCACTTTGGCGATGACGTCATTCAACCATTGCTGCTCTGTATCCTTTAACAAAGGGTGTCCCTTCCTTTCATCGTGAATTTGCTCTTAACCACGAATACCCGATGATTCGCTTGTTGAAATGTTCGTCGTGGAAGCGGTCGTCGTACCCCCATTTCCGCTGTAACTCCACAATCCGGCCTCCATGTAAAAGCTGCGCAGCAAATTGACATTGGTCAATCGCATGACATAATCTTTGTTCAGCTGAAATCGGCCATATATCGTAGCTTGCGGCAACAGAATAAATTTTGCACAAAACCGCAATCGACGTAAAAGGCTCCTAGCCTTTCGTCGCTCCCGCCGCAATCCCTTTGACGAAATATTTCTGCAGGAAAATAAAGGTGAGCAGCACAGGCACGACCGACATCGTTGTACCGGCAAAGATCATATCCCAGCGGGAGGAGAACTCGCCGATATAGCGGTAAATTTCCACGACCATCGTCTTCGGTTCACCGGACGGCAGGACGAGCATCGGCATCAGGAAGTCGTTCCAGATACCTAGCCCGTTCAGCACGACCATGCTGGCCGTTACCGGGCCGAGCAGCGGGAACACGATGTTCCAGAAAATCCGCACCCGGGAGCAGCCGTCGATTTCCGCCGCTTCCTCGATTTCCTCCGGGATCCCCTTGACGAAACTGGAATACAGCAGGCTGCCGAAGCCGACCGAACCGGCGACGTATATCATGATTGGCCCCGCCAAGCTACCGTAAAACCCCAGTAATTTGAGCTCTTTGAACAGGGGGATCATGTAGGCCTGGAACGGAATCATCATCCCGGCGAGAAAATACAGAAAGACGAATTTCGTCCATTTCGCGTTCCGCCGCTGGATGGCGTATCCGGCCATCGGAATGAACAGCACCTGGAACACAATCGATACGACCGTCAAAATCAAACTGTTTACGATCGCCTGCGGGTAGTTCGTTTCCGTCAGCAGGTATTTGAAGCTTTCCAAGTACAATGATGTCGGAAGTGCGACCGCGTCTTTCATGATTTCCGCATTGCTCTTAAAGGCGGACATGATGTTGAAGAAGATCGGGAAGAAGAAAAATACCGCCGCGATGACCGTCGCCATTAATATCAAAACATCGATCACGAGCTTACGTGTTTGCAACGACATTACATTTCGACCTCCCTTTTTTGGAGAATCTTCACTTGTAACACGGTAATAATCAAAATAATGAAAAACAACACCATGGCCAGCGCCGTCCCGAACCCTTGCCGCAGCTCGCCGAATCCGACCTTATAGATCAGATAGGTTAATGTTTCGGTTTCAAAGCCGGGACCGCCGTCCGTCATGACCGCGATCTGATCGAAGATTTTCAGGGCGCTGATCATGGACAAGACCATGCATACGGTCACCGATCCGGCCAGCAGCGGAAACGTGATATGGCGGAACTGCTGCCAGCCGTTTGCGCCGTCGATGCTGGCCGCTTCGTTCATTTCCTGGGGAATACCCTGAAGTCCGGCGAGATATATGATCATATAATAGCCGGCGCCTTTCCAGACCGTGGATAAAAGAATCGCCAGCATAGCGTAGCGTGGATCTCCAAGCCAATCAACCGCGAAAGCCCCGAGGCCGATCTTGGCCAGCAATTGGCCTACGACGCCAAAGTTGTAATTCAGCATCATCGCCCAGACGAACCCCATCACGATGCCGCTAAGCAGCGTGGGGAAATAAAAGATGCTGCGGAATATTTTGCTCAGCCAGCGCACTTTGTCGACCAGCATCGCGAGCAGAATGGCAAACAAGTTCTCAAGAACGACAAGGCTGATCGTTAAGATCAACGTGTTCTGGAGCGCGTTATGGACGCGCGGACTATTCCAAATTTCCACGAAGTTGGCCAGTCCGATAAACCGTACGTCGGCGCTAATGCCGTCCCATGACGTGAAGCTGTAATAGACGCTGCCAAACGTCGGAACGATCACAAACAATGTATACAAAATAAAGGACGGCAAGATGAAGAACAATGCATAAGACTGCCATTTTTTCTTCTTTTTCGTAGCAGCATACGTTTTTCCGGAATTAACGGCAGGTGCAGCCATGGTTGTCTCCCTCCTTCGGAACGCTTGAGATTAAAGAGGAACCTCCCCGAAGGAGGTTCCTGCGGTTTTTGCCGGGCTGCCTTACATCGCATTGGCTTTGACTTCGTTGTCGTATTCCGTGTCCGCCTGCTTCATGTATTCCAGAACGTCCCCATCCTTTGCGACCAGTTCCTGAAGCAGCTTGTAATACCAGTTGCGGAACTGCGGGGGAATTTGGTTTTCGCCCCACCAGTTGTTGATCGCCAGCGATTTTCTAACATTCGGATCGGCCATCAGACCGAGCACCACCTGCATCTGCTCGCTGGATTCATAGGTAACCTGCTCTTTGGTCGAAGGAATCGCATTGATGCTGGCCAAATACAGCGAATAGTTTTCCGGCTCGAAGAAGAAGCGGATAAACTGTTTGATCGCTTCCACCTTGTCCGCATCTTTGGAGGCCTCCGCCGATATGGACCAGCCGGCCGGAGAAGGCAGGCCGATCACGTTTACGTTGCCTTCGCGGTCAGGGAGCGCGTAAAAGCCGAATTCGAAATTCGGGTCGGCTTCGGCGATCTGCGTGAACATCCATGTTCCGGAGTACAACTGCGCCGCTTTTCCGCTTACCAGGAAGGATGCCGTCTGATTGTCGCCCGTGCTCAGCCAGCCTTTATCGACGTAATTTTGGAACAGCTCTTTATAGTCCGTCATCGCTTGCACGACGTTCGCGTCGGTGAAGCTCGCCTCTTTGGCCGTACGTTTCGAGTTCCAATCCGGATCGTTTGCGTACACCTGGTCGATCAGGAACTTGTTGACCCAAAAGCCCATATGGAAAATATCTTTGCCGCCGACCACGATCGGCGAAATGCCGCTGGCCTTCAGCTTCTCCTGGATATCGATGAATTCGTCGTACGTTTTCGGCAGCTCGGTGATGCCAGCCTGCTCATACGCTTTCTTGCTGTAAATGATCCCCTGCGGCGAGTTGACCTGCATCGGCGCATTCCATACCTTGCCGTCCACCTTCGGCGGGTCGTTGAACAACTCCAGCAAATCGGACGGCAGTTCTACGATTTTGCCCGCATCGGCAAACACTTCCGTATCCCGCATTTCCACCAAGTCCGGGAACTCGCCGACCGCATCCTTCGTTTTCAGCCAATCCAGATAAGCGGCGGACGACGTTTCGCTGATATCTTTGATTTTGATCTGCGGATTCGCTTCCATAAATCGCTGAACCGTATCGGCGATCGCTTTTTTCGTGGCAGGGTCGCCGGAAGCGTAGCCGATCGTAAAGCTGATCTCTTTCGGAGCATCTCCCCCGGCGGCATTTCCATTGCTGCCGGTTGAAGGCGTTGTCGCCGTATTTCCGCCGGAGTTGCCTCCGCCGCATGCGCTGAGCACCATGAATGCCGCCAAGACCAGGGCGGAAAGTTTTGAGCCTCTTTTTCTAATCATCTTTAAAGTAACCTCCCTTTGTTCCTGCGAACTGGAAACGGATGAAACGATGTGCGCACCACCGTTTTGAAAACGTTTCCTTAGTTCAAGCATAACATCTGCCTTTCTCGGGCAGAATGAACTTTTTTAAGCTCGGCATGCGTATTTTTAAGAAAGCCAGGGCAGCCGCAAGCACAAAAAAACGAACGGAAAGTTTACGTTCCCGTCCGTTCTGCCGCCGTTTCCTCCACAATGGGAAAAGTAAGCACAATCGAGGTGCCGACATGCTCCCGGCTGTTGATGACGATCCCATAGGGTTCGCCGAAGACCGATTTGATCCGCTCATGCACGTTTTTGAGCCCGATGTTTTTGCCGGGAGCTTCGGGATCGTTCAGCGCGCGGTTCAAACGCATTAGTGTATCGAAACTCATCCCGACGCCGTCATCATAAACCGTGATGACAATGGTCCGCTCGCGTCTTTCGACGGTAAGCCCGACCGTACCTCTCCCCCGCTGCTTTAACCCATGCTGGATCGCGTTCTCGACGATCGGCTGCAGGGAGAGCTTTAAGATTTGCCAATGCAAATCCACTTCCGGAGCAACATGGCAGCTGAACTCAAAGCGCTGATCGTAGCGGACCGAAATAATGTAAAAGTAGTCTCTGATATTGTCCAGTTCGCTGCGGATGCTGACCTTCTCCTCGCCGTAATCGATGACGTATTTCAGCTGATTGGAGAGCGAGAGAATCATGTCGGCCACTTCATGGTCATCTTTATCCACCGCGCTCATCCGGATCACTTCAAGGGTGTTGTACAAAAAATGCGGGCGGATTTGGCTTTTCAGCGCGTTTAATTCCGTTTGCTTCTGTTTGATCTGCGCCACGTAAGCTTCGTCGATGTACGCCTTCAAACGCTCGACCATCCGGTTGAAGCTATGGCTAAGCCTGCCGAACTCGTCGTTGCTGTGCACCTCCACCTGCGTATCGAGGTTTCCCGATTCGACTTTGGCCATTTGCTTCATCAGCCTGAGGATCGGCGCGGACAACCGCCGCGAGAACCAGGCGCCCATCACGACAAGCGAAGCGGCACACAGCGCGATGGCGATAAACACGGTCATTCGCACCGATAGCAACTGCTGAAACAACGAAGCGCGATGAATTCGCGCGGTAAGGCTGCCGTTCAGAAACGGGATCGGCTCCGAGATCACCATCATTCCTTGATCCGGCTTGGGCTTATCCTGTTCCCCAGGCGAAAGGGCCACCTCCTCCCGATTGCTGAAATAGACGTTGCCGTCCCCGTCCAGTAAATACAGTTCGTCTTGCTCCCGCAGATGAAGCTCCTTGAAATACTGATCGAAAATCGCGGCGTCCACGTCCAGAAACAACGTGCCGACGATCTTCGGCTCGGCCGTCACTTTGCCGGAAATATCGATCAGGCTGCGGCCGATGGTAAACACTTTGCGGCCTGATGCCAGGTAATAATCGTCGGTATGCGTAGGGAAGATCGCCACTTTGGAAGGATTGGCGCTCATTTGCCGACGCCATGCTCCATAAGGCAGTAGTTCCGCGTCCATCCCCCTGTTTTCTTTTTCCTGATAATACAGTTTCCCGTCCCGCTCCCGGACAAAATACACGCTGCTGATATAATTGTCGCTGTACAGCAACGTCTTTAGAAACGAATTGATCGGAATATTGTTGATTTGTTCCAGTTCATCGACATTATAAGTCTGGTTTTGCCTGGAGCTTTCAATGAAGCCTTCGTAGTTGCCGGTATACATCAGCTTCGACACTTCGTTATATTCATTAAAAGCGGTGTTTAGGTTATAGCTCATGTACGTGACCATCTGCTGCAAATTCCCGGTGGTATACCGCTCTACATACCTCGTAAACGTGTTCACCGAAAAAAGGCTCAGCGTAAACAGCGGAACCAGCCCGACCAAAATGAAGGCCCCCGAAAATTTAACGAAAATGCTGGTAAATTTTTTGCTGCGTAAGCGCATATGCCCCTCTCCTATTCCACGCTGGCGGATTGCCGATACTCCTGCGGCAGCTTGCCGTACATCTTTTTGAACATGTCGCTGAAATGGCGGGCGTTGTTGTAGCCGACTCGCTCGGCGATTTCATAAATCATCAGGTCCGTTTCCAAAAGCAGGCGGAGCGCATGCTTCATCCGTTCCTCCGTCAAATACTGCTTGAAATTTTTCCCGGTATGCTTTTTAAAAAAGCTGCTGAAATAGTACGGGTTCATATAAATCATGGCTGCCATGGACTCCAGCGTGATGCTCTCGGCGTAGTGCTTCTCCATATACGTTTGGATCCGGCGCAGCTCAGCGATTTCTTTGTTTGCCAGCTTATGGACGATCTGTTTGCAGGCATGCTCCACGATCGCCGCAAACTCCTTTTTTACGCCTTCATAAGTCGCATGCCCCGACAATCTCGCCAACAACGCGTTGGGATCATGGCCCGATGCGCCCAGCTGGATGCCGATTCTTTCCATATGCTGATCCAGCAGCAGGATCGCATTGTACGCGCTCATCACCGCCAGTTGCTTATCGTCCGCCGCCCGCCGCTCAATCGCCGCAAGAAGCCGGTTCGTCGCCACATGCAGTTCCTCCCTGTTCTGCGACATCAGCGCCTTGGCTATGTTCTCCTCCAACTCCGCGATGCTGCATAACTCTTCAGAGCGATCCGCCGCAGTTCCATCCGTCTCGATCACACGGTTAAGACCAGTGAAATATTTGTTGTTAAGCGCTTTCAACGCGGCGCGGTAGGAATCGGAGGCCGCCTCGATGCCGCATACCGGCCGGCCTATTCCAAGAGAAACCGGCAATTTGAGGAAAGCGTTGATCTTCCCGTGCAGGTCGTACGCCAACTTACACGGCTCGTCCGCGTGTTCATGCTGGATCAGGATCCCGAACCTTCCGTCTTTCTGAAACATCAAGCAGTTGCCGCCGGGCTCGATCGTTTCTTTGATAATGTTGTGCAGCGCGAAATGGACAAGCTTTCGTTCCCGTTCTTCCCAGCGGGAGGCGCTTCCCATCGTTTCATCCGGCTCCAGCATACAGACGCTCGTATGCCGGCTCAGCGCCATCGCGCCCATGCGGGTCAATTCGGAAGCCGCCCGCTTGTCCCCGTCCATCAAGCCGTCCAGCAGCTCTTCGATCGTCACGGTACGTTGTTTCCGTTTGTAATGGGTCAGCATTTCTCTGGCCCGCTCGCCTTCGTATTCCTCGCGGATCAGCGCCGCCGCCTTGCCGACGACGCTTTCCAAATGCGCTTTGTTCACCGGCTTGACCAAATAGTCTACAGCGCCGTATTGAAGCGCCTGCCGGGCATAGGCAAACTCCTGGTATGCGCTAATGAAAACGATTTTTACCTGCAGGGATTGTTCATGGATCTCGCGGATAATGTCGATGCCGCTGCATCCCGGCATGCTGATATCGCTGATGATCAGATCCGGGCGGCATTCGCGCAGCAATTGTCTCAGTTCGTTGCCGTCATTGGCCTCTCCGATCATCGAAAACCCCAATTCTTCCCAAGCTATCAGTTTTTTTAGACCGCGCAATATGACCGGCTCGTCGTCCGCCAATATGACCCTGATCCTCATGCCGCATTCCTCCCATCACAAGGGTATCACACCGAGCTCAAACGAAATGGAACGATTACGTGTTTTCCATTATACAGCTTCGTCACTTTACTTTAACATGCAGGTTTTCTCAGCTTACCGCTCGTTTTTAAGCTCCATGTGCATTTTTTTAAGTTTTTTGTAGTCCGGCATGCACAAAAAGACCGCCAAGCGGTTTTGTCCAAACGGGACTTCCAGATTACACGCATGGTACAAACCAAACAATCAATATATATGAAAAACAGCGAATACTGTTTCTTACATTACGGAAAAGGTGGAAACATCACATGGCCGAAACGAAACATCGTCCCTTTATATTTGTGACGATCAAGGCGTCTACGATCCGGAATTTTATCATCCTGGATTTAATCGCCGGAACCGGACTTTACTACCTGATTAAGCTGGCTACCGCGAGCGCATTGCTTGGCACGGTGGGCAGCGCTTTGGGAACGGAAGGGATGAAGCGAATTCCCGCATTGCGGTTCGCAAAGTTTATTTTTCGACATTAAAGAAGTAAAAGCGGCCCCGCCTTTTCCGGACAGGACCGCTATAGTTAGGTTTCATGACCGCATTTACCTGCGTTGCCGCGCCCCGCGCCGCCCGCGCTACAGCACCGCCGAGGTACCTCCGTCGATATTTACCGCTGTGCCGGTCACATACGACGCCGCGTCCGATACCAGAAAAGCGATAACCTTTGCGGCTTCTTCGGTTTGGCCGATGCGGCCAAGCGGGATGCCGAAGCGGGGATCGGCGGCGAATTGCTCCCAGGTAAGCTCTGGAGCCATCGCCTTCCATTTGCGCTCGATCTGACCGCTGCGGATGAGGCCAATGCAAACGGCGTTCACGCGGATGTTAGCGCGCGCCAAATCCTTGCTCATCGCCTTCGTTAAGGCGAGCCCGGCCGCCCGGCTGACCGAGGTGGGCAGCGAAGAGGCGCCGGGCGCTTTGCCGCTGATCGCGGTGACGTTGAGAATCGCGCCGCTTCCGTTCTTTCGCATATGGGGGATGACCGCCCGGGCGAAGTTCACCGCCCCGATCAGCTTGAGATCGAGGTCGGCGCCCCACGCTTCCGGTTCCACTTGCTCGAAGGGCTGAGCCGCCGAAGTACCGGCATTGTTCACGAGAATATCGATACCGCCAAACTCCGCGGCCGCCTGCTCCACGGCCCGGCACACCTCGGATTCCGAGGAGACGTCCGCCTGCAGGATAAGCGGTTTGACTCCCGTTTGTTCCTTTAGTTTGGCTTCCGCTTCCTCCAGCGCCTCAAGCCCGCGGGCTACAATCGCCACCCGCGCCCCTTCGCCGGCAAGCGTCAGGGCCGTAGCCAGACCGATGCCTTTGCTGCCGCCCGTGATGATCGCCCGCTTTCCTTTCAGTCCCAGATCCATGCCTCATTCCTCCCAAATAGTTGTCGATGCCTCGAAGCGCCATCAGATATTGAAAATCTGCCACCCGCCCCGACTTATCGGCTCGTAGTTCACCGCCACAAGAAATGTCGTGTGTGATAACGTCAGAGCTCCCGCACCAAGGTCGCCCCTCCACCTCTCATTGGAAAAATTCCAATAGATTGCCGAACAACGGTCTAAGTTTTGCCCCCACATTGGAAAATTTCCAATAGAATTCGCTCAAACCACCCATTTTGCGTCTGCCGAGTCTCATCTATTGGAAATAGTCCAATCAAGCTGCTGTATTTACCTCTCAATTTCCAATTCTATTGGATTATATCCAATCAGAACGTTGTGTCAGGCCGTGGAATCCCCGTTACCTGCCCCACCTGTTACCTGTTACCTGTTACCTGTTACCTGTTACCCGTCTGCAAACCCGAGACTATAATAGCCTGCAGCTCGTCCCCGCCGGAACTGTGCAGGATAGAATGTCACCAGATAGATTAACGCAGCCGTACGAAACAATCGCTGCCTATTGTGCGGCTAGTTTGTTTATTCGTACGGCTGCTCACGGCTGGTATTATATTTTCCGCAAAATTACTTCAATCCCTTGGCCTTCAAATATTCTTCCTTGTAGGCCGCCGCCTTTTTGGCGATCAGCGAGAAATTGCGTTGCTTCACCGCTTCGTTCGTCAAATCGGAGCCGATACCGACGGCCGCAGCGCCAGCTTTGATCCATTCGCCCAAATTGTCCAGCGATACGCCGCCAGTAGGCATGATGTTGGCCTGCGGCAACGGTCCTTTGATCGCCTTGATCATCGATGGATTATACAGGTTGCCCGGGAACAGCTTGACGATGTCCGCCCCCAGTTCTAGCGCCTCCTGGATTTCCTTGATCGTCATGCAGCCGGGCATGACAGGAATACGATATCTGTTGCAGAGCAGCACCGTATCGCGGTTCAGCGATGGCCCAACGACAAATTGGGCGCCGCTCAATATAGCCGCCCGCGCCGTCTCGGGATCGAGCACCGTGCCAACGCCGATAATCGCATAGTTCGACGCTTCTTTCGCATCCCAGGAGTATTTGCGGGCCAGCTTCTCGATCGCCTCCAGCGCAAACGGGATCGTCATCGTTACTTCGATCACTTTAATGCCGCCGGCAATCGCCTGTTCGGCCATTAACACGACTTCCTCCGGCGTCTCGCCGCGTAAAACGGCAACAACGCCCTCCTCGACGATTTTTTGTACGAGCTGCAGCTTTTTCATGGAAATTCCTCTTTTCTATTGATTCTCTATATTAAATGTAATCTAAAACGAATCATAATTCCACGTCAAACGTTGGCCGTTCAATTTCAGTTCTCCCGGATCGCCGGGACCTGATGCACACAAGGAAAGTCTGTCGCCGTTCAAGCTGACGGTGTACTCTACGCTCATCTTCCCAGCCGTCGCTGTGAATCGGGGCGCGCGGGCAGACATAGTCGAGGAAAAAGCCTTCAATTCGGCAATACCCAGCCGTTCGGCATCCTCAAGACCCATCGCTTCGATAACAGCGCCGCCCCGGCGCCCCCGGCATACGACCAGGTTATACCCGTCCTGATCACAGATTTCATAATAACCGGTCAGGTAAACGGCGAAAAACACGTCCTCCGCCCTGCCAAATATAGCATTCGCCCCAAACGTCCATTCTCCTTCCGGAAGCACGCCGATCACTAGATCCGGCACGTCCTCCGGCAGCGGGTACAGCGCCATGACGACGTTTTTGCGATACAGTACGCTAGTCCATTCGCTCTGATGGCGCGGGTCGCCGCCCTCCATATTATACCCTTCGCCAGGATGAAAAAAATACAGCTGATTCCCTTTCCCCTCTAGGCGCACGGGAAGACTGAACAACCAGCGGATCTGCTCGTTGTCGAATTCCTTCACTCTTTCCCAGAGTCCTCCGGCTGCAAAACGGTTCGTCACATATACGTAGGAATGCAGTTTGTGCTTCTCGCCATCAACCTCTTTGATGACCGCCCTGCAAACCTCGGCCGGCTCCGCATGCTCCAGCGCTCTACGGCGCGCGTTTTCGGGAGCTTCATAAAACAAGAACCCGGCATACTCCGTACGCGGCATTTCCTCCGGCAACCCGAAATCCCCAAACTGCACGTAATCGTGCAGCACATTGGCATCCTTCGGCGCATCATGCGGCCAGCCCCGGGAATGAGGGCCCGCCCAAGCCCCTTTCAAATAATAAAGCGCCCTGACCTCCCATAGATGGTCCAGCATTTCGGCGAGCTCAGCCTTTACTTCCGGCTCCTCGATCAGCGCCCAGGCGCAGGTGAAGGCTTGAACCCAATGCCAGAACCATGGCAGCCCCCCGTATTCCGCCATGCCCTCCCGGCGGATCTTCTCCAGCGTCTGCATCAGGCAGCGCCTTCCGTTCGCAAACAGCACGGCATCGTCATAACACCGTCCGAAAATCAGCTTGGCCGCCGTATATTTCGCCTCATGATGGCCGTAATGCACGAGCGGTTTGCGGTAAAATCCGCACTGATATACGTGCTCTAACGCGGCGTCGAAATGTTCCGCCAGTTCCTTGCTCATCTGCCCGCCATAGGTTTGGCGAAAAAACACCATGAGACTGCCCATCAGTTCAACCGGCAGAACATGCGGCGGCGCCTGTTCGGGCACCGGATCAAGGCCCAGCGGCCAATGGCCGTACAGCGGGCTGTCCGGGTTCGTATCCTGCAGCCGAAGGACGCGCAGCATTACCGCTTCGGCCAAACGTCTGCCCTCATCGCGGTCAAACGGCGGCTCCTCTTCCACATCCACCGCGGCGGCAAACAAATAGGATGCGTAATAAAAGTTATCCCGAACGTCCCCATGAAACCATAACCCGCTGTTCAGCAAAGGCCGATTCCATGCTCCGCGGGCCGCTTTTCCGGCGATTTCCTTCATTCTTTTTTGATAAGGGTTCATAACCGCTCCTTCCATCGCTTACGGATTCACGCAGATAATACTTGCCAAATGAACACAAACGGGATTAATATGAACCTATATGAACATTATACACCCAAATAAACAAAAAAAGGAGACGGTAGAAAAATGGAACGTCGTTATGCCTCTCATCCGAATGAAGTGAAACAGTTTGATACGGCCCGGCTGCGCCAGGAGTTTTTGATTCCGCAGCTATTTACGCCGGATAAGCTCGAACTCGTGCTCACGCATGAGGATCGCTTGATCGTCGGCGGCGCTGCGCCGGTAAATCGCGAGGTGAAGCTGGAAACCGATCTCAAAGAGCTGGGCGTGGCTTATTTCCTGGAGCGGCGCGAGCTCGGCGCCATTAACATCGGCGGGCCGGGATCGATCGTGGTGGATGGCACTGAATACGAGCTGGGCACCAAAGATTGCCTGTACGTGGGGAAAGGATCGCGGGAAGTTATTTTTAAAAGCAAGGACGCGGCGAAGCCGGCGAAGTTCTATTTGAACTCCGCTCCGGCCCACAAGGAGTTTCCTACCGCCAAAACGACTTTGGCCGAGGCGGAATCGGCGGCGCTCGGATCGATCGAAAATTCCAATGAACGGACGATCCACCGCCTGATCCACGAAAACGGCCTTCAAAGCTCCCAGCTCGTTATGGGAATGACTCAGCTCAAGGCGGGCAACATGTGGAACACGATGCCGGCTCACGTCCATCCGCGGCGCATGGAAGCTTATATGTATTTCGATTTGCCGGAGGACGCCGTGGTCATTCATCTGATGGGTGGGCCTGATGAAACCCGCCATATCGTGATGCGTAACGAACAGGCCGTCATTTCGCCGAGCTGGTCGATCCACAGCGGCGTCGGCACAAGCAATTATACATTTATCTGGGGCATGGCCGGCGACAACAAAGCATACGGGGACATGGACGCGGTGGCAATGAAAGATTTAAAATAAGAGAGGTTGTTCAAAAAGTCAACTTTTGATCACGAAGCTGGTCAAGAAGCTTAATCGACATCGAATCTTGAATTCAGCCGGGCCTTCCGTTGCTCACGTAGGTTATCCTACGCTCCGCTACTCAGTCCCTGCTTCATTCAACCTTTTCGGTGCTGAAAACCTGACTTTTTGAACTCTTATTTTAGGAAGTAAAACCTTAACGGAAGAGTGAAGCTATACGATGAGTCAGATACGGCGGTACGAGAAAATCATGGAGATTCTGCTAACGAACAAAGAGGTTACGGTAGCGGAATTAAGCGAAACTTTGGGGGTTACCGGCAAGACGATCCGTGAAGATCTCGCCAAGCTGGAGGAGCAGGGCCTGCTGGTCCGTGTACACGGCGGGGCGGTGCTCGCGCAAGGGGACCAATTCGGGATTTTGCCGTCCCGGGAGCCTTTGGCCAAGCATGCGGAGGAGAAAGCCGAGATCGCGCGCAAAGCGCTGCTTCATATCGAAGCGGACGACATTATTGCGCTGGACGGAGGCAGCACGACGCTGGAAATCGCCCGCCGGCTCGACAACCGCCCGCTGACCGTCATTACCAACGATGTATATATTATCGGCGAGCTGGCCGTCAAAGACCAAATCCGCCTCGTTGTTCCGGGCGGCTATCGGGTCCGCAACATGCTGGCCGGCCCGGAGGCGGCGGCTTACGTCAAGCAGCTGAACATTCAAAAAGCGTTTATCTCGGCGACGGGGATCCATCCCGAACACGGGCTGTCGATTTATACCGGCGACCTGATCGGCCTCAAGCGCGCCATGATCGAAACGGCCCGTGAGACGATCGCCGTTATGAACCATCAAAAGTTCGGACAAACGGCGCTGCGCACATTCGCCTCGCTAAAGGAGTTGTCGCGGATCATCACCGACGGCGGACTTAGCGCCGACACGGCGCGCAGGTACGAACATACCGGCATCATCATCGAGTTTTGAAACGGAAAATTGAAATGATAAGGGGTGCATTATTCATGAAATGGTTTGATTTAACGGGGAAAACAGCTTTAGTTACGGGCGCGGCCAGCGGTCTCGGCCAGGGCATCGCCGCAGGGCTGGCTGAAGCGGGCGCCGACGTCGTCAGCGCTTCGCTAAGCTCCAGTGCGGAAACGGTCGGACAAATCAAAGCGTTCGGCAGAAAAGGTGCGGAAATCATCGTTGATTTGAGCGATCACAGCAAGCTGCAGGAGACGTTCGACGAAGCGCTTAAGCTCACCGGACATATCGACATTCTCGTCAACAATGCCGGGATTATCCGCCGTGCGCCGGCCAAAGACCACAGCGAAAAAGACTGGTTCGACGTCATTAACATCAATCTGAATACGGTGTTCCTGCTGTCGCAAATCGCCGGCCGGCATATGATCGAAAGAGGCAGCGGCAAAATCATCAACATTTGCTCCATGCTCTCCTATCAAGGCGGGATCAACGTTCCCGGCTATACAGCCAGCAAACACGGGGTCGCCGGACTCACCAAAGCGTTCGCCAACGAATGGGCGGAGAGCGGCGTTCAGGTGAACGGGATCGCTCCCGGCTACATGGCCACGGACAACACGGCACCGATCCGCGCCGACGAGAACCGCAAGGCTTCGATTACGGACCGCATTCCCGCCGGCCGCTGGGGTACGCCGGACGACGTGAAAGGCCCGGCCGTGTTCCTGTCTTCCACCGCTTCGGATTATCTGAACGGGCATATTCTGTGCGTGGACGGCGGCTGGATGGCCAGATAATTTTAAAAAGGTTGTTCAAAAAGTCGTCTTCCCATGACGAAGCAGTACAGGGAGAGGACTCGACGTCGAATCTTGAATTCAGCTGGGCCTTCCGTTGCTCACGTAGATCTGTCTACGCTCCGCTACTCAGTCCCTAGCTTCTTTCAACCTTCTCGGTCCTGATAACCCAACTTTTTGAACTCGCACTTAAACGGAAATCACCTGCAGGCAGCTCCGGATTTCTTCCACGGCGGCTGCCTGCTTCCATACTCGCCGGTAGTTATCAAACGCTAATACAGCACTCTCCACAAATAGAAGGTCGCATACGACTCCCACTTTTTCCAGCCTTCCGCCCAGGCCAAAAGCTCTTTTTTGCTCGGCTTCCGGTTCATTCCAAGCACATGCTTGACCGCGTTATGCAATCCGACATCGTCAACCGGAAAAGCGTCCGGCATTCTGAGGCAGCGCATCAGCACGTAATTGGCCGTCCACGGTCCGATGCCGCGGATGCTGACGAGCTGTTTCTCCGCTTCCTTGATCCCGCCTGCCGCCCGCAGCCCTTCCTTCGTCAATTCTCCCGCAGCGATCAGCCGGGCCGCCCCGATCAGGTATTCGGATTTTTTCAGGGTCATGCGGACTCCCTCCAGATCCTGAACGTTCAAGGCGGCGATGTCCCCGGCGGAAGGAAATACAAGGTACCGTTCTCCCTCACAATCCACGGACCGCCCGAACTGCTCAACGAGGCGGCGCTTTAAGGTGTAGGCAAAAGCCAGATTGATCTGCTGGCCGATAATCCCCCAGGCTATGGCTTCGAACAAATCCGGAATTCCGATATTGCGCAAACCATAAAATGAATTCACCGCTTCCCGGAGCAGTGCATCCCCTTTCGCCAACTCATAAAACGGCCGCAAATCCGTATCCAAATCGAACCAATCCCTGACATAGCAGGCCACCGCTTCACGATCCTGTTTCCGGAAAGGAGCGGTGCCGCCCAGGAACCGGACCGTAAGGACATCGCTCCCGTCCGCACTAATCTCCACGACGGGAGTTTCGCCGGATTTAAGCGGAATAGCTTTGTACAGCCGCTGATCACTGATGCGCGACAGACACTCGTTGGACGACCGCGACAAGTATTTCATGTTTTCGGCAAAACTGAATTCCTTGGGAACCGTCAGCCGCAGCAGGTCCCCCTGATCTTCCCAAACCGCGTCCGGCTCCCCTGAATATGTCTGGCTGATAAAAGTAACCCCCTTACTTTGGCGTCCGCTTCTATGCGCACGCTTCTACACTTATAGTTTTAACACGATCCGCGATCCTATCATTTCGTTATCTTGCTTTTCTATTCGAAAAGCATAGCTTGGTTCGGAAGGCAGGGGTATACTGAGTCTGGAGGTGATCTTATGACAAACGGGAAGCATCCCATCGTTAACGAGGAGCGGTGGCAGGCGATTATCCATAACGATGCCGCGTATGACGGACGGTTTTTTTATGCGGTGAGCAGCACGGGGATCTTTTGCCGGCCATCATGCAAATCGAAACCGCCCAAGCGGGAAAACGTGCGCACATTCGCGGATGCCGAACAGGCCAAAGCCGCCGGATTTCGTCCGTGCAAGCGCTGCAAGCCGGATGGCCGGCCGTTGCCCGATGCGGAATGGGTGGACCAGATCGCCGATTACATTGATGCGCATTACCAGGAGAAGCTGACGCTGGAAACGCTGGCCGATATGTGCCACGGCAGTCCCTTCCATTTGCAGCGTACTTTTAAACGCGTCAAACGGATGACCCCCGGAGAATACATCCAGCAGTGCAGAATCAATCAGGCGAAAATGGCGCTGATCCATTCACGGCGAACCGTCACGGACATCGCCTTGGATGTCGGCATCGGCAGCCCGGCTTATTTCATCACTTTGTTTAAAAAAACAACCGGACTCACGCCTGCGGAATATAGAAGCTCGCAAAAGCGTTGACCGGCGGAAACCATAGAGCTATTTATCACTTTTGGAGGTGCTTAATATGATGAAAACAACCCAAGCGCAAACCTTATTCTGGTCGCAGCTTACCGATCAAGATTGGAACTTATACATCTGTGCAACGGAGAAAGGGTTAGCGTATGTCGGCTCTCCTAATCGGCCTTTTGACGAATTGACCGTATGGGCTTCCCGCCGCTTCCCCGGCAGCCCGCTCGTTCGCGACGACCGGAAGCTGGCGTCCTATGCCGCCGAGCTTATCGAGTATTTTCAAGGCAAACGCCATAGCTTTACCATTCCCAGCGACTTGCAGGGAACCCCGTTTCAGCTCACCGTCTGGCAAGCACTTTGCGACATTCCGTTTGGACAAACCTGTTCCTATTCGGATATCGCCGAGTCTATCGGCAAGCCGTCCTCCGTACGGGCCGTCGGCGCGGCGATCGGGTCCAACCCGCTGCTCGTGACCGTGCCCTGCCACCGGGTCATCGGCAAAAACGGCGCGCTCACCGGCTACCGCGGCGGCCTGGAGATGAAAACCAGACTGCTTGCATTGGAGAAGTAAACAATTTACAAATGCGTGATGGCGTAGTGAAGTACAAACTCAGCGATATTGATCAAGAGAGAAGAACCGGATATGCATGGTACGGCAACTGGCCTTCGAGCCTGGTGAATTAAGCGAATGATCATAAGTAAAAGAGCTTATGCCAGCCGCTGGTATAAGCTCTTTACTTTAAAGTGACCGGAATCGCTGCTATTCCTTCACCGACCCCAGTGTAATCCCGGTAACGAAATACTTCTGCAAACCTTACCGATCCGCCGATTACGCCTGCTCGCTCTTACGCCGGCCACCTGCCGCCTCCCGGCATGGGGCAAGCGCGTTCTTTCAGCTTGGCGACGACCGGAACGATGCATCCGCAAACCCGGCAGGTTATGCCGTTTTCGAGTTTGGGGCAGGCGCTGCAGGCCCGGAGGCGCTCCTCATAAATCTCGTCGGGCACGCAGTGCTCCGCAGCGAACATCGGCGCCGCCAAAATCCGGGCGATCTGCGCCTCGGTCACCTTGTATTCCTCCCGGCAGCCTTTGCATTCCGCTGTTTCTCCAGCCATCTTGGGCGCTCCTTAGCTTGCCGCCGTCAGTTCCAGCGTGGTGACCGACATCGGCGGCAGCGTGGCCGCGAGTCGGCCGTCCTGCAGGGCAAACCCGGAAAACGGCTGCGGCTTGACATTGTCCGGCGCGGCGAACGTGTTGTGCGCGTCGATCTTGTCGCCGGCCAGCGTCGTCCCGGTGACGGACAGCTTTTGCCCCGCCAGCCCGCGAATATCCAGAGCGACTTCGGTTGGCGCAAGGTGGCTTAGATTACACAAGCTGATGTGGATTTTGCCTTCACTGTTCCTTGAAGCCGTAGCCGACACCGCGGGGAGTTCCTCCCCATCGAAGTTGAAGCTTCCGTCATCCAGCGTCAGGTCCAGGAATTCGGCATCCTGATGCACCTTGTACATGTCGAAGACGTGGTACGTCGGCGTCAGGAGCATTTTTTCCCCTTCGGTCAGGATCACCGCCTGGAGTACGTTCACGGTTTGGGCAATGTTGGCCATACGTACGCGTTTATGATGTTTATGGAAGATGTTCAGCGTAAGCCCGGCCACCAGCGCATCGCGGATCGTGCTCTGCTGATACAAAAACCCGGGGTTCGTGCCCGGCTCCACGTCGTACCAGGTGCCCCATTCGTCCACGATCAGCCCGACCCGCCGCTCCGGATCGTATTGATCCATAATGACGCTGTGGCGGGTGATCAACTCGTCCATGTGCAGCGCTTTCCGCAGCGTCGTGAACCATTCGCGCTCCGTAAACCCCGTGGCCGGACCTTTACTCTGCCATTCTCCAGGGACCGTGTAGTAGTGCAGCGTAAGCGAATCCATGAACCGGGCCGCTTCCCGCATCAGGACCTCCGTCCAGTTGTAATCGTCCGAATTCGGTCCGCAGGCAATCCGGTGAATTTTGTTGTCGCCGTAGTTGCGCACGTACGTCTGATAACGCCGGTATACGTCGGCATAATATTCCGGACGCATGTTCCCGCCGCAGCCCCAGTTTTCGTTGCCGACTCCGAAATAGGTCACTTTCCACGGCTCTTCCCGCCCATTCTGCGCGCGCTGCTGCGACATCGGGGATTCGCCGCCAAAGGTGAGGTACTCCACCCATTCGGACATCTCCTGAACGGTTCCGCTGCCCACATTGCCGTTGATATAAGGCTCGCATTCCAACTGGCGGCACAGCTCCATGAATTCATGGGTGCCGAAATGGTTGTTTTCCACAACCCCGCCCCAGTGCGTGTTGACCATCCGCTTTCTGCCTGCGCGCGGGCCGATTCCGTCCTTCCAATGGTATTCGTCGGCAAAACAGCCTCCCGGCCAGCGCAGCACCGGGATTTTAATATTTTTAAGCGCTTCCACAACGTCGCTGCGTATTCCGTTCGTATTTGGAATCGGCGAGTCCTCCCCGACCCAAATCCCTTCATAAATACATCTGCCCAAATGCTCGGAAAAATGGCCGTAAATATTCCGGTTGATCGTTCCTTGCCCCAAATCGGCGTTAAGCACACCCTTCAGCGTCATCGGTCGTTTCACTCCTTTGTTAATATTTATATTAATTAATTTATATATTACAAACTCATTATAGCTGCACATCATAATTAACGTCAATCATGTTCCGAAAAAATGGCCCAATTCATTTTGAGTATTGTAAACCATTCGACTTTTAAGTAATATATTTATTAATTAAATGGATAAAGGCGGAAGCATGATGAAACTCGATCTTACGGAAAAATCTTTGCCTGTGTACGAGGCGTTAGCGAGCCCTGTGCGGCTGCATATTTTGCGTTTATTGTCCGAGCAGCCGATGAACGTCAAGGAACTGGCCGGCGCCGCCGGATTGTCCAGCGCCATCATGACCATGCACGTACGCAAACTTAGCGAAGCGGGCTTGATCGCCACGCAAATGGCCCCAGGCAAAAGCGGGCTGCAAAAAATATGCTCCCTGGCCGCCACTTCGCTTGAAATTGTTTTTCCGGCCGAACAAATCGCGAGCCGCCAAAGTCATCGGACCGAAATTCCGATCGGGCATTACTCCGATTTCCATATCGAGCCTACCTGCGGCCTGGCCACAACCGTCCATATTATCGGGAGCTTTGACGATCCCCGCTACTTTTGGGACCAGGAGCGGATTCATGCCGCCATCCTGTGGTTCGGCAAAGGGTATATCGAATACAAATGCCCGAATTTTCTGCTGTCGAGCCAGCGGCCTCGCGAGCTCTTGATCATGATGGAAATCGCCTCGGAAGCGCCCGGCGTAAACAACAACTATCCGTCCGACATTACGTTTACCCTGAATGAGGTCAAGCTGGGAACCTGGACCAGCCCGGGCGATTACGGCGATCGGCGGGGAAAATTCACGCCCGACTGGTGGCCGCAATATACGAACCAGTACGGGCTGTTGAAGCAATTGCGCGTCACGGATGAGGGGACTTATATGGATGGCGTTAAGTTATCCGGCGTTACGCTGAACGACGTCGATATCCGGCGCAAGCAATGGACACTCAGGATCTCCGTGGAGGAGGATGCCCTGCATCAGGGTGGGGTTACGCTATTTGGCAAAGGTTTCGGAAACTATGACGAGCATCTGGTGGTGGAGTTGGTATATGCGGATGCTTGAGGAGAGGGGAAGGGGAACGCGGAATAACGCTGCCTTCCGAGGCGGCCCAGTCCACAGCCGTGAGAGCCGGCAAAACAAGTGGACGAGGGCAGTCTGACACGCCGGATTGAAAGGCAAGTAGATGGGGGGCCATTCTGACATGCTGGCTTGAAAGACAAGTAGATGAGGGCCATTCTAACATGCTGGCTTGGCAGGAACACGGGCCGCGGCGGTAAAATAGCGGTATTAGAGGGCGTTATTGTGATCGATTTGGCTATTCATCAGGAATAGAGGTAATTTAGGGCGCTATTTCTCAGTGAAACGGCCCATTGCCCTATTGCTGCCCTAGTTATCCACCAATAGCGGTAAAAAGTTCCGCTATTCTTCCCCAAATTGCGGTTTGCTCAAAATAAGACCATTTTTTACCGCTATTCCCCGCCCGCTCCGCCTCCTTGAAATAATCTGGACCGGTTTGCTTTATGTCCCAGTCTGATCAAGTTTCACTTTAGCACCAACCTTCGGCTTAAGCCAAGGTTATGCTTATTTCACCGCTTCCCGCCTGCGGAACAATCCGCACGCCCTGCTCGCCGGCAGCCGCCGTGCCACCTTCCACCGAGGCTACTTCCGAAATGCCGCGCAGCACCAACTCCCAAGGCTTGCCCGCCGCCTCGCGCACCCGGCTCACCGTCAAGGCTTCGCCCTGCCGCTGCACGCACACCTCGAGTTCCAGCTCGCCTTGCGGGTTGTACACCCGGGCCGCCGTCTCGCGGCCGTCCTCCAGCTCAAACAGGTGCAGCCGGGCACCGTCCACGTAATCATAATCCGGACGCTCCCGGTTCGCGCCCACCGCGATCAAGCTGCCGGGACGAACCAGCAGCGGCAAGCTGAAGTAATCATGCCGCTCCTCCACCCAACGTCCGCCCTCCTTAACCTCGCCGCTCAGGTAATTCGTCCAACGCCCTTCCGGCAAGTAATACTTGGCGATTCCTTCACTGTTGAAGATCGGAGCGACCAACAGCGAATCGCCCAACATGTACTGGCGGTCCAGTGTTTCGCAGGCCGGGTCGCCCGTGAATTCCAGCACCATCGCGCGCATGACCGGCACGCCCGTTTTGGTCGCTTCTACGGAGGCGCCGTAAATATACGGCATGAGCGTGTCCTTCAGCTGCGTAAAGTGACGAAGCACGTCCACGGCTTCCTCGTCGAACAGCCACGGTACCCGGTAGGACTGGCTGCCGTGCAGCCGGCTATGCGACGACAACAGCCCGAAGGCAGTCCAGCGCTTATACAGGTCCGGCGTGGCCGTGTTCTCGAAGCCGCCGATGTCGTGGCTCCAGAAGCTGAAGCCGGACATGCCGAGCGACAACCCGCCGCGCAGCGTTTCCGCCATCGAGACGTACGTTGCCGAGCAATCGCCGCCCCAATGCACCGGGAACTGCTGGCCGCCGGCTGTGGCCGAACGGGCGAACACCGCGGCTTCGTTTTTGCCCCGCACCTCCTCCAGGACCTCAAACACCGCTTTATTGTACAGATGCGTGTAGTAATTGTGCATTTTGACCGGGTCCGATCCGTCGAAATGCACGACATCCGTCGGAATTCGCTCGCCGAAGTCTGTTTTGAAGCAGTCGACGCCCATCTCGAGCAGTGCCTTTAACTTATCCTTGTACCAGCGGACAGCCGCCGGATTGGTGAAATCGACCAGGCCCATGCCGCCCTGCCAGCGGTCCCACTGCCACACGTCGCCGTCTTTCGTTTTTACGAGATAACCGTTTGCTTTGCCCTCATCGAACAAGCAGGACTGCTGGGCGATATACGAATTGATCCAAACGCAGATGTGCAGGCCTTTGCTTTTGAGACGCTTCAGCATGCCTTCCGGGTCGGGGAAGACGTCTTTGTCCCATTCAAAATCGCACCATTGAAATTCCTTCATCCAAAAGCAGTCAAAATGGAATACGTGCAAAGGGATGTTCCGCTCAAGCATGCCGTTGATAAAGCTTGTCACCGTTTGTTCGTCATAGCTGGTGGTGAACGAGGTGGTCAACCACAGCCCGAACGTCCAGGCTGGAGGCAAAGCCGGTTTTCCCGTCAGCTTGGTGTAGTTGTCCAGCACTTCCTTGAGGTTTTCGCCGCCGATGATATAGTATTTGAGCGATTCGCCGGGCACGCTGAACTGCACCTTGGATACCACCTCGGAAGCCACTTCATAGGAGACGCGTTCCGGATGATCGACGAACACGCCATAGCCGTAGCTGGACAGATAAAAAGGTACGTTTTTATAAGCTTGCTCACTGCAGGTGCCGCCGTCTTCATTCCACAGGTCGACGACTTGCCCGTTTTTTACGAAAGGAGTAAAGCGCTCGCCAAGACCGTAGATGTATTCGCCAACCCCGAGGTCCAATTGTTCGCGGATATAGGTGCTTTGATCCGGCATTTTCATGTGGCCTGGGCTTTTATAGCCGCTGCCGGTGAGCCGCTTGCCGCCATAGAGGAAATGCGTGCTCCAGCCTTCCTTTTTATGAACCTCCACGCTGAGCTTCCCGCTGGTCAGTCTGGCGATCTCCTCGCCGTTTTCGATATGAACCTCAAGTCCGCCGTCAACCCGTTTCTCGAATTCGGGCCCTTTCGCCTGCCGGCCTTTATGGTGAACCAGTTCCACCGCGATGACATCCTTCATCGGAGACGTGTAGTTGACGGTCAAGATCGCCGTATTCAGCGTGTCCCCGCGCGTGACGATTTTTTTGCAGGAAGCGAACACCGTCAATTGCTCCCGCGAAGCTCTGACGTTGCGCACCTCCACCGGATAATTAAGCGTTACCCCCGGCCGGACATGCCAATACCCATCAGTAAATTTCATCTCTGTTTCCTCCACTCGCACTATAAGATATTTAAAAAATTAATCCTTCATGGAACCCGCCGTTATCCCGCCGACCACGTATTTTTGCATGGAGACAAAAATGACGATGATCGGCAGCGCCGCCAAGGTGGCGACCGCCATCAGGTTGTTCCACTCCGTCCCGTACTGGCCGATAAATCGGTACAGGCCCAGCGTCAGCGGACGAACCGCATTGCTCGAGGTCAGTGTCAACGCGAAGATGAAGTCACCCCAGCCGAACAGGAAGCAGAACGCGGCCACCGTCATCAGACCCGGCTTGACCAGCGGCAGGATGATTTTCGTAAACGAAGTGAACTTGTTGCAGCCGTCGATCATCGCCGCCTCCTCCAGCCCACCTGGCAGCGCCAGGAAAAACGGCCGCAGCGTAATGATGGCAAACGGCAGGGAATGGATCAGGTCGGCAAAAATCAACCCGGCGAAATTATCGTTCAAATGCACCTTCGAGAACATGATATACAGCGGCATCGCCATCATAATGCCCGGCAGCATCTGAATCGACAGCACCGAGATCATCATCAGCGCCTTGCCTTTGATCGGGAGGCGGGCCAAGGCGTAAGCCGCCGGAATCGACAGCAGCAGTGACATCACCATCGTCCCGGTTGCGATAATCAAGCTGTTGCCGATATAGCCGATCATGTCCTGGTTGCGGACGAAGTTATTGATGTACGATTCCAGAGTAGCTCCAACCGGCCAGAGATGCGGCGGATTATGGTACAGCTCCGTGACCGGGGTAAGCGATGTTTTTATCATCCAATACACGGGAAACAGAAACACGACCATGATCAATATGCCGATGAAGGCCGCTCCGGTGGATTTCCATTTGGCGTTCGTCATTAGCGGACCTCCTCCTTGCTGGACATTCTCAGGTAAACGATCGAAATCACGATCAGAATCAGAAACATGATCATGGACACCGAAGCGCCCTGACTGAATTCCAGCGTCGAGAAGGACAACTGGTAGGCGTAGATCGGCAGCACGGTCGAAGCCGTGACCGGCCCGCCGGCGGTCATGATAAAGATGAGGTCGAACACCTTAAACGTATTGATAATGCCGAGGATGAGCAGGACGAGAATCGTCGGGCGCATCAGCGGCAGGGTGATATGACGGAACTGCACCAGCCGGTTGGCCCCGTCTAGCTTGGCGGCTTCATACAGATGCTCGGGCAAGCCCTGCAATCCGGACAGCAAAATGATCATGTTGAACGGAATCCCGATCCAGACGTTGGCTACGATCGTTCCGAGCAAAGCCGTATTGCTTTCGCTAAGCCAGTTCACCGGCTGATCGATGATCCCCAAGGCCTGCAGAAAATAGTTGACAACCCCGTAGTCACCGGACAGCATCCACTGAAACACGGTGCCGCTGATCACCACCGGAAGCATCCAGGCGAGCAGCATCAAGGAACGGAACAGGTTGCGCCCGGGAAATTTCAAATTGAAAAAGAGCGCCAACGCAAACCCGATCGTAAATTGAAAAAAGATGCTCAGCACGGTAAACACGGCGGAATTCTGCAATGCGGCATAAAATACCGGATCCTTCAGCGACTTGATGTAATTGGACAACCCGATGAAATCGTGTTGTCCGCTCAAATTGTATACATTAACGTTCTGAAAGCTCAGCATCAGGTTGTAAAAAAGCGGAAAACCGATAAAAACAACCATGAACACCAAGGCAGGTACGACGAACAAGTAATTGTTCCATGACGAAAACCATTTCGCTCCGCGGGAGATTTCCCCGCCGGAAGCCGTTGTTTTCCGGGACATGACATCTCCCCCTATTGGACTATTTTTTCACATACGGCTCGATTTTGCCGGCAGCTTCCTTCACGGCTTGCTCCGGCGACTTGCCGCCCGTAATGACTTCCTGCAGCATAATTTGAATGGCCTCGGAAATTTTCGGATATTCCGGACCATAAGCTCTCGCTTTGGCCACTTCCATGGCGTCGGCGAACACCTTCAGTTCCGGATCGTTCTGCCAGAACGGATCCTGCAGCAGGTCGGAACGGCTCGGCAGACGGCCCGCCGCCTGATCAAACGCTTTCAAACGTTCCGGCTCGTTGGCGAATTTGATGATGTCGAAGGCGACATCCTTATGCTTGGACGCATTCGTGATCGCCCAGTTTTCCCCGCCGAGAATCGTGCCGCCTTGTTTGTTCACCGGCAGTTCGACGACGCCCCAGTTCACTTTGCCTTCTTTTCGCAAAAGCGGAATTTGCCATGTACCGTTGATCATCATTGCGACTTTGCCCGTGGAGAACTGGACGACCGTGTCGGACTGCTTCTGGTTGATGACTTCTTTGGACATGTAGCCGTTGTCGGCCATGTATTTCAAGAGCGTTGCCGCTTCAACCGTTCCCGGGCTGTCAAAGCTGTCGATATCCGCCCCGGATTGGTACATCAGGGGAAGGAACTGGAACGTGCCTTCTTCGGTTTTCACCGCGGTCATGGCAAACCCGTATACATCCTTTGTCGTCAGCTGTTTGGCCGCTTCCTTCAGTTCATCCCAGGTTTTCGGCGGCGTCAGGCCTTTGGCTGCCAGCAGGTCCTTGTTGTAGTAAAGCGCCAGATTGTTGCTGCCGATCGGCACACCGTAGTTTTTGCCTTCATACATCGTCGAGGACCACGGGCCTTTAAAATATTTGTCCGCCTGGCCCCACTCTTTGATCTGGTCCGTCAAGTCGGCCAGGATGCCCGCGGCTGCAAAAGCCTGATGGTCCGGATTGTCCAGCCAGACAATATCGGGCATGTCATTGCCGACCGAGCCAAGCAACAGCTTGTTTTTGATGTCCGCAAACGAAACATAAGTGCGTTCAATCTTCACGTCGGGATGCGCTGCCTCATAATCGGCGATGATTTTTTGCAGCGCCCCTTGGGTCGCGTCGCTGGTCATCGAATCCCACCACTTAATGACGACCTTATTCCCATTGCCGCCCGCGCCCCCGGCGTTTGCCGCCGAGTTGGAGCCGCCTGACTCCGTATTCGGCGCGCAAGCTGTGAGTAATACCACCAATGCGACCATTGCTGCCATGAGAGCCCTTACATTTTTCAACATGTCCAAATCCCCCTTAGTCTGACTTTGTTTGTATTTGCATGCACTGCCGCTTTTCTGCTCAAAACTCTGCTAAAAACGGAGGCAGTTATGCCACATTCATATATTTTCCATCAACAAAATGATGTACGTACATCATTTTGATTTAAAAAAAGCGCGCTTACAGCAGCCTGCCGACTATACGTGCAAGTTCAACAACCTCTACACGTAATAACGCGCATTTTCCTTTGTTACTAGTTCAAGCTTCGTGATGTTCTCTTTGATGCCTGACTTGTCTCCGGACGCGAGATAATCGAACATCGACTTTACGGTCAGGTACCCCTGATTTACGGGATCCTGGCAGATTGTCGCGGTGACGATCCCCTTGTTCATCAACTGGTACGTCTCCTCTGTCATGTCATGACCGATCAGAACCGGAGGGTTGTCCATTCCCATGTCCTCCAGATGCTTGCCGACGACATCCAGCTTCGCGCTGGATACGTAAACGCCGTCCACTTCCCGGAAATAATCGGCGAACACTTTGGGCGACTCGTAATCCTCCTGGCTCAGCTTCAGCGGGCCAACCATGTCGATATGATCGTATTCGGCCACCACCTCGCGGAATCCCGTCACCTTTTGCTGCATCTGAAAATTGGTGTAGGACATGACGAGCCCCACTTTGGTTTTGTGCCCGACAAACTTGCACAAGGCATCCGCGGCCAGGCGGCCGGCAATACGGTAATCGCAGCCGACGTAAAACAGCCTTTTGCTGAGCGGAGAGTCGCTGTTGAACGTGCTGATCGCCACGCCCTGATCGACGCCATGGTCGATGATATCGGCCATTTCCTGCGGATCGTTGGGCGAGATCGCAATCGCGTCGTATTTGCCGGAATCGATCAACTGCTGTACGGTTTTCTTCTGCGGCTCCAGATCGTATTTGTCGGAGCGGATCACGGAGACATGCAAGCCAAAATCGCGAAACTCCTCGATGGCGATGTTGATCCCTTTCTCCACCTGCTGCCAAAAGTACTCTGGCAGTTCCGGGAAAACAACGGCCATGGCGTATTCATTTTTCCGCGACAAGAAGCTTGCCGACCGGTTCGGCATGTAATTCAGCTCTTTGATCTTCTCCAACACCTTCTCGTAAGTCTGCCGTTTCACGTTTCCCCGGTTGTTCAGCACACGGTCCAGCGTCGCCGGTGAGACCCCGATTTGCTTGGCCAACTCCTTGAGCGTCAATCGTCTTTCCAGTTCCATACTCCATCCTCGCCAATCTGTTATTTTTTATATGGCTTCTTTAATGATTACATCATAGCAACGTACTTTCTACATGTCAACGCTTTCATGATGGATTTATAAAAATAATGATGTACGATCATCAATTCGCTCGATATTCGCGCCTGAACTGAGATAGCGGTAATTTTAGGCGTTATTTGATCAGTTCCTGCTCTTTCAAAGAAAATAACGACATTTTTTGTTTCTATTTCCTTGATCACTCGCCTATTCGCCGCAATCCGGCCACGATCGTCCATAATAACGGTAAAAAATTCCTCTATTCCTCCCCAACCGCTGTTTTGCTCAAAATAAGACCATTTTTTACCGCAATCGCCCTGGATCAACTTATTCCTCGTCCGGCAACGGCATGCGAACGGCGGGAACGAATTAAGAGGCTGTATATGGAGTAAACGCGAAGGAAACTCCGTACAGAAAGAGGAACTTGTTAC
This sequence comes from Paenibacillus lacisediminis, assembly GCF_046567315.2. Classification (NCBI taxonomy): domain Bacteria; kingdom Bacillati; phylum Bacillota; class Bacilli; order Caryophanales; family Paenibacillaceae; genus Paenibacillus; species Paenibacillus lacisediminis. The sequence continues at coordinate 223,911 of NZ_JBKIAX020000005.1, read as the reverse complement.
AAAATCGCGCTGGCTGGATGTGCTTGCGGACATATTTCAGGAACGTCTCGTTAATTACAGCACACTGGAACGGGATGAGCTTTGGAAGAGAGTATACCGCTTGCACGAGGAATGGAAAAAGGCAAAGCGGCTGTCCCCTGACTAAAGTCAATGAAGCAGCCGCCCTAATGGAGCAAAGTTCTAATAATAAATCCGTATAACACCCTGCTGTCCGTCTGTCTGGCCTTCCGCAACCTCAATCCGCTTAATATGCTCCTGGCCCGCCGGGACAATGACCGGCGTAATCACCGTGTAACCCGCCTGCTCGATCGCGGGGATATCGAATTCCAGCAGCAGTTGCCCTTGTGCAACGGAGTCACCGGAGTTCACATGAGCTGTAAAGCCTTCACCTTTCAGGGCGACGGTATTCATTCCAACATGAATCAAAATTTGCGCGCCGGATTCGTGTTCAAGCATGACGGCGTGTTTGCTTTTTTCCATCACATGAACCACCTTGCCGGCAAACGGAGCGGTCACCTTCCCTTCCACAGGTTGAATCGCAATGCCTTCTCCCATCAGTCCGCCGGCAAACGCTTCGTCAGGCACCTCTGCAAGGGGGAGAACCTTGCCTGACAGCGGAGCCGGAACTTCCAGAACCTGCTCCACAGCCTTTTTCTTTTTCCAACCAAACATACTCTGCCTCCGTTATCAAACTTTAAATGTGTGTTCAAAAAGTCAGGTTTTCAGCGCCGAGAAGGTTGGATGAAGCTTAGGGACTGAGTAGCGCAGCGTAGGATGATCCTACGTGAGCAACTGAAATGTTTCCGTAGGAAACATACATCGGAAGCATCCGCTTGGCCCGGCTGAATTCAAGATTCGATGCCGATTAAGCTCCATGATTCTACTTCGTGATCAAAAGATGACTTTTTGAACTACCTCTTATAGATTTTTGGCGATAAAATAACCTTCTCTGGTCGCATCCATCACGTTTCTCGGCTTGTTGGCGTCGCCAATGATGAAGGTGTCCGGGACGATGTTATAGAAGGAGTCGATGAGCCGCGGATTCGTCCGCATCCCCGTCGAGAGAATAACGGTCTGGGCCTTATGGAGTTTTCGCTCGCCGTTCTCCTCGTAAACCACGCCATCCGGGGCGATCTCCCCGATCCGGACGTTCATTTTGACATGCAGCGTTGTTTGTTTGTCCATCGCTTGTCTTAAAGCAACGCGATACAGAATATTTCCGTTTTTCGCCAGCAAGTCTCCCGCTTCCATAATCGTCACGTTTTTGCCGTGCCGCGCCAGCTCGATGCCGAGCTCGCAGCCGGTCGAACCGCCGCCGATCAGCACGACCTCCTGCCCTACTTCATCCATTCGGGTATATACGTCCAGCGCTCCGAGCACATGGCTTTGGTTCACCCCTTTAATCGGAGGCGTAAACGGCACCGCGCCAACGGCGATAATGATCGCGTCCGGGGACAGTTGCTTGACCCGCTCCGGTGTAGCCTCTACGCCCAATTGTACCTTAACGCCGGATTTCTTGATTTGGGTGATCAGATATTTCATGTAATTGTATAAATCGATTTTCAGTTCCTCATACTCGGCATACCGCAGCGCCCCGCCAAGCGAATCCTGCTTTTCCAGCAAAATAACCTCATGCCCCCGCTCATCCGCCACCAAAGCGGCTTTCATGCCGGCCGGGCCACCGCCGATAATAACGACTTTCTTGCGCTGTTTCGCTTTTGGCAGCTCCAGAGGAACCAGGTCGTAACGGGTATATCGCGGATTGACCGAGCAGCCGACATTTTTCCGCTCCGTGGAAATATGGTAGCAGTACTGGCAGCGCAGGCAGGGGACGATATCTTCGTCTCGGCCTTCCTTGGCTTTCTGCGGCCAGAACGGATCGGCGATCAGCGGGCGTCCCAGGGCCACGAAATCGGCCTTGCCCTCGGCGATAATCGATTCGGCTTCGGCCGGGCTCATAATCGCGCCGACGACGGCCACGGGAATCTTGACGTTCCGCTTCACTTCGGCGGCCCATTCCACGTTGGGCATATGCTCTTTAAAAATAGTCGGGGCCATATGCACATTGCCTTCGTAATTGATGTCCAGGCCCGCCGAAATATGCACCATATCGAGTTTGTCTTCGACAATTTTGATAAACTCCAGTACGTCCTTGAATTCGATCGAACCGTCGACGATTTCGGAAGCGCTGATTCGCATGTCCACGACAAAATCAGGGCCAACCGCTTCGCGCACCCGGTCGATGATCATTTTCGGGAACTTGATCCGGTTTTCAAAAGAACCGCCATATTCGTCCGTGCGTTTATTGAACAGCGGAGAGAGAAATTCAGCCGGCAGCCAGCCGTGGGCAAAATGCAGCATCACCAGATCGAAGCCGGTTTCCTTGGCCCTTTTTGCGGTTTCCGCCCAGTCGTTCGCCACCTCGTCCATCATTTGCTCGTCCATCGCTTTTACGATGGTGCCGTCCGCTCTGACAAGATCGACCGGGCCGATCGCATAATCGTCGACGCGCGCGTATTGGCCTGAATGGATCAACTCGAGGGAAGCCTTCGCTCCGGCCTGATGGGCGACAATGACGCGGTTTCGCGTTGCTTCCATCTGGTATTTATCAAAGGCGTAGGGCTCGTCCGGCCGGGAATAGCTCGCTCTTTTACGGCTGACATTGACGCTGCCGGTAATGATCACGCCGGCGCCGCCGATCGCTTTGTCATGGTAAGGCCCCGCGGGGGTGGCGATAATCCGGTTGTGGAACACTACATTTTTAATGCGGATCGGCTTGAATAGGTTGGGAAATTTCATCCGTACCACTCCTCTGTCTGCTATTTATCGGGATCATCCAACATCTCGCCGTTTGACAAAATGACATTTTTATACCAGTAAAAAGACTTCTTCCGTTCGCGGTTCAAAGTTCCCCGGCCTTGATCATCCCGGTCCACGTAGATCAGGCCGTAGCGCTTTTTCATTTCCCCGGTGGAGGCGCTGACGAGGTCAATGCAGCCCCAGACGGTATAACCCATCACGTCTATCCCGTCCAGCAAAACCGCGTCTTTCATATGAGCGATATGTTTTTTCAAATAGTCAATCCGGTAATCGTCTTGGATCATCTCGCCTTCCCGTTTGTCGTCCACGGCGCCAAGGCCGTTTTCCACCACAAAAATAGGCAGCTGATACCGGTCATACAGGTTGTTTAAAGCGATTCGCAAACCTAAGCCGTCGATTTGCCAATCCCAGTCGCTTTTCTCCAGATAAGGGTTGACAATGCCGTCCAGCATGTTCCCTTTCACTTGAATTTTCCGTTCGGGGTTAGCGCTCGTGACAAGGGACATATAATAGCTGATGCCGACATAATCGACGGTTCCGGCCATCAAATCCCGTTTGTCTTCCGGCGTTACATCAAGCACGATTTGCTGCCGTTCCAAAAATTTATCGGCTTTGGGAGAATAGTAGCCCCTGACCTGAACATCGGAGAAGTAATAATGAAGATCCATATTGTGCATATTTTCCAAGTTGTCTTCGGGGGAACAGGTTTCCGCGTAAGACAGCGGGTACAGCATCATCATACCGATTTTGAAATCCGGATTGATCCGGCGCCCCAATTCCACGGCTTTGGCGCTGGCCACCAATTGGTAATGCGCCGCTTGATACACCGCTTGCTCCGGGCGGTCGTATTGCTCGGCGCGGATGCCCGCGGCAATCAGCGGATTCAAAGTAATGACATTGATTTCATTAAAGGTCATCCAATATTTTACTTTCGTGCGGTATCTCCGGAACAAGGTATCACATAGCTTGACGTAAAAATCGATCATCTTCCGGTTCGTCCAGGAACCGTATTTCTCGACCAAGTACAGCGGGGTCTCATAATGGGAAATCGTGACCACCGGTTCGATTCCGTATTTAAGGCACTCGTCAAACACCCGGTCATAAAAAGCCAACCCTTCCTCATTTGGCTCCGTTTCATCGCCTTGGGGGAAAATTCTCGTCCAGTGAATGCTCGTTCTGAAGCATTTGAACCCCATCTCGGCGAACAAAGCGATATCCTCCTGATAGCGGTGATAGAAATCAATCGCCTGATGATTCGGATAATAAACGTCATTCAGAATGCCTTCGGTATACAATCGGCTTTGGCCATGCTTGCCGGCGGCGGCGACATCGGCGGTGCTCACTCCTTTCCCCCCGATATTCCACGCCCCTTCGCATTGATTGGCCGATACGGCTCCTCCCCACAAGAAGTCGTCCGGCAACTTCCGAGTTGACATACGGTTTCTCTCCTTACTCTCTATTTTTAACGGAACCTCTTTCGATAATTTCCGATTGGAAAATAGCGTCTTTTTGCAGTTTTTTCACCACGTCCGCTTTCGTCTTGCTTCCTTCCATCATCGCGATCAAAGATTTGGCCACTCTCCGCATAATCTTCTGCTGATGCAGGTCCACCGTCGTGATCGGGGGAGTAACCATTCTGGAAATCGGATAATTGTTGTAACCTACGATCGATACATCCTCAGGCACGGCAATTCCGTTTTCCAGCAGCTTTTGCAAACCGCCGACCGCCAGATCGTCAGTGGCGTAAAAAATCGCGTCGACCTGCCCGGAAGCGATTTTGCGGATGATTTTTTCCGTAACACCGTATCCATGGTCGTAATCGCTGCCGCGCGCCTCAAAAATGAGCTCCTTGTCGAGCGTAAGCTGATATCTTTTTAAAGTTCGCAAGTAGCCTTTATACCGGTAACTCGTCCCGACCGAAGTTTTGCTGCCCCTGACGAAGGCGATTTTACGGTGCCCTTTCGCAATCAGATATTCCGTAATATCCTCTCCGACGCGTTCATAATCCAGGGCGACATTGACCGCATTCTCGTTCGCAATTAACTCCGGCGCTCTGCCCATGACAAAAATCGGCATGCTCTTGTTGGCATACAAATTGACAAATTCGTCGGAAATAAACTTGGACATACAGATCACGGCATCCGCTCTATTTTCGGAAATAAACCGCTCCGCCGTACCTCTGTGCTTGTCGTTTGCCGTAATAATAACCAAATCGATATTTTTCATCATCAGCTCATTTTGCACGACGGTTAAGGAATCCGTAAAATACGGGCGGGTCGGATTATCGGTTATGAGCAGAACCACATTGGTTTTTTTGCGCTGTAGATCGATCGCCGAGCCGTTTCTGACATAGTTCAACTGTTTTGCCGCTTCTCTTACTTTGATTTTGGTTTTCTCACCGATTTCGGGACTGTCGTTCAAAGCCATGGACACAGCCGAAACCGAAATATCCAGCAGTTTTGCAATATCCTTGATCGTAGCCATTTCTATTTGCACCTCGCGCCTATTCATCCGTTTTTATTTTTATTATAGAGTAGTTTTAAGAGTCTGCGCGATCTGCGGCTTCGGCTGCCCGACGTTGGCGTCTCCCGTTTATGCCTGCGGCTTTTTGAACCGGATATTTTGCTTGCTTAACAGAACCGTCGTAAAAAACGATACGATCAGCGTAACGCCCACGGCGATAAAATAAGTCAGCGCGGTCGGGGACGACAGGAATGCCGGCAATCCGAACAAACCGGTAAAGGCAAAGTTCGTAATGTAGGTTTTGGTCACGCCGCAGATAATGCCTCCGGCCAAACCGCCTAGCGTCAAGGAGATGAAATATTTTTTGTTCTTCATCACCACCCCGTACAACCCGGGTTCGGTAACGCCCGACAGAAAATTGACGAAGGCGGAGGAACTGGCGATTGTTCGTTCTTCCTTGTTTCTGGAAATCACCATCACGGCCAGGCAGACTCCGAGCAGCGCATAGTTGCCCATTCCGCCCGATCCGAGGCTGTATTCCATGCCATGTTCCGCCAGGTACGATAACTGCAGAGGCAGGACGACCCAGTGTATGCCCAGCATAATGACATAGACAAACAAAGCCCCGAAGATCGCATTAAAGATAATGACATTGGAATTAAGGAAAAACTCGTATCCGTCAGCGACAAGATTAGCCAAAAATCCGCCGACCGGCCCAAACACCATCAAAGTCAAAGGAACCATGATCAGCACGGACAGGAGCGGTACAAAGATGAACTGGAGCGCTTTGGGCAAAAATCTTTTGAGCAGCTTGTCCAGATAAGAGTAGGCCCAAATCGCCAAAATGATCGGGATGACGGTGCTGGAAAAATTCATCGCGGTAAAATGAATCCCCAAAAAGTCGATCACATTGCCCGTTGTCGTAATCCCCGTAATATTCGGCTCCATCAAAGCCGCACCGATCACCGCGCCAATATAAGGGCTGGCCCCAAACTTTTGCGCGGCCGTAAACGCCAGCAGGATCGGAAAGAAATAAATCAAGGCGTTGCCCGCACCGGCCAGAATCAAATACGTATTGCTTGTGTTAGGGAGAATCCCGGATTGCGCCAAAATATCGATCAGACCTTTAATAATCCCGGAGGTCGCCAGAATGGGAATGTACGGCGTAAAAATCGCCGAAATCGTGGCAAGCAGCTTATCGAACCACGATTTTTTAGGGGCTTTGGCGGTGGTTGGAGCGCTATCCCCCGGGTTGGCGGGACCGCTGTCCAGCGCTTGTGCGTCTGGGCCGGTCTCTAACTGCCGCATAATCTCGGCATACATTTCATTCACTTGCGGGCCGATAATCACCATCGTTTGCCCTTGAGAATCGACTACCCCGAGCACCGCCGGCAGCGCTTTAAGCGCGTCCCGATCGGCAAGAGAGCTGTCGTTTAGTTCAAAGCGCAGCCTTGTGGCGCAATGAATCAAGCTGGAAATATTGCTCTTTCCCCCCACTAGCTTGATAATGCTTGTTGCGGCCTCTTTGTTACTCATTTTTGCGTCACCCCGGTAACTTTTTTCTCATGTGCTCGCGTTTACTGAAACGTTACAGTAAATGTTCAAAAAAAATCGTCTCAACAATACTGAAACGTTTCAGTAATGCTTTAAAAAAATATCTTTCCCTGCAGGTATGCCCCCAGTATAAACGACAATATTCGACTTGTCAATAAACCGTTTTCAAAAATCCCGGGAACAATCCCCTTTACTTTTAAGTAACGCAATGCTAATATGGATTTCGACAGTTATAGAACTACAGAACATGTGGAAAGGAGACCATAAATGGGGCAGCTTCAAGAAGATATCGGGCAAGCGGTAAAAGTGTATAAAGCTTTGGGGGAACCCACCCGGCTGAAAATCGCTTTATTGCTCGCGAAAGAGGATTATTTATGCTTCACCGCGGTCGGCGAGAGACTTGGATCGGTTGCCGGTTCAACGCTATCGCATCATCTGAAGCAATTGACGGACTCCGGCTTGATTGATTTTCGCAAGGACGGATCGTTTATTTACTATAGCGTCAATCGGGAAATGGCGGAGAAATACGCCCCTTATTTATTGTCGTAATTTTTTTTAAGCATGATTTCTATAGTTCTAGAAATGTAAAAATGAAATGAATAAGGAGAGGAACCACATGAGGAACTCATGGAAAATTTATGTGCTGGCCATTGTCAGCTTTTTGGTCGGAACTTCGGAATTCGTTATCGCCGGCATATTGGATATGGTCGCAAGCGATATTGGGGTATCGGTAGCGGCGGCCGGGCAGCTCATCAGCGTCTACTCGCTTGCCTATGCGATCGGAACTCCCATTCTAATTGCACTCACTGCTAGAATGGAGCGAAGAAAACTGATGCTGGCGGCCCTAGCGTTATTTTTCGCAGGCAACGTCATTACCGTCACAACGACTGGTTTCGCCATGCTGTTCGGGGCGAGAATTATTTTGGCGATAAGCACAGGGGTATTTATGGTCGTCGCCCTGACCGTTTCGACCAAGATCGCTCATCCCGGCAAGCAAGGCAGCGCCATCGCTACCGTTCTTCTGGGCTTTAACCTCGCGCTCATTCTCGGGGTTCCGCTGGGGAGGATTATTGCCGGCACTTATGATTGGAAACTGATCTTTACGGGTATCGGAGTACTTAGCCTGATCGCGATGTTTGTTCTTTTGCTGGCGATCCCCAAAGCGCAGGGAGATGCTCCCGTTCCGATTCGCGAACAACTTTCCTTACTGAAAAGTCCCCGAATCTCCGTGGCTTTGTCCATCAGTTTTTTCTGGATATTCGGATACACGATTCTCTACACCTATATCTCGCCGTTCCTTCTGACGATTACGGGAATGAGCGAACAAATGGTAAGCATCGCTTTGTTTGCCTTTGGCTTGGCCAGTCTCCTTGGCTCCCAAGTTGGCGGCTACGGCGCGGATAAATGGGGAATCCCCCGCACGCTGATCGGAGGCTTGCTTTTTCACACCGGTGTCTTATTTTTATTGGCGGCGTTCCCCCATTCGACTATCCTCGTGCTGCCTTTGCTGATGTTATGGGCCTTTTTCGCTTGGTCGACAGGACCGGTTCAGCAAGTTTTCCTAATCGGCATGGCGCCGGAGGCTTCGGGGATCGTCCTAAGCTTGAACACATCCATCGTACAGTTGGGGATGGCTGCGGGGGCCGTCATCGGCGGCATTATTGTGGAAGGGATGTCCCTTGCTGCGGTCGGTTGGCTCGGCGGGGTTGGCGTCGCCATTGCCCTGATCCCGGCGATGTTCGCTTTGTCCCTGCGTTCGCGGAGTAACAAACCTAAGCTAACCGGCACATCGGAAGCGTGATGTCCGTTATGCCGACGTGATACCATAGTTCAATCGAACAGCGACAGCCCGGAAGGTTATTTTCCCTTCCCATGGCTGTCGCTGCTTGCGTTATTGCGCGGTGTAACCGCCATCCATCACGATGGCTTGCTATCCCATGGAAATTAGGGATTATTTTAAAGAAAGGAAAGTATATCTCATATGCGGTACGCGAATTCATAACGTACATTTCATCGCTATATAAAGAACACCTGGAAGAAACTGAGGTATAGTATCTCCTGTCAGCAAAACACACACTTTCAGGAGGACGGTAAAATGGATAAAAACCGGTACCAACACGGCTTCGATAAATTGATGGAGTACACTCTGCCAAACCATGATGAAATATCTACCCACCTCAAGATCTCGGATGATCTCAAGGACATTGCTCCAGATGTAGCAAAATACATTATTGAATTTGCGTATGAACAACGTGCGCTAGTTACCATTTCATCTCTTGTAACCCAGGGTACAGAGCCACAGTTGGAAATGCATATTAACACAGGTCTTACATTCGGATTAACAGCAGCTCAAATTGTTGAAGGCATCATTCAGTTGATTCCATACACAGGATTTCCGCGTGTCCTTAATGCCCTTGCAGCCGCTTTTTGCTCAGCGAAACATTAAGGTTGAAACTTCTTAAACGCTAGTGTAATCCTAAAAATTTACGATTTTTTATAAAAAAGGACGCTCCCGCATCTTCGCTTGAGCAGCATCCGAGGCAATAAAAAAAACCCTGACGGCGTCCTTTAATGGCTCTGGCCTCTACTTTGGCTGCTCTAACGGACACCAGCGGCCTTATCCGCCTATTTCCCGGGTATTTCCCAGCCTAACGGACCTACATACCTTTATTTCGCTCTAAACCAGTTCATCCAGGACGATTTGAGGTAAATAAGGTCTTCTGTGTCCGTTACACTTTGCAAACCTCCGTTTTTCCTCAAATAACGGCTCTGGTGTCCCTTAGCCTCCAGATTACTCTTCTCCTCCCCTCTCTACCTACGCATCGCCCTCTACCAGACCCGAAATTTTATAACTCAACTTTCACAGAGCAAAAATCAGCTTGAGTCCTTGAGCTGAAGGTTTTCAAAGAATTAAGATAGTCGACTGGCAAAATAGAAAAACACTGCTTCGTTTGGTAAAGCGAGAGTGACGAGCTTCTACGATCAGACAGAAGAGGTGTGTTTCATTGTTATAGACCATCAGCCCGACCTAAATCAACTGCCAAACGAATCATAGTATTCTTTTCTGGCTCAACCTTATCATCCTTGCTTACCAGTCAAGCCGAAAACCGATCGTGGCAAGAAACGCGAAAGGGCGAAGAAAGCTTGAGGACAGGGAAGACCGGTGGGTTGGGCGGCAGATCAACACTCGCTGTCTGGAGACTTTGCACGATTATCCCGTTTGATCAGGGTAGCAGAGAAACAGACAAGCTCGGAAGAAGAAAATATTTGGTGAAGAAGTTGATCGATTCGAGATAATGAGACTTCTTAGAAGAAGAAAGCAGGTTTAGGGGGGGTGAAACAGAACGGACAAGAGTCAAGACAGGAGATCAAGGACAAGACGCGAGGGAAACGAAAAGACCGTGATTTTGCTGTAGCCTGAACCCTTCCCTCTGCAGCAACGCCTGTACCGTTCATGTTAGCCCACACCAAGCAAGTTGATTCGCATTAAGCTAACCTACCGTCCAAGCGCCACCATCAGGCCGCAGCCGCAAGGGGCTGATTCGGTTGGCGTGCGATCAGCCGGCGGTAAGGGAGCGCCGGAATCGCCACACACATGCGCAGTAAATTCTGCCGCATCGTTTCTTTCGCTCCGGGCAGGTGCAGCCGGCGGCGTCCGGTGTATTCGTTTAGGTACGCCTGCAGATGCTTCAGTCCCAAGGCTACAAATGTACTCTTCAGTGATTCCCACGCCTCTCTCACCACTTTCCGCAAAGGCGCATACAGCCGCTAGGCTAGAAGGAGCGATTGTACCGCCGATGTACGGACATCCACATGCCCGTTGATGAACGCGGCGAGTTCGTGACAGTTTGCTCTTTTTCCGTCTCCTCTCTTATGAGGTATCAGGCGGATTTTGACCTACTCCGGCTCGCCCGACTCCGTGACCGTGCATCCCGCTATGACCGCCGTGGCATACGGGTGCAGAAACTGACACCGGGACGGATTGCGCCCATACAGATCGCTGTTCACCTTCACGTCTCCGCAGAGCAGCTCCTGGGCATCGAATTCTAGGGCGGCATGGCGTATTTTGTGCAGCATCACCAGGCGGTTTTGTAGGTGACCCGGATCACCTGGCTCAGCCGAATCGCCGAGATGCCGCCCTCAAGCAGGAACAACTCCAGTGCCTTGAACCACTTGGGCAGGGGCAGATGCGTTCGTTCAAAAAATCGTACCGACCAAAGCCGACGTTTGATGCGCGCACCTTCCGCACTCGAACAAGAGGATACGCCGGGAAGTCAGACGACTGCACCGTGTGTGAGCGGTAGCGCGAGCAGACGAAGCCGTTCGGCCACTTCATCGCGATCAGCGCCTCCATGCAGGCCTGCTCGCTGTTATAACGGCTGGTGAATGGTTGAAGTTCCGTTCCTGCATTGACCTCCATGTTCGCTCGCCCTCCAAATCAAGAATTTGCGAACGTGTGTTCTATTTATTTCATTATACCAAACGTACGTTCCTTTATCAAGCCGAAAATCTCACCTGAACCGCCTCATTTTTTCCTTCTCTCTTTTTCTTCTCTCTTTTTCTTCTCTCTTTTTTGGGAACCCTTGCTCTAGCCCCCCCACCTACTCCCTGCTCTCTGAACGAAAGGGATAATCGTGCAAAGGCAAGCAGCAGGCAGGGACACCAAGACACCAAGACACGAACCCTTTAGATAGCCCCCCACCTGGCGTCGATTTGAGCCACTGCTCGAAACGGCTACGGTGCAAAAGGTAGATGCGCTGACCTCGGCGGATCGTAACGTCCTCTTCATCGTTGGCGCTTCCATGCTTCCATGTTTGAGCGGAATCGCAGCAAAGCGGTCGAGTTGCTTGCCCGATTTAGGGAAGACACTGTCCGCCTCTGATTCAGCGTCAACTTCGGCACTGGATTGCTGCTTTACCCAGCTAAATCAAGGCTTGTCTGCCGATTTTTTGCTGCGAAAGTTGAGTTAATAAATTCTATAAAGTAAAAAAAGAAGCCTCCCTTATTCGAAAAGCTCCTGTCAATCTTGAATTATACTTCTAAAATGGAAGACATGGATAATGCACCACTGGCAACGTGTCGCCAAGGTTTAGGACCAGCGTTGCTTCCGTCGATGTTCAGACGTGCTTTCCCTTATTGCTGGCAATCCGCAAAATCCTTTGAAACAGGCGAAAATTAGCGGCAATAATAACAACTCGGTCTGCCTACTGGTTGTATCAACGATACTATATCTCATTCAGTCGGTATTTGTGTCTCCAAGCCAGTCAGTTTATCTCCGTTTGTTAAATCCCGTATTGTATTGACATTGATAACACCTTCTTCATCAAATCTTGAAATCATCTCACCTTCAGCATTAAAAACATCTGCGAATGTTCTTACGGTTTGCCCCTTGTAGATCAGGCGGTCTTTGTCAGCGTCATATTCAAGTCCAAAATCTTTATAAGGAGCAAAGATATCTTCTGCTTTTTCATCTGAAGTTTGATTTACCGTAGCTGCACCAACGACCTTATCGCTTGCCTGAACTTCAAAAGAAGCTAAATCTCTTGATTCAAATTCTTGTTGACTATTTTGCTGAATTTTCATAATAGAAAGGTCAGTATTTCTTATCACTTTTACATCAATAGTTCCTTCCTGAGTATAGTGAGAGGTTTTAGCACTTGCACCGTCAGTAAACGGGATTTCATCCTCAAAAATACGCACTAACTGGCCCTCGTAATATAGATTGTCATGGTCTAAATCCGCAGTTAAACCAAATGGTTCGTATTTTTCATACGATTCGGCTTCGTAGCTGGACGTATTGGTATCAGCAATAGCTATACCTGTATTTGGTTCGTTTTCTGATGGATAGGTTGATGCAAACACCGCTGTAGCACCTACTACAAGCAGAGCGGCAACAAATATTACTGCTATCGAATGCTTCTTAATTTTCATAATAGACACAATCCTTTCTTCGATCGCATTTTTACTAAAATTGTTTACAAGAGGTGTAAGTTGGTTCTTCTTTTCCTCTAACTCGATCAAGGTCAGAGCATAAGAAGATTTCATATTTCCCCCAAATGTTCTCACAACGGTTTCGTCACAGGACAGTTCAATATCCCGGTTTGCCAGCACATACATCAGCCATACAAAAGGATTAAACCAGTGCAGACATAATGCACTAACCAGCAATAACTTGGTAAACGTGTCAAAGCGCCGGATATGCACAAACTCATGCGTTAGGATATAGCGCAGCCGGGTTTCATCCGTCCAATCCGTTTGCTTAGGCAGAAGTATTACGGGCCGGAATATTCCATAGGTCAGCGGCGAGGCAATCTTATCCGACTGCCGGATTTGAACATTTCGCCTTGTTGAATGCTTCTGCTGCCAGAGCTTCAGAAACGCATTGTCAACCGGAAGCGCGGTTTTATACTCCCTGCGGCAACGAAGATGTGTTACAAGAAAAAACAAGGCGCAGGCTAACAAACCAATAAGCCAAATCACTAATACAAGCGAATTATTTTCAGGCACCGCTTCCGGCAAGGTTGGAATGGTTTCTGTAATAGCCATATGGTTAGGGGAAACAGACATTCCTGTTAGAGTCAAATCCGCTTCATAAAATCTGTTTTTCAATATATCCGCAATAGTAAAAATACTGAACCTTGACGGGATAGAAAAGGGCATCAACAAGCGGCATAAGACTACTCCCCACAGTGCAAGAAAGGTCTTTTTGGGCAGCTTGTGCAGTAGCAACGCACGGATTACCACTATGACCAGAATAAGGATAGCAGCCGAAAAGCTCATTTTTAACAGGCTCATAACCATCCCCCTTACTCGAGTCTGTTAACAAGCTGCTTTAGTCTTTCGATTTCTTCCGCAGACAGGTTTTTACGTCCTAAAATGGAAGCGACAAGCTGATCGGCAGCACCATCATACATTTTGTTGATTAGTTCCGTTGTTTCAAGTTCTCTTGCCTGTTCAATGGACACAAGGGGATGGCATAGAAAATTCGGCTCAATGCGCTTAATAGCCCCCTTGTCGATGCATCTTTTGATTAGGGTGTAAGTCGTGGTTTTATTCCATCCGACTTGCTCTTTCAGGGTTTCCGCAATTTGCTTTGCTGTTGTATCGCCGTTTTTCCAAAGAACATCCATTATCTTTAGTTCAGAATCGAATAACTTTATTTGCATGGCTAATCTCCTTTGCCAAGGCGTTTTACTGCAGTAGAATATCTGTGATTTCATTTTACTCGAGTAGAACGAAATTGCAAATATTTCCTTGGTAAAATTTTGTTTGTTGCACTTAAATAACACCATATTTCCACTACCAGCTTAAAAATCCAATAAAAAAAGCCGAAATGCCAGGGCTTTTAACCCTAGATGGATCGACTTTAACATTTCAATAACCAGTTATGTTTCTAAGGGAAAATTACCCCCCAACCCCGTTCTCCCAAGCCGTTGTTCCGCCGGATGGAGGCGTAATCCCAACGATGCCGGCGCCCAAACTAATCACCAACACGAAGGCCAGAACCCAATTCCGCATCTTTTAACACCACTCCCATCAATGTTTCATAATCTTTCAGCTGCTGAGCCGAAGCTTGCCCCCTATGCTGCTCGAACCAAGGAACCATCTTAAAGAAATGCTCCTTGTTGTTGAGAGAAATCCCATAGCTTAGGGCATATAACAACTTCTCCAACCCGGCAGCGATCTCCTTGTGGCGAAAATGGTAAATCGCCAGCTGGTAAATCAAGTCGAGATAACGATCCTTGTTGACCAGCGAAACATAGTAATTATCGGACCGGCTATATAAATTTGTACTAACTGAAAACTCTTTTAATACATCGTCTATCAAAAAATTGTTAATATTCGCCGCCTCGACGATGATTCGCAAGCTGGGGAGAACTTCATGCGGATGGTTTTTCAGGAACGCCACGTATTCCGGGAGAATCGCTTCGTTGCCGTTCAATACCTCCAAATTGTACCTGTTCGCTTTGGCCCAGATTTTAAACTTCGCCACCTCTGCCCGGCCGGTTTCGTTTAAGCCCTCGAACCAGCTTAGATCCGCATAGCCGTCAACGCAATCCAGCGCTTCGCCGTATTTGCCCTGGTGCTCCAGCGCCGATCCTTTAAGCAAAAAGCTTTGGCCGTAATACACCACCAGCTCGCGCTCCGATCTGGCCCCATCGAAAAAACCCCGGTTTTTTTTGTTGCACTCATAGATGTTCGTAGCCAGAGCCCGCAGTTCATAGGCAAAAACTTCGACGTACTTCCACCGCCGCAGCGTGTAATACACATTGGCCAAATGCAGCAGCCCGTCGAGCTGAATATCCTCGGGCAGACGGTTGCGGTACGGCTCGAACCAGGTGGCGGCCCGCAAGTTTTTTTCCGCATCGTCGCCGATGGATAAGCGGAACAGCCTATACTGGCTGATCGCCAGCCGCTCGGCATGCTGATACTTCTCATTTTCGCAGACGCTATAGTAGAAAAGAATCGCCGCTTCATAATTGCCGCTCGCATACAGCTCTTCGCCGGTCGCAAAAACCATCGGGAGATAGGACAGGTCCTCCGTTACACGCGATAATACTTCCTCAATCCTTGCCAACTCCCCAATTTCCGCGCACCGCAGCAAAAACGCCTTCAACCGCCGCCGGTTCGGATGATTCGTATTGATACATTCGTCGATATAAAACGAATAGTATTTCCCGGGAGGCTGATCAAGGGCTTCAGTAATGGAATCCAACTGACCGATCGAGATCGGTTTGGGAGGATTGCCGTTTAAAATCGCGCTGAGCGTTCCGCGATTGATTCCCGAGCGATTGGAAAAGCTGTTCAGCGAGTAGCCTTTCATCTCCAACTGATGGCTGATTACCGAACGTATCGTTGATGTTTCCGTCATTCCTCTCTCCCTCCCGCCCCATTTTTACTATATTTTTACACATTATATGAAACTATGAATCAAGGGTCAATTTAAAAAAAGGAACCTCCCTGATTCGGGAAGCTCCTGTCGACCTAGCTTTATACCTCCAAAATGGAAGGCATGATATGCGGCGTTCGGCCAACCTCTTTCATAAAATACCTCCGCATCACCTGCTGAGTCGCCCGCAGCCAGGCTTTGCGGTCATATTCCTTGTCCCGCATCCGGTTCAGGCTCCGCTTCAGTTGTGCCTCAGCCCGCCGCAACAGCGGTCTGGCATCCTGCATATAGACGAAACCGCGCGTCACGATGTCGGGTCCCGCCAAAATCTGCCTAGTGTTCCGGTCCACCGTCATGACCACGATCACGATACCTTCCTGAGCCAATTCCATCCGCTCGACCAGCAGCTCATCTTCGAAGGTGCGCATCTCTCCGTTGCTGATGAACACTTCGCCGGA
Organism: Paenibacillus lacisediminis; assembly: GCF_046567315.2. Lineage (NCBI taxonomy): Bacteria > Bacillati > Bacillota > Bacilli > Caryophanales > Paenibacillaceae > Paenibacillus > Paenibacillus lacisediminis. Next base: position 207,726 of record NZ_JBKIAX020000005.1, on the reverse strand, counting down.
CGGGATCGTTTTGCCCCGTTTGGCCCGGTTGCGGAACACCGACAGCGTGTCGCCGATGTTCAGGATAAACACGCGGTCCTCGTGAATGCCCGTCTGCAGCGCCAAATTGCGATGGTTCAGCAGCATGCGGTATTCGCCGTGAATCGGGATAAAATATTTCGGCCGGATAAAGCTGAGCATCAGCTTCAAATCTTCGCGGTTGCCGTGACCGGACGTATGGATATCGAAAATCGAGCCATAAATGACGTGCGCCCCGGCCCGCAGCAACGCGTCGATGCTCCGGTTGATGTTCGGCGCATTGCCCGGGATCGGGGATGAAGAATAAATCACCGTGTCCCCGGGATAAACCTGCACATGGCGATGAGCGCCCGAGGCGATCCGGCTTAAGGCAGCATTGGGTTCGCCTTGGCTGCCCGTGCATACGATCAAAATCTGCCGGTCCTCAAACCGGTCGATATGCTTCACATCAACCAGCATGCCTTCCGGTACGCGAATATACCCCAGATCCTGTCCGATGGCAAATACCTTCTCCATGCTGCGGCCGATGACGACAATTTTCCGGTTGCACAGCGCCGCCGCCTCCACAACCTGCTGAAGCCGATGGACGTTGGACGCAAACGTGGCGAATAAAATCCGCCCTTTGCAGCCGCGGAATGAGTCCAGGATCGCGTCGCCGACGCGGCGTTCGGAAGGAGTGAACCCTTCCTTCTCGCTGTTGGTGCTGTCGGCCAGCAGCGCCAGTACGCCTTCTCCGCCGACGCTGGCCATTTTGAACAGGTCGGCCGGACGGTCCTCCGGCGTGAAATCAAACTTAAAGTCCCCCGTATGTACGACGGAGCCGTAAGGCGTATCGACCACGATGCCAAATGCGTCGGGAATGCTGTGTGTCGTCCGGAAAAAATGCACAGCCAAATGGTTAAACTTAAAGCGGTCCTCCTCATGAAAAACATGCAGCTCCGCCTCACCCTGCAGCCGGTATTCTTCCAATTTCGCCTTGACCAAACCGATCGTAAGCGGCCCGCCGTAAATCGGAATCTGCAGCTGGCGAAGCACAAAGGGAATGGCCCCGATATGGTCTTCATGACCGTGCGTCAAAAAAAGCCCTTTCATTTTATGTTTGTTATCAATCAAATAACGAATATCCGGAATAATGCAGTCGATCCCCGAAAGCCGGGAATCCGGAAATTTAAGGCCGGCATCAATCAGGATGATTTCATCCCTGTATTCGATGCCGTACATGTTTTTGCCGATTTCGCCGATGCCGCCAAGCGAAAAAATGCGGACGGGCGGCGGAGACGATTTGGAGCGCCGGTTTGTTTTTGCTGGTTTATTTACTGCTACATTCATTAGATCGTTAATCCTCTCCTGAAGGGTTCATTCTTCGTAAGCATTCATACAAAATTATACTGAATAATGGGCATAATAACTATTTAAATTTTTCTCGTGGTGGTAAAGACGGCATGGAGTTGTTCCATTCTCAATGGAACCAATAAACCGAATTGAGGTACATTTTGCAGTATTGGGCGGAGTAGTTCAGTTCATTTTATGGGGCTTGTTTTCTTCAGCTTCACGACATGCTCTTCAGACAGCCCCGTAACTTTGGCAACCAGCGAAATCTCCACTCCCTCGCGAAGCATATTGAGGGCAGTTTTCTCGATTCCCTTTTCCATGCCCACGGCTATGCCTTGCTCTCTGCCCTTCTCAATTCCTTGCTCAATCCCTTTCTCAATCCCTTTCTCCAAGCCTTCTTCCAAACCTTCCTTCAAGCCTTCCTCGTACCCCCTACGACTCCACGCAGGCATCAGTTTCATAATAGACTCACCTACCTCCGGGTATTGTTCTTTCAACTCTTCCAGCAACTGCTTGTCTTGCTCGGGATCGGCATTGAAATACTGATCCGCTACCGACATGAGCAAGGCCATTCGCGCATCATCCAACTTTCCTTGTAGCCGTAAAATCATCCGTAAATACGCCAGGCGTATTTCTCGCTCTTCTCCCTTAGTATAGCCCATTTTCGCCAGCAGTGCAGCAGCCACCGGATTGCCGGAATCGATAAATTGCCGCCAGGGTTGCTTCCGCAGCTCCACCTTCATAAATTCAAACCGCAAAATTGACTGCTGCGGCGTGCCCATCTCCAGCGTATTCTTCTCCTCCTTGACTTCGTCCGCCGTAAAAACGGCAATAGGAATAATGAGTTTATACTCCTTCCGATGCCGCTCAAATAAACGGCTGAAGTGGCTTCGACGTTTCGACTATTGCAGACATGACCGAACTTTCCGCAGACGAAGTCAGAGCTTTAATTCAGGAGCACTGACAGTCACACTAACAGACTGGATTCAAAATGGCTCATGCCGCAATGTATCCGCATGAGCCATTTTTTATGCCAGTGGAGCATGAGAAAAACGCCTGACGGCGTCTTTAGTGGCTCTGACTTCTACTTTGAAGCGATTGGAGGCTCTTCCTCAACTTTGGACGCGGCTCTAACGGACACCAGCGACCTTATCCACCCATTTCCCGGGTATTTCCCAGCCTAACGGACACAGGCGACCCTATTTCGCTCTAAACCCGTTCATCCAGGACAATTTGAGGTAAATAACGTCATCTATGTCCGTTACATTTTGCAAACTCCCATTTTTTCGCAAATAACGGCTCTGGTGTCCCTTAGCCCCCCAGGTCCCTCTTCTCCTCCCCCTCTCTACCTGCGGATCGCCCTCTGCCATGCCCGAAATTTTTATAAATTCTATAAGGTTCAAAAAAAGCCGGGCAAATGCCCGGCTTTCCTCTTACTTCTCATACGTCAGTTCCCGTATCATCCGGTTGAGCACGGCGGCGCTTTCGCCTCTTGTCATGTTCGCCTTCGGCGCGAATCGCTTGCGGCTGTCGCCGTTTACGATATCGAGCCCATTCAGGACTTGCACCGCTTCTTCGGCCCAAGCGCCGACCTCGGCCCCGTCGGCGAAAGCGGCCTGCGGAGCGCTGCCGCGCTGGTATCCGGCGTATTCAAGCGCCTTGAATACCATCACGGCCATCTCTTCCCGCGTGATCGTCCGATCCGGTCTGAACGTGCCATCAGCATATCCGCCCACGATGCCCGACTTCACGGCCGCCTGGATTTGACCAGCGTGCCAGTCGGACGCCGCTACATCCTCGAAGAATCCCGTCCCTTCTGAAGTGGACAGCCCCAGGGCTCTCACGATCAGCGCTGCGAACTCGGCCCGCGTGACCGGGGCATCCGGCACGTAGGTTTGCTGCGTGCGCCCGGTGACGATCAGCTTGGCGGCGAGGGATTCGACATCCGCCTTAGACCAGTGGGAAGCAATATCCCGGAACGTAACCGCGTTCTCGATCACCAGATAGGTCCCGTTCGCCTGGCTGTAGATATCGATCTGCTGCCCGTTCACTTTGAACGGTACCGGCGTATAACCGCCGCCGTCCAGGCGCACCACCGCAAGCGAAGCGGATGGACCAGGCTGTTCCAGCAATATCGATCGTTTCACGTAGGATGCGTACTCATTCAGCGCAACGGTTTTGCCGTCTCCGGCTTGTGCTGCCACGCTATACTTCACCGCTTGCAGCCCGCGGTAACCTTTAGACGCCGCGGCCTTAAGCGCATCGGCATCCACGTTCACCCCGATTACCAGCCGGACACCGGCCGTGTCGGTGCCTGTCTCATTCGCCAAAGCTTGCAGATGAACTTCCTGCTTCGGCAAGTCGTAGCTTCCGAGAGGCGTTACAACATTCAACACCTGAGCGTCCGACCCGGCAAGCCAAGCTTGCAGCGCCTCGTTTTCCACCGTAATGGAAGCGGACTGAACCGGCTCTGTGCTTACGGCTTCAATCGTAACTTTACCGCCCGAAGACTGCTTCAAAGCTTCCTTCATGGCTGCCCCGGTCACCGTGCCTGTGGCCTCGCCTTGTTCGACCTGAACCTGCACCTGTACTTTACCCGGCTCGGCCGGTGTTGTCGAACCAGGTACCGGAGTCGTTGCCGGAGGTGTTGTTTGCCCCGAGGTGCTTGGCTTGTTTGAATTGCCCGAATCTCCCGGCTTGCTCGGTTTGCCTGGTGTGCCCGGTTTCCCAGGCTCTTCAGGGAGCGGAGCTCCTTTCAAATCAACGATCCGTCCCTCCACAGCCGAGGTTGCGGCCGTAATGGTGCCAATCTTTTTCACATAGTTCGAAAATACCTCGTAGTCCGGCAGATAAAGCAGGTTCACGCGTCCTTCCAAATAAGCCCGCTCCAGCGAAGCATAGAAATCACCGCCCTTGGCGGTAAATGCATTCGTGGCCACCTCGTACGTTTGGTTCGGATTGATCGGCTCATAGCCGTTCTTGCCCTTCACCTCGATGCGGAGCACCCGCTCTCCCGGCGATTTGGTTGAATCATAATAAAATCTCATGCCGGCGATATGCGGGAACCGCCCGTCCTGCGCAGGGATTTTGGACACCCCGTTTTCCAGCGCCTCTTTGATTTCCTGTCCTGTCAGCGTAATGGTCACCAAATCGTTATTGAACGGAAGCACCGTCATGACGCCGCCCATCGTGACCTTGCCGGCTTCGATCGACTCGCGGATGCCTCCCCCGTTTTGCAGGGCGATCACCGCGTTCGTACCGGCCGCTTGCGCCGCATTCAGCATACCGTCCGCAATCAGATTGCCGAGATTGGTTTCCTTCGTCCGCACATCGGCGCGAACCCCGTTCAGCTTCACTTCCGTCAAACCGACTTCCGCCTGCATAAGCTGCTGGACCCCCGGTTTGTACTTCGTGTTCAGAATGTCCAGCGCTTCCTGGTCGGGTTTGATGACATACTGCCCGTCTGCGTCCTTCTCGTCAATGGAGATCAAGCGGCTGTTCCATTCCTGCAGGACGCCTTCGTCGTTGAAGACGACTTCGAGCTTGCCCAGGAACTGGCCTTTTTCACCGGTCTGCACAATCAGCTTCGGAGCGCTGCCGGTGCGGTCCACCACGGCTTGATCCAGCTTGGTATGGCTGTGGCCGCCGACGATGATGTCGATGCCTTCCACCGCTTTGGCCAGGTTCACGTCAACGTCATAACCCAGATGCGACAGTACGATAATTTTGTTGACACCTTCGTTTTGCAGCATCGCAACGGTGTCCTTCGCTTTTTGCACCGCGTTGTCAAACGTAACGAGCCCCGGAGACGAAATATTAGCCGTGTCCTCGGTAGTCAGGCCGAACAAACCTACCTGCTGGCCGTCCGCCTCCGTAATCATTGCCGGGTAGATGTTGCCGGCTTTCGCATTCCGCGAGACTTCATTCTTGAATTTTTCCCGCAAAAGAGGATCCGCCGAAAAATTCACGTTCGCAGAGACAAACGGGAAGCTGGCATTCTCGATAAACTTGTTCAGCACCTCGGACCCTTTATCGAACTCGTGGTTGCCAAAGGTCATCGCATCGTACTGCGCCAAATTCATAAACTCCAGATCCGCCTGCCCCAGGTATTGATTAAAGTACAGTGTACCGGAGAACACATCGCCCGCATCCACGAGCAGCGGGTTGATCGCGCCTGCTTTTTCCTCCCGGATGGCCGCCACCCGGCGCGCGATGTTATCCGGTGAACTGACGGTATCCAGATTTGCATGCGTGTCATTCGTATGCAGGATCGTCAGCGGGAATCCGCCAGCCGCCCCGCCTTGGAGTTCAATCTGTGCTACGACCGGATCGTGGTCGGACACGCGGCCTTTGGACGGGGCAAAATCCGCGTTGAGATGAACCACATCCACATTGGCGGACCGGGTCAGGTTTTTGCTAACCAGAATATGGTCCAGCACCTGCGAGTTGCCGTCATAGGTGTATGTGTATTGTTCTTCCAACGGCAGCGTTTCGATCAGGTTGTCGAGCTCGTTTCCTTTCAGGATCGTCCCGGTTTGGGTAAATTGGAAATCGTTCAAGTCGCCCATGGCGATGATATTGGCCTCAGGATTGTCCTTCAGGACATCTTTCACGAATCCGTTCACGACAGCCGCAATTTGGTGGCGCTGGGCTTCGCTGGAGAGAAGCGGCGGCTGTGTATTGCCGAACGGCCCCTGATCGCCGGACTTCGAATTGAAATGATTGGCAATCACGATCACTTTTTCGCCGCGGAATTCAAACTGTGCGGCGAGCGGCTTACGGGAAGCCTCAAACGCGCTGTTCATCGGATCGATCCGGCCCGGATTATAGTTCAGTTGATCCTTGGCCGCGTCATAGACCACCGCATCGGTGGAGGAGCCTTTTTTACCAAGGATGCTATCCGACAATTGGACGCGTTCAGGGTTATAAAGGAAGCCTACCCGGATATTCGCCCCCGGCGCTCCTCCATCGTTGTTATTAACCGGTTCGATGTCCGTGTAGCTGTAAGCCGGTCCGCCGGCTGCCCGAATGGCGGTGATCAAGGCTTGGTAGCTCTGATCCGCCGCCGTTGTCCCGTCATTTTTTTCCCCGTTATTGTCCTGGACTTCAACTAAGGTGATGATATCCGGGGATTTCAGGTTCCGGACCATGGATTCCGCAAGCTTGTTGATTTTGGCGGAGCCTACACCCGGATAGAAATTCTCGATATTGTAGGTCGCTACTCTCAACTGATCGTCCTTCACCTCGATCGTGGATACCTCTTGTTCATAAGAACCGCTGTTGATGGCAGGCAGCCCGCCTAATCCAGGAATCACTTTGAAATTCCCGCTGTTGTACCCGATAACGCCAATCACGTCATCCGCGAACGTATCGCCCGTGCTCACTTCCTGTCCCGGATTGCCGTAGGCAACAAGCAGGCGCTGCGGGTTGAAATTCCTCTGCTCCTTCAGCACCAGACCGCCAGCCGGCGTAATGACGTCCGGTACATCGTTTTCGACCCGGGTTGGAATATTGTAGGTGCCATTGCTCGTCCAATATGGACTAATAATTGTTGGCTGCGGCAGTCTTACCCGCATCCCTTCCAGCGATTCATAGAAGTCGATGGCATCCTCGTCCGGATCAAAGACCTGAAAACCGTCATTATCGATGATCGACGCAGGGATCGGACGTCCGCCCTTGCCCAGCGTGACCGGTTCCGGCAGCGGCTTCTTCTCCTCAATGGTCCTGTAGGACTGAAGCTCAATCTGGGTTGTGGTCAGATTCGTGGAGCTTCCTTCATTATATTCCGCCACTTTGCCGGTGACGGATACGACATCGCCCACTTGAGGGCGGCTGTTGTTCATTGAGTAAACAAAAATCGCATCCGACGTATTCGGATTGGAGTCCGGCGCGGTATCCTGGATGTAAAATCCTTTAATGCTTCCGTTCGAGAAAGTATAGCCGTATTGCGTGACGATACCTTCGATATCTTTGACGGTTTGGCCGTTATAAGGCGACATATGCCCTTCACCCTGAATGTCCGCGATCCGCGGCTGCTCAGTGGCCGTATAAGCAAAATCATACACTTTGCTTACATCTGTGCCGGAAACGACGATCGCCTTGATCGTCATATCGCGATCCACTTGGATCGGCGCGCTGTAAAGCGTGCTTGCCGTTGTCGGCTCAGTCCCGTCCACCGTATAATAGATGCTTGCGCCCGCAGTCGGGCTGGATAACGTAACCGTACTGCCGGTGATGATCGGACCTGCTCCCGGACTAGCGATTACGGAGAACATGTCTTCGATCAAAGCACCGTCACTCAGCGGGATCAGCTCATAGACACTGCCATACTGCTTTACCACGCCCGTCACGCGGCTGAAGGTTTTGCCTGGTTCCAGCTTGGACAGGCCGGAATAAATAATGAATTCGTGGCCGTCCTGTACGGCCGTATATTCGCCCGCCCGGTTTTCGGACTTGATGAAGACATTTTCCAGGGAGACCAATCTTGCCTCATAAGCTTCTCCTTGATCCGGGGCGAGATTCGCTCCGCTGATCCGGAGGGGCTCCGGCGATCCGACATTGCTGCCCGTGACCTCATGCGGCAGCAGGGCATGCGGCTTGATCTCCTGCAGGTTGTTGTAGATGTCCATTACGCCGGCCACGCTGACCCGATCACCAACACCCGCATTAAGCGGGTAGTCGTAAAGCACGATGCCGGCCGTATCGTCCTCAATATAAGTTTCTCTGCCTTCGATATGCGTAATGATGCCTTCCGTCCAAACGTTGTCGCCTTTAGCCTTGCCGCGTGCTTCGGCAACCGGCGTTTTCGTCAAAACCTCGTATTCAAACGAGGTGACCGGCCCATCCGGAATGCCGTCCATGGCGGCGTAGGCATCGATCCGTGCCGGCCCGTTGATCACGAGCGGACCGTTCACCGGCTGGAATTCTGCTTCAGGATCGCCCGGCAGATAGACAGCCGCATAGACCGAAGCGGTCACTGTAGGGGGGCTCAGCGTAATCTCTGTCCCGGCCGGCCAGGCGTTTGGTTCCGGGTTGGCCGTCACAGGCCCCAGGCTATTGCCGGGGTTTGACGGCGAATCCGTATACGCGCTGTTTCTGGGCTCCGGCGCCGCGATCGTAAAATCCTCGGCGTTGTTATCCGTATCCAGACCACGGTTTCCGGATTGGCCCGTGGCCAATTCCTTGCGGATCGCGGCCGTGCCGTTGGACAAGGCTGCCGTCGCGCCGGTTTCATAATCGTTTGCGGTACCGTAGCCGATCAAGTCGATCCGTTCATCCGCTGCGTTAACCAGATCCACTTTGCCGTTGGTTCCGCTCAGATTGAGGTTCCCTGTCAGGTCCGGCGCGGGGAGAGGATTCCCCGTGGAACCGCCGTTTTGCTGAATTAATAGATATTGTTGAGGCCCTATAATACCGCTTAGTGAAGTTGCGTTCGTAAAATTACCTGCTGCGCTGGCATAACGTACCTTCCAGCCTGTAAGATCAACGGCTTGGTCTGTAGGATTAAACAATTCGATGAAGTCGTGGGTGTACACCGCCCCGCTATTCCCTCCACCTCCGTACACCTGGCTGATCACGACCTGATCATTTTGGGGGGAAGCTTGTACCATGTGCACAGGACCGAATGGAACGAAGATACTCAGGAGCATTGCGATAGCCAACAGCAAACTCATCAGCTTTCTGCTCCTATGCAATCGGATACGCATTTAGGTGATTCACTCCTCTATTCTATTAAATTTTAATAGTCTTACTTAATATATGGCCAAATTGTTATGACTGAAACAACGGCGAATAAGATTTGTATAAAAAGTAAGGTGGATGAGTTTAGACGGGCTCAAAACCAAAAACGGTACTTGACAAACTCCAGCAAAACATAAAGGCAAAAAATGGCGTTATTCCAGAGATATCCATCAATTGGAGAGAAATAGAGGAGTTTTATGTTGCTATTTTCTCGAATCACAAGGAAATGCCCGCATTCTGGACCTTTCACAGGAAAATAAGTACAAAAAATGCCGCTAACGGGGATGAACATGCTAGGCTCTGGATAATAAGTGCATAAAGTTCCGCTATTTTGCAGGCCAATGATTCGTCGTTCCAGCAGCCGGCTATCAAGCACCGATTTCCAACTTGAGCCCTTTTATACCGTGTGTATTGAGGTATAAGATTCGATATGCTAAGATAACAATAGAAACAAGGAGGCTGCGCCACAGCCTCCCCGGTACAAACACTTGGGTGGGAAACCTCCAAGAACATGTCTTGAAAATAACCCGATTCCCTTGGCGCTAACCCGGGCGGGTTATTTTCGTTCTGCCACCCAATGCCCCTCGGACACCTCAACGAGCCGTGAATGCTCGACATCGTATTTAACCGTTTCGGCATGGTCATCGGCGAGCTCCCGCTTTTTACGGGCTTCGAGCTTCGGATCGGGCACCGGAATGGCGGCCAAAAGCGACTTCGTATATTCGTGCTGCGGATTGGCATACAGTTCCTCGCTTTCGGCCAACTCCACGATTTTGCCCATATACATCACCGCCACGCGGTCGCTGATATGCTTCACCATGGAAAGATCATGTGCGATAAATAAATAAGTCAGGCCTAACCGCTGCTGGAGCTCCTCCAGCAGCTTGACCACCTGGGCTTGAATAGATACGTCAAGCGCGGAAAGCGGCTCATCGCAAACGATAAACTTGGGTTCCACCGCCAGCGCGCGGGCAATGCCGATTCTTTGCCGCTGTCCCCCGGAGAACTCATGCGGATAACGCCGGGCAAAAGCGGGGTCAAGCCCGACCATATCCAGCAGTTCCTCCACCCTTTTCTTCCGCTCGGCCCGGCTGCCGGCCAGCCGATGAACATCGAGGGCCTCGCCGACGATATCTTCTACTTTCAGCCGGGGACTGAGCGAGGCGTAGGGATCCTGAAAGATCATTTGCATATAACGGCGCATCGTTTTCATTTCGGCGGAAGACAACCGATTTACCGGAATCCCCTGGTAATACACATTCCCGGCCGTCGGTTGATGCAGACGCAGGATAGCGCGTCCGGTCGTCGATTTGCCGCTTCCCGACTCGCCGACCACGCCAAGCGTTTCCCCTGCTTGGATCTGAAAGCTAATGTCGTCGACCGCTTTTAAAATCGTTCCTTTGCCCAAGTCAAAATATTGTTTCAATGATTTAACCTCAAGCAAAGGCCGTGCTTTGTCCGAACCCGCAGATACAAGCGGAGCCGGCTTCGGCTTCTTTTTCTCGTCAAGGCGCGGCAGAGCGTGTAGCAGCTTCAGGGTATACGGGTGGCGCGGCTGCTCGAAAATTCCCTCCACCGTTCCGCTTTCCACAATCTCGCCATCCTTCATCACCACAACCCGATCACACATTCCGGCCACAACGCCCAAGTCATGCGTAATCAAAATAATCGAAGTACCGAACCGCTCCTGCATCGTTTTCATCAAGCTTAAAATTTGCGCCTGAATGGTGACATCCAGCGCCGTCGTAGGCTCATCGGCGATAAGCAGCGCGGGACGGCAAGCGAGGGCGATGGCGATCATCACGCGCTGACGCATCCCGCCGGAGAACTCATGGGCATATTGTTCATACCGCAGCTCGCTATGACGAATGCCTGCTAGCTTCAACAGTTCGATAGCTTCCGCCTTCGCTTCCTTGCGTGATAATTTCCGGTGCTTAACCAAGCTCTCGGAAATTTGCTCACCGATCTTGAGCGTTGGATTCAGCGAGGTCATCGGGTCCTGAAAGATCATTCCCATGTCCCGGCCGCGAATGCTTTCCATCTCTTTTTCCGAGTAATCGGCCAGATTGTTCCCCAGAAAAATAATATCCCCTTCTTGCACATATGAAGGAGGGGAAGCCAGCAGGCGCATGATAGAACGGGCGGTGACACTTTTTCCGCTGCCGGATTCGCCGACAATGCCCAGTGTTTCTCCTTTTCCCACCACAAAGCTGACCCCGCGCACGGCTTCGACCTCCTGATCACGCGTCCGAAAAGTAACCGAGAGATTGTTGACCCGCAGTAATGGTTCCATTTTCCGCAACACCTTCCAGTTTAACTCATGAAAATCAATCATTGACATCAAAAACAAGCTTACCTAATATATACTATATCGATCGGAATAATTCAATTTAAAAACGTAAGGAGGTGTAACTATGCCGGCCGTTACGGCGACAAAAGAGCAAATGGAGACCCTGTCCATCAGAGAAACGATCAGCATCGCTTACGGCAAAATGAGCATAAATCCCGCTTATCGTTACTTCATCTGGTTATTGGGGGCCCCGGTCCATTTCGTTGTTCTGCTGATATACATATTTCGCAAAAGAAACGACGCTTACGGTTCACTCCTGACCGCTGCCAGGAAGGAGCTTCTGGAATCCGGCTATAAAGAGAGGCTGAGAGCGGAAATTGCCGAGGAATTGCAGTGCAAGCAGTTATTTTTCGGTCAAGCGGTAGCGGATGGGAAACTGAAACGTCAAACGGAGAAAGAAGCCGAAGTCCGCTTCCATGAGGCGGCCGTAAATGAAGCCGAACGAAAGCTGGCGCAAGGCCGGCTGCAAAAAACCAGCTTCGCCAGCACTTTTCAAGCCCTGGTTCAACAGCCGCTGTTTTTGGCGCTGACGTTCCTTCCCGGATTGCCGATGTATGCTTTGATCTTTCTTTATACCCATCCTTACTTGAAGTACGTGTTTGAGCGACTGGTGATGAGCCTGTTCGTGATCATGGGCGTGTCCATCCTCGTATTTACGATTCTGCACCTCTCTCCGATGAATCCCGCCGCCAATATTCTCGGCGAAACCGCGACGGAGGAGCAAATCGCCCAATTCAACAAAATTTACGGACTCGACCAGTCCTATTTCGTCCAATTGTGGAACACGATCAAAGGCATCGCCTCGTTCGATCTGGGCAAATCGTTCTCGGGCAATGAACAAGTCACGGCCACCATCGCCCGCAAGTTTCCGGTCACGCTGGTGTTAACCGTGATTTCGCTGCTGCTGGCCATCCTGATTGCTATTCCGGTTGGAATCATTTCCGCCGTCAAACGAAATTCGCTGTGGGACTATACGTTTATGTTCATCGCGTTGATCGGTTTATCGATACCCAGCTTTTGGCAGGGACTTATTTTCATCCTGAACTTTTCGATCAAGCTGCATTGGCTGCCCGCCACCTTTAATCCGCAAAATGCACTGTCCTACATCATGCCGACCGTCGTTTTGGGGACCGGACTGACGGCGGCCGTGGCCAGGATGACCAGGTCGTCCACCTTGGAGGTCATTCACGAAGACTATATTCTTACCGCCAAGGCCAAGGGGCTGGGCAAACGCCAAGTTTTGCTGAAGCACGCGGTGCGCAATGCGATGATTCCGATCATTACCGTGATCGGCCTGCAATTTGGCGGGATGCTGGGCGGTTCGGCCGTCACGGAAAAGGTGTTCAACATCAGCGGGATCGGGAGCTACATCGTCGACAAGCAATTTATCCCCGACATCCCCAGCATCATCGGCGGGGTCGTTTATACCGCGATTACCATATCTCTAGTGAACATGGCCGTCGATATTTTTTACGCTTTCTTCGATCCTCGTATCCGGACGAAGATGAAACAATATTAAAAGTAATCGTTCAAAAAGTCGACTTTTCAGCACCGAGAAGGTTGGATGAAGCTAGGGACTGAGTAGCGGAGCGTACGTTTTGGGTACGTGAGCAACGGAAGGCCCGGCTGAATTCAAGATTCGATGCCGAATCCGCTTCTTGACCTGCTTCGTGATCAAAAGATGACTTTTTGAACTACCTCTAAAAGCGGGTGCAATTGAGATATGAACAAAATTAAACAACGGCGGAGCCCGGAGTACACGCTGGCGGTATACGCGTTGCTGACCGGTTTGTTCGTGATGGCGCTGTCCGCATTAAACCTGTTCAAACCCTATGTATCGGATACGTTTTTGCCGTCCATGTCCGGTTTGCTGTTTTTCGCCCTGTTTCACCTCGTCGCCCTGCTGCTCGTCGCCAAGTATGCCGGCGGCCGAAAGCCCGCTCCATGGCTGGCCTGGGTGGCGTGTTTGCTGATTTTGACCTCCGTTACCGGCAACCTGTTCGCTTTGCTGCTGGGCGTGAATCTGCTCGTTAAAATCCATAACCGCGACAATCCTTCGGCTACCAGATGGGAGGACGTGTGGGAGAAGCTCAACGCAAGCGTCACTTCGATGCTTGGCTTGTTTTTTATCATTTTTTTGTTTTCGCTGTCCGTTTGCAGCTACTTTACGTTTGATTACGCGATGGCCACGGAAAACAATTACGGGGCGATTCTCCAGCCGCCAAGCCTTGCGTATCCGCTGGGGACGGATAACTTTGGCAGATGCCTGTTCTCGCGCATTGTGTTCGGCGCCCGGATTTCCCTGGTGGTCGGCCTCATCTCCACCGTGATTCCGGTTTTGATCGGCGGCACGTTGGGCGCGATATCGGGATATTACGGACGGCACACTGACAATATCATCATGCGGGCGCTGGATATTCTTTACGCCATCCCCGGGATTCTGCTGGCGATTGCGATTATCGCCGCGTTCGGCGCCAATACGGTGAATCTGATCCTGGCGCTGAGTGTGGGCGCAATCCCCACCTACGCCAGAACGATGCGGGCCAATGTGCTGCTGGTGTCCACCTTTGAATTTGTCGAAGCGGCCCGGGCCTTGGGGACTTCGAACGCTGCTATCATTTTCAGGCATATCGTGCCGGGTTCGCTCGCGCCGATGATCGTCAAATCCACCTTAACGATCGGCACCGCGGTCATTTCCACAAGCAGCCTCAGCTTTCTCGGTCTCGGGGTGGAGCCGCATATTCCGGAATGGGGCAATATTTTAAAGCTGGGCAGCGCCTACTTGGAAACCCATTCTTATCTGGCCGTATTCCCCGGACTGGCGATTATCCTGCTCGTGTTGTCCTTTAACTTTTTCGGCGACGGCCTCAGAGACGCCCTGGATCCAAAGCTCGGCTAACCTTAACTGCTGAAACATCTTTTTATTTATGGGAGGAGTCATTATGAAAAAATACGCTTGGTTTATCCTGTTGCTTGCTTTTGTCCTTATCGCCGGCGGCTGCACGGTCAAAACCAAATCGGACGTGGCCACGAACACCGAGACGAAGACGGAAAACGAAACGGAGAAAGTAACGGACCAAACGCCCGTCGATATCGAACTTCTGGGGATGAGCATCAATGAATCGGATCTGAACATCATCCGCGACCAGCTTACCAAAAACGGATTCAACGTCAAGCTGAACATTCAGCCGGACTACGGCAGCTTTAAGGCCCAGGAGGATGCGGGGAATTTTGATATCGCCCACTCCAGCTGGACAACCGTGACGGGCAATCCCGATTACGCGGTCAGATCGCTGTTCAAAACGGGCGGGGACTACAGCATTTTGGCCGACCCGGAGATCGACAAGCTGATCGATCAGGCCGCGACGGAAACGCCGGAACAATACAAAGAAACGTATAAGCAACTGGAGCAGCGCCTCGTGTTCGACAAAGCCTATATCGCTCCGCTTTACATTTCATTGAAAAGCCAAGCCGTCAACAAAGACATCCTGAATCCCGAGACCGTCAGACTGTCCAAATCCCGCGCTCTGGCCTGGGAAAGCATCGACTTCAACGACACGTCCAAACGGAACAAAGAGCCGCTGCTGCTTACCCAATCGGCTTCCGTGCTGACTTCGCTCGACCCGATCAAAGGCAACGACGGCTCGATCAATCAGCTCAATACCAATATGTACGTCCGCTTAATCAATCTTACGGATGACGACAAAATCACCTCGGACGGCTCGTTGTCCTACAACCACAGCATCGCCGAAGGCAACTCGGAATACTATTTCCTGCTCCGGGACGATATCCATTTCGCCAAGATTGAAAATAAACAAGCCGTGGATTCGGGCGAACGCGTGGGCGCCGACGACGTCGTTTTCTCCCTGAACCGGGCCAAGGATAAAAACTCGGTGCCGGATCACCGGACGTACAGCCTTCATGAACATATCAAAACCGCAGAGATCGTCACGAACATCGCTTCCCTGGAGGGAATCAAGCAAGCCGGCGGCGGCGGAACCGTCAAGGAGGCTTTGGAAGCGGGGTTGGATACGAAAATTAAAGAGCTCGTCGCCGATAAAACCCAAGCCAACAACAAAGCGGGCAAATACCAGGTGGTCAAATTGACCACCACCGAACCCTTCCCGCAGGTACTGAACTACCTGGCCCATCAATCTGCTGGCATCGTGTCGAAGAAACAGGTGGAAAGCATTAATACGTATGACGTAGCCACCTTCGATGTCAACAAAGACATCCCGTACGGCGACCAAAACACGGTCACGGAAGGCAGCCAGTACAACAACACTTTGTATGCCAGCGGCCCTTATATTTTGTCATCCAAAAATGATTACGAAGCGATCTTTTACAAAAATCCCGGTTACCGCAAGGGCTCCAAAGACGAGCCTAAAATTTCCACGGTGAAGGTGCGCTTCATCGCCGATACAGACAGTGCGCTTTCTGCGCTGCGCAACAGCGAAATCCACCTCTATTATGGTGTGCCGGAAACGAAATACGATATCGTGAAAGGCGACAGCAAGCTGAAGCTGCAAACGATCGAAAGCAACGGCGTAAGCTACTTGCTCTTCAATACGGCGGGCCGGGACGTAGCCAAAAGCGAAGACCTGCGCAAAGCGGTGCTTTATTCCATCAACCAGGACGAAATTCTCGCCTTCTACAATAACAACAAAATCAAAGCCGCCTCCACCGTCAGCCCGCTGGTCAAAACCGGCAACGAGCTCGCCGCCGATCCGGCGAAGGTTAAGGAATACTTAGATAAATATAAAGCTTCCAAGTAATAGAGCTTTGCAGCTACACGCAAAAACAGCCCCTGCGCTCACCGGGAAGCGCAGGGGCTGTTTCACACGTAATAAGATCAGAGCACAAGAAAAGGTTCCATAAACGGATACTCCTCCGTTAATAGAACCCTGTATGATACTAATAAATGCCTACCCCCACACCCTGCCGCTTTCCGCGGCCGCAAGCCATTGCTTCGCAAGCAGATCGTGGCCGGCTGCGGTCGGGTGCATGCCGTCCCACAACCAATATTCCGCATCTGCCTTTTGGGCGGCTTCCTCAAATGCCGCCTGAAGCGGAACATGCACGGCGCCGAACTCTTCCGCCAAACGGAGTACGGTTTGCTGGTAGCGGGAAATGATCTCCCACCACAACTCCCACTTCTCCGCCGTTGCGCTCGTTTTCAGGATGAAAGGCTCGCAGAGAACAAGCTTGGCGTCCGGCAAAACCTCTTTCGTCTCCTGCAACAGATGGCGGTAAGCGCGTTCAAACCGGTCCGTAAACCCGCCCGGCTGATCGTTCACGGTGAACCAGGCGTCATTGACCCCAATCAGCAAGCTGATGACGTCCGGCTTTAGGCTGATGGCATCCTCGTTCCATCTCGCGTATAAGTCGGATACCCGGTTTCCGCTAATCCCCCGGTTGATAAAAGAAGGCTGGAGATGAGCGTATTCGTTCCCCAGCTTGGCGGCGATAATGTAGGCGTAGCCGTGCCCCAAAATATGGTTGAGGTCGGTTCCGCGGTCCCGATTGCCGTCGGTAATGGAATCCCCTTGAAACAAGACAACCAGCCCTTTTTTCATCTTAAATCTCTCTCCCTTTTTGTTCTCCTGTTCGATACGAAACAAGCGCAAAATTTGCCGTCAAGCCGCCCCAATAGTATACACCCTTTTCCATCCGGGTGTCTTCATCCGTAAAATCGTAGACAAACGTATATCGGCGTGCTTTCAAAGTAGTTTCTCGCGATTGTACTCAATGTGATAACTCAATCTGCTCTCCGTTGTACTCAACAGTGTCCACTTCTCCCTGGAGGATGATCTTTTTGATGTTTTGCATAATTGCGGCACCATAACTCGCCGTCAAACCACCTGATGCTTTTGGAATGCACGATAAGAGAGAGGCACCAACAACGCTATAACGACTACTGCAAACCCTGTCATGACTTTATACTCCAAAATCATTTGACCAAAAATATGGTACACTTCATAACCGGTTAGTTTTTTAAATCCGTCCATCATATTTCCCGGAAACAAATTCATTAAATGATTAAACAGGCGGCTGCTTTTGCTGGCCGGAATGAACAACGGACCGATCAGAAAAATTCCGATAACAATGATAACGGGAAAGGGGCCCCTCATCCGGCTCGACAACCACAGCGTCACCGCTCCCACAAGCAGGCAGGCCAGACTGCCGATGAGGACCGCCCATAAATACGCTTGAAAAACCGTGTAGGGCACAGGTGCCAAGTCCTTAATCATCTGTACGCTTGCACTCCCGCCATCAAATCCATAGATCCCCAATAGCAGGAGCGTATAGGCCGCCACCGCAAAGATCAGGAGTCCCAGGGATACGAAGAAACTGGCTTTTAATTTAGCAGCGATAACCTTGTTTCGGCCATAGCGGGAGGATAGGATGATCGAGTCAGCCCCGCTCTGGTATTCACCGGCAAACACGGGAGCGAGACAGATTGCGATCACAAAAGCAATGACTAAGAAGAGATTCGGCAGATTTTCAAACACATTTTCCCAACCGGTGACATAATCCATTTGGAAGGGAACAGGAATGCTTTCATTCATCTTCATAAAAAAAGCTTTCTCCTCCGCTGAATAATTGCCATAGGAATATTCATCATTCAAATACAGATTCACCTTTTCCATCCGCTTCTGGTAAAACGCCTTTGCGTCACTTGGCTTCATTCTGTCGATAATATCATAACCGTACTCACCCGAAGGATTAAAAGCAAAACTAATCAAGGAATAAATCTGATTATTTTTTACTTCATATTGAGCATAAGCCTTTATGCTCATTTCCCCCTTTTCATCAAGGTTTTTCGGATCATGCCTCACGTTATGGCTCCATTCCACCGCATCCGCTGCTTTTTCGGGGGTCAACGGGCCGGCAAGCTGACGGTTGTACTCCCTTATTAATTGAATAGCCGGTATTCCGTATAAATAGTTCCCATCTTTACCTCTTATCTGGGTGTTCGCAATTAACACACTTGCCATAAATACGATCATTACCGCCAAAATCGCAATCCCTGCATAAAATGATTTCCGGCGGGTGATCTTCCCCAGTTCAAATCGGGTCAACGCATCCATAAGTGGTCCCCCTATTTTTCTTCACCGGCTGTTACAGCCGTTTCATCTTGAAAATGGTGCAAATACAAATCTTCCAACGTAGGCGCAACCGATACCGCATCCTGGGAGGGCTTTACCGGGGACACGATGCGCAACTCCACCTGATTCCCTTCATGCCGCAGATTGCTTACACAATAGCGGGCATTCCATTCATCCGCCTCTCTGGCCGAAACTTGGCAGGACCATACACAACCTTCCATGGTAGCAGTCAGTTGGGCCACCGTACCGGTCATCAACAGTCCTCCTTTCTTCATCACCATAATTTGGTCGGCTATGTACTCCACATCCGACACAATATGCGTTGAAAGAATAACGATCTTATCTTTGGCCAAATCGGCAATCAAATTGCGAAACCGTACCCGCTCCTTGGGGTCAAGTCCCGCCGTCGGCTCGTCCAGCACCAACACACTAGGATTGTTAAGCATCGCTTGGGCAATGCCCAGCCTTTGCTTCATGCCTCCGGAAAAGGTCCGGATTTTCTTGCGGGCCACTTCCTCCAGAGCAACTGTGCGCAGCAATTCACGAGTTTTCCCCTTCGCCGCCGATAGCGTCAGTCCCTTCAACGAACCTACATACCACAGGAACTCCTCCGCACTGAAATCAGGGTAATAACCGAAGTCCTGCGGCAAATAGCCCAGCAGATCACGATAACGCTCCCCCATGCGGGCAATATCCTGGCCGTTCATCTGAATCGTTCCCGATGTCGGATTGAGTATTCCGCAGATCATCCGCATCAACGTTGTTTTTCCCGCGCCATTAGCCCCAAGCAGACCATACACACCGCTGGACAGGCGAACCGAAATATCGTTCACCGCTTTTTTAGCGGAAAATTGCTTACTTACCTGTTTCAAGGTTATTTCCATCATTGAGCGTCCCTCCACACCGATTTATTACTATATAACCATAATTTTACACAACTATTCTCAACGCAGTTTCTATACTCCGACAGGCCTTTTGTACTCCGCGTACCTCGAAAGTAATTCCTGTGACGGTAAGCAGCAGCAATGCCAGCCATACTCCGATTGCCGATGTTTCAAACATTCCGAGTGAGGGATTAAGTGCCAGTATCATTTGTACTAATGCCACAAGACCGCAATAAATCAAACAGTAATACCCGCAGCTCGGGGTGCGAACTCTATTCAACAGCCATAAGCAACCAAGACAGGTCAAATTGAAGGGCACAAGCAAATAGAGCAGAATGATGCTGATATCCATCTTCATGTAGGTGCTCAATAATATGGCCAACACTGTCAGACCTATCAGATCCGCTATTCCCAACAAACTCATGCGAACCAATATTAGCTTCTCCAGAAGATGACGCGTACTTAATTCGATCTCCAGCATACGGCAGCTTAACGATCGCGTTAGCGTCTGTATACCCGCTGTCACCAGTAACGGTGCGGCAATAGAGACCAGCATGATAAGTTGGATATTTTCATTCGATTTGTGAAGAGAATGCTGTAACATCAGAGCTGTCCCAAGTACAATAAACAACTGCGCAACCCACACCTTCCAGCTGATGAAGCGAATCTGGGTCATATAAAACTCTGAAAAGGATGTTCTGCGGGTCACCCGTGTTCGGTGCAGTATCTCTCTCGCCCCTTTGACGGTTTCCTCTAACTTCTGCTTGTCAACGGGGAGGGAGGGGTAATTCTGTAGGGCGGCGATGATGGTATTTCGCGATTCCTTGTCCAACAGATTCACTCCTTTCCCAGTACTGCCTTAGTACAGTCAAACCACGTTTAACCCGATATTGCACCATACAAACATTCACTCCTGTTATGCGAGCGATATCTCGGAAGGTCAAATCCAAGCAAAACCGCATGAACACCAGTTCCCGTTGCTCTTCAGGCAACAAATGGAGCAACTCATGTACCAGTTGCCCCCTTTCTACCTGATCCTCTATCGAGATGCTTTGCTGCAAGACTTTCCTTTCCGCCTCCTCCGCTGCTTCCTCCCAAGATAGGGGCGGCCGCTTCCGTAGATGATCATTGCAAAGATGGCGAGCGATCGTGTATAAGTAAGCGCGGCATTTTCCTGTATTTCTATAACCTTCAATATGTCGACAAAAACGATAAAAGGTTTCTTGTGTCAAATCCTTCGACTCTTCCTCATTCCTTATCCGCCAGTAACAATATTTCTGAATGTCAGCATAGTAGAGTTCAATCAGTTGCGTCAGATATTGGGTTTCCCCCTGCTGGATACGCCTAATCCATTCACTCTCGTCCAACCTCGTCCCCCCTCTCCATCATGTATAACTGTTTTAGGTGAACAAAAAATGAAGTAGTATGTGTCTTTTTTGTGAAGTTTCAAACAGAAACTTCATATGAATTTGCCTGCATATTACCCTGTTCGATTCTAACAAATACTAGAAGAGTAACCGGAAAATACGGCGGTCATCTGAAAACGGAAGTCGGAAACCATCAATTTAATACTACCGTTAGTCTCCCTCTTCCGGATAGTAACCCACGCCCAAGTTTCAGTACACCGATAAAAGTTGTTGACAGTAATACTGTGAAGTAAGTGGTCTCAAGAAAAAAACTCGCTGAGGAGAGGCGAAAAATAAACCAAAAAAATAGGGCTCAACCTAATAATTAGCGCTTAACAGGGAGGGTCGGTAAGCGACCGTGGCAAGAAATATCGGCAGGTCAATATCCGCTGTCCGGACGCTTTGCACGATTATCCCGTTTGCTCCGGAAGCAGAGATGAAGATAAATACATGAGAAGAAGATAGGTTTGGGAGAAGCAGACATGTTCGAGATCGTTAGACAGATTTGTGAGAAGGAGATTTAGAGACGTGAAGCAGACCTGACGGGAGGAATGGAGGGCAAGACACCGGGAAAAAGGAAAGGGCCGAGATTAGCCCCCTCTACCCCCTGAACAAGAGGGATAATCGTGCAAAGCAGCATGCAGGGATACCAGGACACGAACGCTATTATGTCGTTTTATACTGTTAGCCTTATCGCCGGCCCTTATTCTACCGTCGCAGCATGCCCTATTTCACGGCTACATAAAACAACCGCGCGGCGTCATCCCCCGCCTCGACCCACTCGAAATCGGCATAGCAGTTCACTTCGCGGAAGCCGCATTTCAGCAGCTCGCTTTTCATCCACGCCGGATCATAGGCGCGCTGTGTATGCGTCTCTTCAAAGCGGCGGTACAAACCCGGTCCATTTTCCTCTTCACGGGCAAAAATCGTCAAATGGTGTTCGATTTCATTCCGGAACGGGTCGCGCTCGCACGTCCAAATATACCCCACCCGCGGTTCGTCCCAAATAAACGGCTGCTCCTCCTCGTACCGGATCAAAGTATTCGGGTGATGCACGTCAAACAGGAACGTCCCGCCGGGTTTCAGCCCCTCGTATGTACGGCGGAAGGTGCGGACGATATCGTCCTCTTCCAGCAAATAATTGAGGCAATCGCAAAAGGAAATCACCGAATCCACCGGTTCCGGCATGGCCCATTCCGTCATGTCCTGCTGCACCCAGCGCACACTGCCTTCCCGGAACAGGCGGACGCCCTGAGGCGTGCCTTCCATTTTACGCCGGGCCACCGCCAGCATGTCGGCGGATAAATCGATGCCCGTCACCTCGAAGCCGGAATTCACGAGCGGAATCGTGATGCTGCCCGTGCCGCAGCCGAGATCGACGACTGACTTCGGCATCCCGTGCCGCTCCCAGGCTGTACGGGCAAAGCGGATCCAGTCCGGGTATGGCATATCCTCCATCAGTTCGTCATATACGTAGGCAAATTTTCGATACGAAGCCATTTCGTCACCGCGCTTTCTGTGATTTAGCCTATTCCCCGGCATTTCCTTCCCCGGCCTCAGGCGGCTGCGTCAAGTAGGTCCAGCTCTCCTTCTGCACGACCTTGCCCTCTTTCATCAGCTTACCGAGCGCGCGCTTAAACGCCGCCTTGCTGATGCCGAAGCGCTGCTTGATCAAGTCGGGCGGCGTCGTGTCCGAATACGGCATACCGCCGCCGGGCCGGCTGCGCAAATAGGCCAAGATGCGCTCAGCGTCCTCGCCCATGCCGATTTCCTTGCGCGGCGCCATCGACAGATTGATGCGCCCGTCCTCGCGGACATGGGCGACCCGCACGTGAACGCTCTCGCCTAGCCGCAGCAAACGGCCTCGCTCCGAGGCATGGATCATGCCGATCGCGCCAAACCCGAGCACGCCGCCCTGCACGATCACAAACGTGCCCATTTGCAGCGGCTTGTACACAATCGCGTCCACCCAAGTGTTTTTCCACGATTGCGGGGCGTGAAACGTATGCGGAGCCAGCTCCTGTTCCCCGGCGAGCTTGGCCTTTAGCCGTCCCTGCTTGTCATGCTCCATGATCACGTAAACATGGTCGCCCACCCGTGGATGCAGCTCCTTAAGCTCAGGCAGCTCACGGATCGGAAGCAGCAGCTGCCGCCCCAGCCCCATTTCCAGAAAACAACCCAGCCGGGGATGCACGTCCGCCACCTCCAGCAAAGCGAGTTCGCCGAGCGTAAGCAGCGGTTTTTTCATCGTCGCTGCCAGCCGGTCCTCCGTATCGTAAAACAAAAACACATCAACCGTTTCGCCCGGCTTCACCTGCCGGGTCAGCTCGGAATAATGCAGCAGGATGTCCTGCCCGCCCGCGCTGAGAAAATAGCCGTAAGGCGAAACCTCCCGGTCGATCGGCAAAGAAACGATAGTGCCCGCAACGAGACTCATACCGTCTCCACAACTTTGGCATCCGACCAGAGCCGTTCGATGTTGTAATATTCGCGCTCATCGCGATGGAATATATGCACGACGACATCGCCCAGGTCCATCAGCACCCAGCGGGCGGAATCCATGCCCTCAATGCCGCGGATTTGCGCTCCGGCCTCCTGGGCCCGTTTGCGCACCTCGGTGGCGATCGCCTGCACCTGCGTATCCGAGTTGCCGTGGCAAATGACGAAATAATCGGCAATCAGGGAAATGCCTTTCAAATCGAGAGCCACGATGTTCATCGCTTTTTTATCGTCAGCGGCCTGAACCGCCAGGTTTAACAATTCATTTGATGTTACCGCCATTCATTCAGCCTCCTTGGTTTTTGCTCTTTGTTTGATCAAATCGTTGCGTGCCAGCAGCGTCAGCGGAAAAATCGGTTTGCCCTTCTCCAGCAAAAAAGAAATGGTCGAATCGAAGCCGGCGATCAACGCGTCTTCCAGATTCGTCTTGGCCAGTTCGCGAATCTTTTCCACGCCGGGAAACTCGCGCCCCGGCTCCATATAATCGGCCAGGCAGACGATTTTGTCCAGCAGCGTCATGCCGACCCGGCCGGAGGTGTGGTAGCGGATCGCGTCAAGCACCTCCTGATCCTCCACCCCGTAATCCCTGCGGGAGATAAACGCGCCCACCTCGGCGTGCAGCAATTGCTTGTCATGCTCCAACAGCTCGGTGTTCAGGCCGTTGCCGCGGATGATCGCTTCCTGCTTGTCAATCGGCCAAAACTTGGCCAAATCATGCAGCAAGGCCGCCAGGTCCGCTTTGACCGGGTCGGCCCCATAACGCCCGGCAAGAATGACGGCGGTCTCCATTACGCCCTCGACATGCTTCCAGCGTTTTGACGGCATCCCCGACGAAACCGCCGCAATGAGCTCGTCACGACTGTATTCCATACAATCCGCTCCTTGTCATATAATCATGCACGGAATCCGGCACCATATACCTTACTGAACGACCTTGCGCCAAACGGCTGCGAATCAGGCTGGAAGAGATGTCGACCAGCGGCATTTCCGCCAGCCGCACCGCTTCCTGGATAAACGGAGGCAGTGCATCCAACTCCAGAAAACTGCCCGGCCGCTGCAGCCCGATGAACGTGATCATTCCGGTCAAATCCTCGATCCCTTCCCATTTGGGCAGGTAATTCACCATATCCGCGCCGATAATAAAATACAAGTCAAGATCGGGATGCTGCCCCCGGATTTCCCGGATCGTATCCACCGTATAGGAGACGCCGCCCCGCTTCAGCTCAATGTCGAGCGGCTTAAAGGCAGGATGGCCTTGAATGGCCGCCTCGACCATCTCCAGCCGCTGCTTGCCGCTGACCCCGGCCCGGTGTTTGTGCGGCGGAATATGCGAAGGCATAAACCAAACCTCTTCAAGATAATGCTGCTCCCTGGCGGATTCCGCCGCAAGCAAATGGCCGAGGTGGATCGGGTCGAACGCCCCGCCCATAATCCCGACTTTTTTCATGTTCGTTTCCCCCCGGGCAACCCTAAGGAAGCTCGATTTGTTTATATTCGCGCGATTCCTTGTACAGGACGATTGTACGGCCGATGAGCTGCACCAGTTCCGCGCCGGCCCCCTCGGCCAGCTCTTCGGCAATTTCTTTGGGATCGTCCAGATTGTTGTTCAGCACGGAAATTTTGATCAGTTCGCGCCGTTCCAGCGCCTCCGCGATCTGGCGGACCATATGCTCGTTCGTTCCGCCTTTGCCTACCTGAAAAATCGGCTGTAGCCCGTGCGCCAAACTGCGCAAATAACGTTTTTGTTTTCCTGTTAGCATTGTATATTCAAAACCCCTTAACATTCAAATGTGCATAGCCATACTGGCCATGACCGCCGCGCGCATCGCCTCGATCGGAGCGGGCAGGCCGGTCCAATGTTCAAACGCGTACGCGCCCTGGTAAATAAACATTCCAAGTCCGCTGTGGATCGTGCAGCCCTTCAGTTCTGCTCTCCGCAGCAGCTCTGTGTTCAGCGGATTGTAGATCAGATCGCTGACGACGATCCCTTCCGGAAGGAGATCGGGATCGATCGGGGTATCCTGTACATGCGGGTACATCCCAACCGATGTCGTATTGATTACAATATCCGCCGCTTGCAAATATTCCGCCGCTTCCCCCATACCGCAGCCGCTTAGGCGGCCGAGATGGGCCCATTCAGCGGCCAGTTCGTTTGCTTTATCGGCTGTCCGGTTAGCCACGATGACCTGCGCGGGGCGTTCCAGCAGCAGCGCGTAAATAATGCCGCGGGCAGCGCCGCCGGCACCCAACACGACCACGGTTTTGCCGGTCAGATCGGGCACCGCCTCCTCTTTCAAGGAACGGATATATCCGATGCCGTCAGTATTGTACCCCGTCAGCGTGCCGCCATCGTTGACCACCGTATTGACGGCGCCGATATAACGCGCCCCTTCGTCGATCCGGTCCAAATACTTCATCACTTCCAATTTATGCGGGACGGTGACGTTGATGCCGCGAAAACCAAGCGCCGCGATCCCTTGCACGGCCTCCTGCAGCCGCTCGCTTTTGACATGAAACGGCAGGTAAGAGCCGGCGAGTCCGCAGGCCTTCATCGCTGCTTCGTGCATGGCCGGCGATTTGGAATGCATGATCGGATCGCCGATCACGCCGAGCAGCAGCGGCGGTTTATAATGCTCTCTTACTTGATCATTCATAGTTTTTCCCCCTGGGCCATCTCAAAATCAAATTAACGAACGGCGCACGAGCACCTTGATTCCTTTCGGAACATGGGCGGCCACGACGGCCCCGGCGTCGCTGTTGATTTTAATCCAGCCCAGGCCGGAAATGAACAGATCGCTTTGGCTTCCTTTGTCAATCCTGAACTCATGCCGCGTCCATCCTGGAAGCTTGTCTATGTTTTCCCGGCTTGGCGGCGCCAAGATTTCTCCCGCATGGTCCGCGAACAGCTCATCCGCCCGCGCCAGCTTCGTCCGGTGAATCGGCACGCGTCCGCTGACGAAGCAGGTGAACGATTGCCGATCCCCTTGCACGAAATCGAAACGTCCGAAGCCGCCGAAAAACAACGTCTGCCCTTCATTCAGTTGATACACCGCCGGCTTCAGCGGCTTCTCCGGCAAAATGACGCCCAGATCGCCAGGGGCGACCATCTCACTGTACCGTGAAGGGTACACGATGCCCGGAGTATCGATGATCTCCCGGCCGTCATCGAGGGGAATATGGACCATATCGAGCGTCGTGCCCGGGTAACGCGAAACGGTGAGCTCCTGCTCCAAATCGCTGTAATCACGGATCAACCGGTTGATGAGCGAAGACTTGCCGACATTGGTCGCCCCGACCACATATACGTCGCGATCGCCGCGATGAGCCGCCACCGCCTCCAGCAGGCGGTCAAACCCGCTGCTTTGCTTAGCGCTGCACAGCACGACGTCCTCCACCTTCAGCCCCATATCCTTCGCTTCCTTTTGCATCCAGTTCCGCACCTTGTTCCAGTTTGTCACCTTCGGCAGCAAGTCGATCTTGTTCACGGCGAGCAGCACCGGATTGTTGCCGATAAACCGCTGCAGCCCGGAGATGACGCTGCCCTGAAAATCAAACAGGTCAACGATATGGATGACAAGCGCTTTTTTGCCGCCGATCTGCGTTAGCAGCCGCAGGAATTCATCCTGCTCCACCGTCACCGAAGACGATTCGTTGTAATTTTTAATGCGAAAACAGCGTTGGCAGATCACCGGCTCTTTGGCAAGCGCTCCGCTTGGGACGTATCCCGGCTTATCCTGCGCCTCGCTTTGCAGCGTGATGCCGCACCCGCTGCAGCGAAGTCCGCTTGCAGTTCCCCGTTCCTCCGTCATCGTTTTTTTTCCTCCTCCAGCCATAATCCAACTTTGCCCAGCCGCCGTTTGACGAAACGCTCCAGCAGCCGGTTGATCCGCGTTCCCAACCCTTCATCCTGCACGGAGATCGGCAGCACCAGGATCGTGAACAAGTCCAGGCGGTTGCCGCCAAACACGTCGGTCATCATCTGGTCGCCAACCACCACCGTTTCCTGCGGCGTCAGCCCCATCATCTCCATCGCCCGGCGGAACGCCGCGGCGGACGGTTTTTTGGCCGCATGCACAAACTCGATATTTAAAGGGTTCGCAAACACCGACACCCTGTTCAAATTATTGTTTGACACAATGACCAGTTTAAACCCGCTTTTTTTCACCTTCCCGAACCATTCGATCAGCTCGGGCGTGGCAAGCGGCGCCTTCGCCCCGACCAAGGTGTTGTCCAAATCGGTGATGATGCCCCGGTAACCCTTAGCGTACAGCTCATCAAGGTCGATTTCGAACACGCTGTCGACGCGTTTTTTCGGTATGAATATCTCAAACAATTATGTTCACCTCAGTTTCCATACGACAAACTATACCATAATCTGCCGCCCAATGCCTACCTTTAAGAGGTTGTTCAAAAAGTCATCTTTTGATCACGAAGTGTGAACTATGGGGATTAATCGACATCGAATCTTGAATTCAGCCGGGCCTTCCGGTGCTCACGTACCCAAATCGTACGCTCCGCTCCTCAGTCCCTAGCTTCATCCAACCTTCTCGGTGCTGAAAACCTGACTTTTTGAACTCTCAATTTAAAAGAAAACGCCCCCTCGCGCGGGTGGCGCGGGGGGAACGTAAAATCAGCTTCGTTTCACCAGCTTAAAGCTGCGATGGCAGCTCGCGGTTCGGACCGCCGCGCCTAGTCGTCCGCTTGAGCAGATCGCGGGCGAGACGACGGGCCGCTTGCCATTCTTCCTCCGAGACGGAGGCGGGGCTGTAATTCGCTTTTTCGAAGCTGGCCAGCAGCGGGTCGAGTACACCGGACAACTGCGGCTTTTCCCGCTTCCAGCGGGCGAACGTTTCCCGCAGCGTTTCCTGGTCGCCGCGCGTCAGTCCTCTGAGCCGCAGCCTTTTGACCACCCGCAGCGTCTCAAACACCGTCTTCTCACCGGGCGTCAACGGCCGGCCCAGTCGCAGGCGAAGCCAGGCAAAGTAAAGCTCGTTCCGTACCTGATACAGCCCCCAAGCCAGCAGCACGGCCAGAGCGATGAAGGATACGCGGCGAAGCACGGCCGGGTCGATCTTATCCAGGAAGCTTTCTTCTACGGATGCGGTTTCCGTCTCTTGAGCGGGCTCCGGCGCCAGCGTCTCCACACTGTCCTCCTCGGCGAACAAAATCGGCGCGTCAAAGCCGGGCGTCGCCTCAAATGGAATCCAGCCGTAGTCGCCAAAGTACAGCTCCGCCCAGGAGTGGGCGTCGGCGTTGCTCACCGTGTAATCCCCGCTGATCCCCGGGTTTCGCATCATCATTTCTTCGCTCGGCTGGGTTCCCGGCGCATAGCCCTTCACCCATCTGGCCGGAACCCCCAGCGACCGGGCCATGATCACCATCGCCGTCGAATAATAATCGCAGTAGCCCTGCTTGATTTCAAACAGAAAACCGTCGACGAAGTCGCTGCTTTCGCGCCGGGACAAATCCGGCTTATTCGTATACTCGAAGTTTTGCCGCAAATAAGCCTGCAGCAGCTCCATTTTCTCATACGGCGTACCCCCTTCCGCCGTGACCTCCTGCGCCAGATCCTTCACCCGCTGCGGCAGGCTGTCCGGAAGCTGCAAGTACTCCCTGTCCGGGGGCTCCGGATACAGCGTGTCATAATCGGCCTGCTTCAACTCCTGCAGCGGAATGAGCGGAATATTAGCCACAACCTTGTATTTTCGCGGGTAATCCGGCAAGTCGCCGGGATCGCGGTATCCGTTCCAGAACAGTTCGCCTTCCCGCCGGGCCCAGCGCATATCGGCAGATTGCTGCCTGTCGTCCAGCAGCTCAACGCTCTCCATCGCGTAGCCGCCGAACAGCACCGGATATGCCTGGTCGGTGTTCATCGTAATGATTTGTTCAACCTGCCTCGTCTCGATCTTATTTGGATGATCTGCGGCAAGCGGTCCAGCGGAGGACGCTCCCCGATACCGTTCGGTTTGCCTCGGTTCATCCTCAAGATCGGCCCAGCCTTTCCCCGAATAGATCCGGCGGGTTTCCCCGCGCCAATAAGACCTAACGGGCGTGGATACCGACATGACCGGCTTATAGCTGAATTCGAAGCCGTCGCCCAAGTCTTTGTCGTCCCGGCTGTATCCGGACATGACTTCCTCCTGGGACACGACCGTTCCGGTGGTTTCAACAACACCCGCAAGCGGTGTTTCCGCATCGCCCCCCGCTCCACCGCTTCGCTTGATCCAGGCCGTGTAAGGATCGGTCAGCGTCGGCGAAACCGCCGGCATGCTGATGCCGATCAGCAAGACGCAAGCAAACACGAGGGCGATGTTTACAGCAATCTTGATCGGCTGCCGCCGGAGCCGCTTCCATCCTTGCGGATATTTCAACCGGTACTCGTAAAAATGCCAGCTGGCCAGCCAGCCAAGTCCGGCAAAAACGAGCCAAGCGACATTGGACCATAGATAATAGGAAGTAAAGGAGTCCAAAATCGTGAAAGCCAGGAAATGCGCGGCCAGAAACAACAGGATGCGTTTACGGCCGACGACCAGCCGCACGGCCAGCTCCAGCAGCGCCCAAGCCGCCAGCGAAAACCAGATATACGGAACGAACGAAAGCGCCATGCCGCGGATCTGATCGGGGAACAGCGGACCGTAAGGGACGTAAACGCCGTAGCCGGTCAAGACGATCCGCCATCCGGCGAGAACAAGCACGATTTTGACCGTCCATTTCCAGGCCGACTTAATCGGCAGCAGCACTTCGATAAGCGCTATGGTTATGACGGTGACCGTGACCAGCGTGGTCGTGACTGAAAACCATATCGGCTCCGTAAAATCGATCCATTGCATGGCGATAACCGTAAGCCAGAGCATGACGAGCAGCCGGTACGAAAACCATTTCCAGTGCGGCGCCGCCGTCATCATAACCTCACCCCCCACATGGCTGCGGGCAGCTCGTCCAGGGAAGCGATCTTAACGCCCCGCAGTCCCCGCTCGTGAAGCGTCTGCTGCCAAGCGGAAGGCTGGCTTCGATTCGCCCGCGGATGAGCGGACGCGGAATGTTCCCTCCCGATTTGGATATGATACGGCACCATTTGCCGCATTTTGGCCCAACGCATCATGTTCAGCGCTTTGTCATCGGCCAGCGGGCTGATAAGAATAAAAAACGCTCCCGGGGGAAACCATTCTTTATGCGATTCCAGCTTGTCGAGAGGGTTGCCGTAGCCGTCCGCGTCAATGTCCACAAGATGATGGATCATCTGTTGACGCTCCAGATAAGCTTCGGCGGGAGCAAAGAGGCGGAACGTTTTTCCCATCGTGCCCATGCCCATGCTGATCCGCGCCCTTGCCCCATACTCCAGCAAAGAGGCGGCCGTCGACACGGCCAGCTCGAACTGGGCTGCATTCGCATAGCTGGCCACATGGGCATCGAGCAGCAAAAACGTCTTCGGCAGCGACTCATGCTCGAACTCCTTGGATTTCCACGTCCCGGTTTTAGCCGTAGCGTTCCAGTGAATCCGGGAAATCCGGTCGCCGTATACGTAATCGCGAACCCCGTTAATCTGCGTCGTCTCCCGCCGCGAAAGGGAAATGGCCGTCTCCGGCCCGGCCAAACGCGAATTGCGGCTGTACAGCTCCCAATGCGGAATGAACACGGTGCGCGGCAAAATGCGGAACTCTCCGCCGGACTGGACCGTTCCCGTATGCTCCATCAACCCGAAAATATCCTCGGCACTGCAGGTCGTGCCGGCAAAGACGTATTTCCCCCGTTCAAGCGGAGGCGTCTTATACACCAGCTCCGCGCGTCCGCGAAAATACGGAACCACACTGTCTTCAAACGCCCAGGTATCGCCGTTGTGCCGCTTCAGCGTCTCGCGGATGACGAGGTACGGCAGCAGCATAAACGCTGGAAGCTGCAGCTGAAGCCTGACGAGTACCTGCCCGCCCGCTTGCAGCACCCCGCCGCGTTCTTCGAGCGCTAAATTTCTCGCCCCCCGGATCCGCTTGACACCGCCAAGCCCCCCGAGCGCCCAATAAGCGGCCAGTACCGATACCATCATCAACAACATAAACGAAGTTTTGCCGCCCTGAAACAAAACGTACAGGAGACAGATCAGCCATACGGCGGCCACTCTCCAAAATTTCCGGGTGGCAAGCCCCGCTTTAACTCCTTCAAGAATCGCCCGCATAATTACCGCCCTATGGAAACCGGCACTTGAACCTGCCGCATGATTTGCTCCAGGACCTGGGCGGTATGGATTTGCCCCAACCGGGATTCCGGACGAAGCAAAATCCGGTGGCCAAGCACGTACGGCGCCAGCGTCTTGATGTCATCCGGCAGCACGTAATCCCGCTGCTGTAAAAAAGCGTACGCTTTGGCGGCCATCACGAAGGCCAGCGAAGCGCGCGGCGAAGCTCCGAGCAGCACATCTTGGTGCTCGCGCGTGCGGCGGACGATTTCCAGCAGGTAATCGGTCAGCGCTTCACTGATGTAAACATCGCGGATTTCGTGCTGAATGGCCGCGATTTCATCCATCGTCGTCACCGGCTGCAGCTGATCGACAGGCTGCCCCTGGCTGTGGGAGCGGAGCATCGTTTTTTCGGTGGCCGCATCGGGGTAACCGAGCCCGATCTTCAGCATGAACCGGTCTAATTGAGCCTCGGGAAGCATATAAGTCCCTTCGAAATCGATCGGGTTCTGGGTTGCGCACAGCATGAAAGGCCGAGGCAGCTCATAGGTGAGGCCGTCGGCGGTCACGCTGCGCTCCTCCATCACTTCCAACAGCGCGGACTGTGTTTTAGTGGTCGCGCGGTTGATTTCGTCGGCCAGCAAAATATTGGTCATGACCGGCCCGGGCCGGAATACGAAGCGTTCCTCATGGGGATGAAACACCGATACGCCCGTGATATCGCTAGGCAAAATGTCGGGATTGCATTGAATCCTCCGGTAATCGCCGCGCATAGACTTGGCCAGGGCTTTGATCAGCTGCGTTTTCCCCGTACCCGGGACATCCTCGATTAATACATGTCCGCCGGCAAGCAGCGCGGAGAGCAGGAGATGGATTTCAAAGGATTTTCCTAAAATGCAAGATTCTAAATTGTTCTTTACTGCGGTTAAAGTTCGTATCGATTGCTCTTGAACGGGCACGTGTCTTTCCCTCCCAAATAGAACCTGTATATATCTACCTATTCTACATGAAGATAGATTGAGAGTACACTCACCTGCCCGCAAAAGCCGGGTTGCTATTTATTTCCTAACCTTTTGGCCGGACGACCAACGCCGCCAGGAAGGAGAAGATGATCGCTGAAGAAATCCCTGCGCTGGTCACTTCGAATATGCCGGTAATGACCCCGACCCAGCCCTCTTGCGAAAGCTCAGTCAGCGCACCGTGAACCAGGGAGTTCCCGAAGCTGGTGATCGGCACGGAAGCCCCCGCTCCGGCGAATTTGACAAGCGGATCGTACCAGCCTAACCCATCCATGATCGCCCCCACCACGACCAGCGTGCTCATCGTATGCGCTGGCGTCAATTTAAACACATCGAACATCAGCTGGCCGACAACGCAGATCAGCCCTCCGACCACAAACGCCCATACATAAATCATGATTCGTTGTCCTCCTTTTCCAAAGCGACCGCATGGGCAATGCATGGAATGCTCTCCCCCTGCTGATAAGATAGCGGGGACAAAAGCGCTCCGGTGGCAACGACCAGTACGCGGTTTAGCTCCTTGTTTTTTAATTTTTGCAAAATCGAACCGTAGGTAACCACGGCAGAACACCCGCAGCCGCTGCCTCCGGCCATGACGAAAGGCTGTTTGTCGCGGTCGTAGATCATCAGCCCGCAATCGTTAAATTCCGTTTTGTCCATCCGGACGCCGTCTTTAGCCAGAATATCCTGGACGATAGCATGTCCGACCGACGCAAGGTCCCCGGTGACGATCAAATCATAATCCTCCGGTCCCCGCCCGGTATCGCGGAAATGGGAAACGAGCGTATCCGCGGCCGCGGGCGCCATCGCTGCTCCCATGTTAAACGGGTCTTTCACGCCGAGGTCCTGAATGCGGCCAATCGTGGCATGCGTGACCCGCGGTCCTTTTCCCTCAGAAGACACGATAGCGCACCCCGACCCGGTTATCGTATATTGGGCCGTTGCCGGCTTCTGCGAGCCGTATTCCGTCGGATAACGGAACTGCTTCTCCACCGTGCAGTTATGGCTCGCCGTGCCGGCCATCACGTATCGTCCGGCTCCGCTATCGGCAATCAGCGCGGCCAGCGCCAAACTCTCCATGGAGGTGGAGCAGGCGCCAAAGACGCCGAGATACGGGGCGGCGATGGCCCTGGCCGCAAAGGTGGCGGAAATGATCTGATTCATCAAATCACCGCCAACAAAGCAGGACAGTTCTTCCCGGGCGATGCCCGCGTTGACCAGAGCCAGGGCGGAGGCATGCTCGAGCAGCTTGCGTTCGGCTTTCTCCCACGTCTTCTCGTCGATTTCCAAATTGTCGTACACGAAATCAAAGGTACCGCCCAGCGGTCCGCCTCCTTCCTCAGGACCCACGACCGTGGCCGCCCCAACGATGGCCGGTTTGGATCGGAACTCCCATGTTTGTGCGCCGATAAGCATCAGTGGCCTCCCTCCAAACCGAAAATCGCATAAATCATCCCTACGACGAAAGCGGCCACCACGCCAAACACGACCACCGATCCTGCCAGCTTGAACATATTGGCCCCTACGCCAAGCACCAGCCCTTCCGCTCGGGATTCGATGGCGGAGGAGCACATCGAGTTGGCGAAGCCCGTTACGGGAACAGCGGTGCCTGCCCCGGCCCATTGCGCGATTTTATCGTACACCCCAAGCGAGGTGAGAATGACGGAAATCAAAATCAGCACGGCGACGGTCGGGCTGCTCGCTTCCCTGGAAGTCATCCCGGCAAACGTCATGAACAACTGCTGGATACCTTGTCCGACTAGGCAAATGAAACCGCCGACCAGAAAAGCTTTAAGGCAATTGCCCCAAATGTTCGGCTTTGGCTTATGCCCATCGGCAACCTGCTTGTACTCCTCTTCCGTCAGCAGCAGATGGTTCAGCTTTACCCGGGCGCCCGGTTTACTTTTTGTTGGCAAACGGTATCCCTCCTTTTTCTGCTCATGCCTTATAAGCACGGTATATTCATTATTTGTCAGTACCCGGCTTGTTATGTTTGGTAAATCATCCATAGCGCAGCGGAAACAAAACAAAACCCGCCCAAGATCGCTTAGGCGGGTTCGGGACACCGGGCATTGGGTTAAAATGATTAGCGTAGTCAACGGAACTGGCGTCCAAGGCGTCCTATTTGTTTTTAAAAAAGAAGTAGAAGAATGATGACCAACAGGATAAAAAGAAGACAGATCAACAGCCAATCCATGGAGCGGCGTTCCATTTTGTTGCCTCCCTTATTTGGCCCCTTGCTTGCTGCAGTATATGCATCGCTAAGGGTTTGGTGCTTGGCCCGGCGGCAAAAGAACAGGCCTTTTCAGGCGCGTGGACAATCGGAACAAGGTAGTTCATACTAAGTAAAGAGCGTTCGATCTTGCCATTTACAGGAAAAAAGGAGAGGAACAAGATGAATGAAAAAACGCAGCAGCTGTTTAAACAGCTGACCGAATTTCCGGCAGCTCCCGGGTTTGAGCGGGAGCTGCGCGCTTTCGTTAAGGATAAAATATCCCTTTATACAGAGGAGTTCGTTCAGGACCGGCTTGGCAGTTTGTTTGGGGTTCTGCGCGGCGATGAGCAGGGTCCGCGGGTTATGGTCGCCGGGCATTTTGACGAGGTAGGTTTCATCACTACCGGCATCAGCGATAACGGGATGGTGTATTTTCAACCGCTCGGGGGTTGGTGGAGCCAGGCGGTATTGGCGCAGCGCCTGCAGATCATTACGCCGAAAGGGAAAATCGTCGGCGTGGTCGGATCGACGCCTCCCCACCTGCTGGATGAAGCCCAGCGCAGCAAGCCGGTCGACTTAAAATCGATGTACCTGGATATCGGTGCCGACAGCCGCGAGGAAGCGGAAGCAGCCGGCGTGCAAATCGGGCAGCAAATTTTGCCGATTTGCGAATTTATGCCGCTCGTCAACCCGAAAAAAATCATGGCCAAGGCCTGGGATAACCGGTACGGCGTCGGTCTGGCGATCGAGCTGTTGGAAGCTTTGCATGGGGAAAAACTGCCCAACGTGTTGTACTGCGGAGCCAATGTACAGGAGGAGCTGGGCACGCGGGGAGCCCGCACGGCGGCCAATCTGATCCAGCCGGACATCTTTTTTGCGCTGGACGCCAGCGCGGCAGGCGATATGACCGGCGACAAACGCGCCTTCGGCAAGCTGGGCGAAGGCGCGCTGCTGCGGGTATTCGACCCGACGATGCTGACGCACCGGGGGCTGGTGGAATACATCCGGGACACGGCGGACACGCACCGCATCAAATACCAATATTTTGTGTCTACGGGCGGAACCGACGCCGGCCCGGTACATTTGAGCGGCATCGGCGTGCCTTCGGGCGTGATCGGCATCTGCTCGCGGTACATCCACACCTCGTCGTCCATCATCCATACCGACGACTACGCGGCCGCCAAGGAGCTGCTGATCCGGCTGGTCAAAGGGCTTGACCGCACTACGCTGGCCACCATCCTGGAACAGAGCTAGTAGAACGGTCGAAGCGCTGCTTTACCTAACGCTTGGCTGGCAGGCGAACTTCTTGTTTGACTTGACCATCCGTCCGGCGAGCTTTATTTTCGCTTAATCAAGCCGATGAGCTCCCCGCCGCATCCTAACGGACCGGAGTGCCGCTATTTCGGCAAAATCGCGGGCTTTTTGAACTTAACGGACACCAGAGACCTTATTGGGCATATAAAGGCGCTTTTTTAGTCATTTTCGCGCAAATAAGAGCTCTCTGGTCCGTTAGAAATTGAAACTCCGCTTTTCAGGGCAAATAAGGTCGCTCAGGTCCGTTAGCCGCTACGGGGTTGCGGTGGGTTCACGGTTGCGGTGGTTCTACGTCAGAGGACAACCAGCCGTATATGGCAGGTCAGCTATCAATGCTTCGAATCTAAAAATGGGATATATAGTTCTTTTATCCCATCAATCCCATATTTTCCCTCCACATCTAGAACCATGGACACCCACCTCTAGTCCCCTATTTTTGAAAATTTTTTGAATTTACCGAAAAATTTTATGAAAAATCAAGACCTGCCCTCCGATATAAGTATTATATTCCTAAATTTGTGGGAGCGCCGCGACCTCAATCTCCCATCATTCACAAACAAATACAAGGAATAAGATGTAAATCGCAAACCTGTCCGAAAGGCAGGGACGCAAAGCCACGGGTCTAAAATTCTTAACGGAATCATGACCGCCGGGATGCCAACCTTATGCTGAACCTTGGGCTTGTTGGCCGCCGGACTTTCTTCGCGAAAGTTCTTTTTTTTGGCTTCATTTGGGCTTTGGGGCTGGTTACATCGTCGCGGCAAGTTACGGGCAAGGAGGGGACCTGCTTCCAAAAAGTAAAAACGGCGAAACACGGAAAACGGCAGCTGCTAAGGGAAATAGAGTGACGGCAAAGGAGTAAGTAACTTGAAATTATCACATTTCGGTAAAGGCTTAGCCCGCAAATTGTTGTTGCTGGTTGCCGGACCGCTTGCGGTGCTGGCGATCGTGCTCGTTCTGGTCTTCTATCTGCTTGGGCTGATGAACGGCTGGAGCGCCGTGCTGATGATGGTTCTGTTTGCCTTGATAAGCGCGGGGGAAGCCGTGCTGATTGCCCGCCTGCTCGACAAATCGGTCCAAAAAATGGCCGAGCGGACCAAAGCTATGGCAGAAGGCAATTTAGCTTTTGACGGCGACGTGCAGATGACGGACGAGTTCGGCGAGCTGGCCGGCCACCTGAAGCTTATCGGCGTCCAATTAAGGGAAGCGGCCGGGCATATGCAGGATATGTCGGCCAAGGTAGCCGATACGTCGCGGAATTTAACGGGCAATATGGAGTTTTGCAACGACCTTGTTGTAGGGGTGACGGAATCAATCAAAATGATTTCCGAAGGAAGCGAGC
The DNA here is from genome assembly GCF_046567315.2 of Paenibacillus lacisediminis. Lineage (NCBI taxonomy): Bacteria > Bacillati > Bacillota > Bacilli > Caryophanales > Paenibacillaceae > Paenibacillus > Paenibacillus lacisediminis. Next base: position 170,328 of record NZ_JBKIAX020000005.1, on the reverse strand, counting down.
AGCTTGTCGAAAGCGCGCGGAACAACCACCTGATGCTGGAAGAAGTCGGAAAAGGCATGGAGCACATCGCCCTGTCATCGCAAGGGGTCGCGGAGGAAGCGACTGAGGCCGCGGCTCAGGCGAATGCGGGCAATGAAGGCATCGACCGCCTGGTTGACCAAATGAGCAAAATTTACGAAACCACGGTCGCTTCGTCGGAAACCGTAAACCAACTCGGCGAGCGAACGGAGGAAATCGACAAAGTCACTCTGCTGATCTCGGAAATCTCCAGCCAAATCAATCTGCTGGCGCTCAACGCGGCTATCGAGGCCGCAAGAGCGGGCGAATACGGCAGAGGATTCGCGGTGGTTGCAGGCGAAATCCGCAAGCTTGCCGAGCAGTCAGCGGCATCGGCCAAGGATATCGCCGAGATGGCCGGACATATCCGAACAGGCTCCGATCAATCGATCGAAGCGATGAAACGGGTCATGACCGAGGTCGAGACCGGAAGCATCCTCGTTACCTCTGCCGGCGACTCCTTCCAGCAAATCGTGCATTTGGCCGAGCAAGTGTCCACCCGAGTTCAGGAGGTTTCCGCGGTTACGCAGCAGATCAGCGCAAGCACGGAACAAATCATGGACTCCGTAAAACAAACGCTCGAGATTACCGAGGTCAATCTGGCCGGGACCAAAGAGATCATGGCTTGCTCGGAAGAACAGTTGACCGCCATGGAAGAAACGCTCGAATCTTCCAAGCAGCTTGAGACGGAAGCGGATAAACTGAAGTCCCTATTAAACAGATATTCAATCTAGCGGCGAGGAGGATGGGCATGGAGCGATTAGCTTTGCTGTTTGATGCGCTGGAGCGCCTGACCGGCGTGGCCGATATCGCCTATCACGAAATCAGGGAAGGCCGCTTGAATCCGGTGTTGAAAACGAAAACGGATCACCTTGGCGTAGAGCGCTGGAAAAGCGTACATGCGCAAAATCCGGTCTATATCGAACATGACCGTCTGCTTCGCGAACTGCTGGCCCATCCTGAAACGGCGGTGGTCCAGGACGTCAAAAATGATCCTCGATCGGCGGATGAGTTTTTCCTGTTCGGGATCGACAGCATCATGGTTATTCCCGTCATGCAGGATGGAGCGGTACAAGGCATTGTCGTCGTCGCCTCGATAGGCAAGCTGCACTTTTTCTCCGCGGAGGAGATCGAACGTGCGGAAGCACTGGTGAACGAATACAGAGATGCGTTTCAACTCTAGGACAAGGAGACATCCGGAATATGAACATAGCCGAAGCCATACTCAAGTATTTGAAGGAAACCGGAGTGGATTATATTTTTGGGATTCCGGCAGGAATCATCGGTCCGATTTATGATGCGTTGATCGATGTCGATATGAAGCCGATCATTACGAAAAACGAAGCCGGTGCGGCTTATATGGCGGCGAGGTATGCCAGCTCCTCCGGGAAGCTGGCCGTTTGCGCCGGCGCCGGGGCGGTAGGCGTAGCGAATATGATGAACGGGATCGCCGACGCCATGCGGGCCAAGGCTCCCCTGCTCGTAATTACCGGCTACGTGAACCGGTGGCAAATCGGTAAAGGAGCCATCCAGGAGATGGATGCCCAGGATATCGTCAGACCGATCACCAAATACAGCAACACGGTCATGAACGAAGCGGAAGTCATGGCCGAGCTGGACAAGGCGGTAAGGATCGCCCTTACACCTCCTTTCGGGCCGGTACATATTTCCGTGCCTATCGATATACAGCGGATGGATGCGCCCCTTAGCCTTCCCGCCGCCCCGAATCCCGCGCTGCTTCAGCAAATTCCGTTCGATCCGGCGGAGCTGGACCGGGCGGCCGCCCTGCTGAACGAAGCGGAGCGTGGGCTAATTATGGTCGGACGCGGCGGGCGGAACGCTGCCGAAGAGATTATGCGCCTTAGCGAGCGGCTGCAGTGGCCGATCATTACGACGCCGTCGGCGAAAGGAATCATTCCCGCGGAATTTCCCCTTAACCTGGGGAACTACGGATTTTCCAGCACCGACGCGGCGTTCGAACACGTCAATGCTTCCCCGGCTTCGTGCCTGCTCATCTTGGGAACCAGCCTTGGCGAAGCCTCTACCTGCAACTTTAACGAAGCGCTGGTGGCCGGACGGAAAGTGATTCATATCGACCGCGATGGCAAAGAGCTTGGGAAGGTCTTCAAAACCGATGCGGCGGTAGTCGCCGATCTCAAGGACGCGGTTCCCTATCTTCTCCGGCACGTTCAGCCGTCGCCAGGGGCGTTCAAGAAGCCGCTGCCGCTTAATGAACCTTATGAACTCAATCATACGGGGTTGTCGCTGCGGCTGTTCCTGGAGAAGCTGTCCAAGGTGATGCCGCAGGATACGCGTTATGTGTGCGATATCGGAGAATTCACCAACTTCGCGCTAAAATATTTGGAAGTTCCCGCGGGCGGGGACTTTGAAATCAATTTGAACTATGGGGCGATGGGCTCGGCGATGGCTGGCGGGCCTGGGCTGCAACTGGCCGATCCGGGCCGTCCGGTGGCCGTGATCGCCGGAGACGGTTCATTTTTCATGAACGGTTCCGAAATGCTTACGGCCAAAGAGTACAAGCTGCCTATCACCTACATCATCATCAATAACGCCATGCTTTCCTATGTCGAACGCGGGCAAAAATTTCTGTACAACCGCACGATGCCGGACTATAAGCAGGAGCGGATTTCCATCGCCGACATGATGCGGACGGCCGGAATCCGCACGATGTCCGTGGACCGGCTGGAGGATATGGACGAAATCCCCGGATTCATCCGGGAAATGGCGGGCCCTTGCCTGATCGAGGTGAATACCGACGGCAGCGAGCCGGCGCCGATTCTCGATCGTCTAAAGGCGCTGAAAAAGTAATTTTTTTCAATTTTTAACTATTAACGATTACAGGAGGAACCACATCCAATGGGAAGCTTTAATATTAAAATCGATCAATCCGCTAAAGTATTTCACGCCGAAGTAGAAGGAACCTTTTCGCCCGAAGACGGACAATCGTCCATCGAAGCTTACAGCAAAGCGATTTCAACCATTTCCGTGCCGGAGTATGAAATCGACATCGACTGCACCAAACTGAACGTCTCCGCGCCGGATTCACTGCCGCTGCTGGAAGGCTGCTTTGGGCTTTACAAAAAAGACGGCTTCAAAAAAGTGACGCTGCGGATTGCGAAAAATCCGATTTTAAAAATGCAGCTTTCGCGCGTGGCCCGGACCGTTAAGTTGGACAGCTACGAAATCATCGAAGTGTAAGGAGAGATGGCTATGAGAGGTGTGCAAATTCGCGAGATTGCCATCTACCATCCGGCAAATGAAGTGGACAACGAATACTACATCAACTATTTTGCGGAAAAAGGGACGGATGTGACCGGTCTCGTAACCGCGCTCGGCCGTAACAAGCGTTTTATAATCGACAATAAGGAAGAAAATACGCTGACGATGGCGGCGGAAGCCTCAAAGCTGGTGCTGAGGAAGAGCGGTCTTGAGGCCAAGGATGTAGACCTGATTATTTTTACATCGCAAACACCGGAGTATCTGCTCCCCAGCAATGCGCTGAAGCTGCACCATACGCTGGGCGGCGACCTCTCTACAGCCTGTTTTGATATCAACGCCAACTGCGCGGGCATGCTCGTGGCGATCGAGCAAGCCTGCCGCTATATGACGGCCAACCCCCGGGTGGAGCGGGCGCTTGTCGTGGGGGCCGATTATCTGTCGGTTCACAGCCCGGAGCAGCCCATCTATTATTCCAACTTTGCCGAATCGGCGGTTGCCGTCATTTTGGAGCAGGCAGAAGGAACCCGCGGGCTGATCGATTCCGTCTATCAAACCGATACGTCCGTGATCGACAACTCCCTGTTCCCGGCCCATGGTTTGTCGAATTTGTACCGCGAGGAGTTCACGGCCAAAGACGCACAAGTGCAGTTTACGCCGTTCGATGATTCGGTCTGCGCGGAATCCGCGGTGAACTCGATCCGCATTTTGCTGGAGCGCAACAATCTGAACAAGGAGCAAATCGGCGGCTTCCTGTTCTCCCAGTTTACGATCGGCAATATTAAACGTGTTTCCGAAAGTCTGGGAATCGCTCAGGACAAAGTCGTCTACATCGGCGACAGATTCGGATACACCGCTTCGACCAGCCCCTTGCTGGCCCTTCATGAGGCCGTGCAAGCCGGCCAAGTGCGGCGCGGCGACTATCTCGTCTTCTGGACCGTTGGCGCCGGTTGGCAAAATGTTAGTCTGCTGATGCAGTATTAAGAAGAGGTAACATTGCGCGGGTCCACGGTTCCTCGGCGAGGAATTATGCGAAATGCAAAAGTGCAGGCGGTTTTTGTCGAGATTCCCCGAAACACTTGGTTCAAATGTAAAAGTGCAGTTCATTTGTGGCCAATAGCCACTTTTTGCCGAAATAGGCACAAAACAACTGTACTTTTGCATCTCACTTGCCTCGAATAGGGGAATTACGGAAAATCAAATGCACTTTTGCAGTTGGTTATGCCAACACTCTTACATCTTATTCCTAAAAATCGCGGGTTGCCGAGGAGTATCTCCCTGCAACCCGCGATTTTGTTGCTCCTACCGTTACAGCATGAAGCGGCCCCCGTTGTTATACAACGATCATGTATATGCTCGTGCGTCATCTCGTGCTTATCTCGTGCGTATCTCGTACGTATCTCGTGCGTATCTCGTGCGTATCTCGTGCGTCATGCTTATGCCTTTACGAGTCATGCTCATGTGTCATTCATTTCATCGGCCCTGTGCTTACCTCATCTCGCTAAAATATACTTCATCCAGGTAATCGGCCAGAATGCGGGCCACCATTAAACACCCTTATTTAAATCCATTCCAGGTACGGGTTAAATGCTCCTCCGCCCAGTGGATATGATTCGTGTCGGTGTACTGGCGGAACCTGCATTCGATGTGCAGAATCAAGGCGATATACAGGTCGTACAATGCCATCCGCTCGCGCTCCGCCTCCGTAAAAGCCGGCTTGCCGTAGCCTTCCAGGAACGCCCCGTTTTCCACAAACGAGCGGAAGTAGTATTCCATCAGCGGATCGCCCCACAGCGCTCTTTCGCAGTCGATGATGGCGATAAGACGCCGGTCTTTGACGAATACGTTCCCATCCCACAAGTCCCAATGGACCAGCCGCGGAACCGTGACCTCCGCCAGGCTGGCCTGCCGCTCCCGAAGCAGGACGAATATCTCCTCTGCATCCATCGGGAGCGGTACGGCTTTATCCGCAGCATCGGCCAAAAGGCCGCCGATCATATCCGTAAAGACGGCCGGCCAGCTATTCCCTTGACCGTCTTCCCTTGCGTAATACCCGAAGCTTTTTCCTTGAATTTCGTTAATCCGCCGGTTCACCCGGCCCAGTTCAACTTCAATATCCCGCCGTTCCTCAGGCCCCAGCTGCTCCTTCACCTTGTTGTAAGGATCGCCCGGAACGAACTCCATCAGGAACCACTCGCTCCCCTCTACGCCGCGCTCCTCGTACAGAATCCGGGGCACCGGGATGCCTTCCGCCGCGTCCAGCAGACGAAGCACCTCCACCTCTGCCGTCATCACATTCCGCTCATACCGCAGCATCCCTTCCTCCGAAATGGGAGCAAGCTTCAGCACCGTCTTCATGCCGTTATCCAGGGTCAAGGCGTACGCGGAGTTGAACCAGCCGTCCTTTAATTCCTCATATCCTTCCAATCGTCTCTGTCCTTGAAATGCCCGCTCCACTAAGGCCGTGAGCTCCTCGCCGGACAGCTGCCGCTTGATTGCGCTTTCCATACCGTTGCCTCCTATGAAAAAGCACCCCGTTCACACGAAAAGCGTCTGCAGGGTGCTTGATGAACGTGATTCTATTTACCTTCCAGGATAAGCACGCCACGGCCGGGCACGGTTACGGTTCCGGTCAGCGTGTCCCCGCTAAGCAGTTCCTTTTTGGCATCAGCGCCGATGTCCACTTGGACGTCTTCCGCGTTGTGGTTAAGCAGGAACAGATAAGCTTTGCCATCTTTCACCCGGCGTGCCGTCTCCACGCCTGCGGGGGCTTCGAGCAAAGGCTTGATTCCTTTTTCCTCGCATAGATTTTTGAGGAACCCTTGAAGGAATGAAGCCTCCGGACTGCTGGCGACATAATACGCCCGGCCGTTTCCGAAGCGGTTCACCGTCAGCACCGGCATGCCTTTATAGAAATCCGAGCCGTATTCCGCCAGCACTTCGGCGCCTTCCGCATGAATGAGGTCACAGAGCAAACCGCATTCGTATTGGTCCTGCAAATCACCCCACGGCCGCTTCATGACGATTTGATTCTTCTGCTCCGGGAACAACGCGTCGATCTCCTCCGCCCAAATGCCCAGCAGTTGACGCAGTTCTCCCGGATAGCCGCCCGTCGTCACGAGGTCGTTTTCGTCCACGATGCCGCTGAAAAACGTCGTAACGAACGTGCCGCCGTTCCGGGTGAATTCCTCCGCTTTTTTTGCAAAACCCGGCTTCACCATATACATGACCGGCGCGATCACGATCTCGTATTTGCTCAGATCCTCTTCTACCGAGACCATATCGCATTCCACATGCATCCCGAAGAGCGCATCGTAAAATTTATGAACCTCTTTGACGTAATTCAGCGCGATCGTCGGTCCGCTCGAGAGCTCCGTCGCCCAGCGGTTTTCCCAATCATACAGAATCGCCACCTTGGCTTCCGTGCGGGCATCAAGCAGCGTGTCGCCCAACTGCTGCAGCTCCCGGCCGAGTTCGGCAACTTCGCGGAACACGCGGGTATGCTCATGGCCGACGTGCTCGATCACGGCGCCGTGGTATTTCTCGCACGCTCCGATGGACCGGCGCAGTTGGAAGAACAACACCGTATCGGCCCCATGGGCAACCGCCTGATAGCTCCACAGCCGCATCACGCCCGGTCGTTTGAGCGAGTTGTACGGCTGCCAGTTTTGCTGGCTTGGCGTCTGCTCCATCAGCATAAACGGCGCTCCGCTTTTCAGTCCGCGCATCAGATCGTGAGTCATCGCCGTATGGCTAACCGGCGTATCGAGGGAAGGATAGTTGTCCCAGGACACGATATCCATGTATTTGGCCCACTCGAAGTAATCAAGCTCCGGATAAAAGCCCATCAGGTTCGTCGTTACCGGTATGTTCGGCGTATGTTTTTTGATGGCCTCGTATTCCAGCTTGTAGCAGTCGAGCAGCGACTGGGACTGGAAGCGGCGATAGTCCAGGGAAATCCCTTGGAAGTTGGTGCGGTTTCCGTTCCATTCTTCACTCAGCTCGTTCGGAACAACGATATCTTCCCAATCGTAAAACGTATGCCCCCAGAAGCGGGTATTCCAGGCGCGGTTCACTTCATCCAGCGTGCCGTAACGCTCCTTGAGCCAAGTGCGGAACGCCGCGGCGCAGTTGTCACAGTAACAATATCCGCCGTATTCGTTGGATACGTGCCAAATTAAAAGGCCCGGGTGATCCTTGTACCGCTCGGCCAAGAGCCCGGCAAGCTTCTCCGAATATTTCCGGTAAGCCGGCGAGTTCGGGCATGAATTGTGGCGGCCGCCGAACCGGCGTTTCCGCCCCTGCACATCGACGCGCAGCACGTCCGGGTATTTCCGGGCCATCCAGGCGGGATGAGCGCCCGTGCTTGTCGCGAGGCACACGTGCACGCCGCTTTTAAATAAACGGTCGATCGTTGCGTCAAGGGAACTGAAATCATAAGTATCCTCGTCCTGCTGCAGCATCGCCCAGGAGAACACATTTACGGTAGCCACGTCGATGCCGGCCAGCTTGAACATTCGTTCATCCTCTTGCCAGGTTTCAGGTCCCCACTGCTCCGGATTATAATCGCCGCCGTACCATATTTTCGGCAGTTTTTCGTTGATCACTGCGCACACATCCTTTTAAGAGTAATATAATTATATCTCCATTTTAGGAAGTTTCTTATCCGCTTTATATATAATATTATTGTTTTGATATATAATAATGTGGAACTCATCCCAGGAGGGAAAAATATGAGCGCACGCGCGTTTACCCGTTTTGTTTTTTCTCCCGCCGCCAACCCCGATCTTCCGCTTCTTGTGGAGAGCATCGGTTACAATCCGAGTCAGGAAAAAATCACCCGTCCGAACGGATATCCCTATTATCATTGGCTGCAAACCGAAGAAGGCGAAGGCCTGGTTACCTACGGCAGCGAAAGTGTCGTGTTATCGTCCGGTTGCGGCGTTTTGCTGCCTCCCGGGATGCCCCACGCCTATGAGGCGAAGCGGGGCGCCGGCTGGGCAACGTATTACCTAACCTTCGGCGGCGTGGCTGCCGCGGCGATTTTGTCGGCTTTCGGCATCCGCGACTCCGCCTTATTCCGCTGGGACCAGGAGGCTCCTCTAGTCCCGCTGCTCGGCGAAATGCTGAACAAGGTCGGCAGCGGCACCGACCTGTTCGGCCTGGAGACGTCGGCCGGCACCTACCGTTTTTTGGGCATGCTCAGCAAATTCGGGCAAGCCAGCAACATGTCCGTCTCCCGCAATATGGCGAAGCTGGCGCCGCTGCTGCATTGGATGGAGCAAGAGTACGGCAACCCCGACACCGGTCTGGATCAACTGGCCGAAGTCATCGGCATGTCGGGGCGTCATTTAAGCAAGCTGTTTCAGCATACGCTTGGCGTATCCCCATACGCTTATCTCACCCAAATGCGTATCCATAAAGCCAAGGAGCATCTGGCCGGCGAACCGGGAGTTACCGTAGCCGCCATCGCCGGCAAAACCGGGTTCCGTGACGCCAGCCATTTCGTCGCCACGTTCCGCAAGCATACCGGCATGACGCCGCAGCAGTTCCGGCGGCTGCATTAGATGCGGCCGGTGGTTGCATCGGTTGTGGCCGGAGTTGCATTAAGGTAGCCGAAATTGCATTAGGGATGGCCGGTGGTTGCCTTAAGCACAGCCCGGCGTAAACGCCCCAAGTAACGCTGATCGCCATAAAGCTTGACCGGGCGTACACACACCAAGTTCCGACGATCGCCATTTCGGCCCGGCACGATGTCCAAACAGTTCCGGCGGCCAGTGATGCGGCAACATATCGTTTCTGACCAAAAAACAAACTCTAACGGATGCCACAGCCGCTATTTGATCCAAAAACGCCGATTTCGAACTCTAACGGTTGCTGTAGGGCTTATTTCACTAAAACCGGGCTATTTTCACCTCGACTAGGGCAAATAACGGCGATCACAACCGTTAGAATCTAGAAAAGGTCATTTTCCGTAAAATAGCCGCTGCTACAACCGTTAGATTTCCGGCGGGCACAATACTGCAAAAATTCAGGTATTCCTGCACGATGCCCCGATTTTTCCATACAACTGTATTGCATACTGTTCGGTTTTAACTAGCCAGTAGGCTACTTTGGCCATAAAGAGAATCCTAACGGACATCAGCGACGTTATTTCGGCGAAATCAACAGTTTACAAAATGTAACGGACACCATAGACCTTATTGGGCGCTTATGCGCACATTTCGAGCCTTTTTTGAGCAAATAGCGGCTCTACTGTCCGTTAGAAGTAAACTTAGCGTCTTTTCAGGCAAATAAGGTCATCCAGGTCCGTTAGCTAGAGGGTTAGCTCCTGCGCAGAAAGCCTACCGAATCCAATACGACGTATTCGCTTCAGTCCAAAAGCGTTCCCCGTCCCCGGCGGTGCTTCCGTCCGGGAGATGAATCCGCCGTCCGTTTAGGCCGCGCACCGTACACCATCCGCCGACAGCCGATGTGATGCAGGCCGATGCGACCCCGCCGCTCTCCCAGGTTATATCGACGGTAAATCCGCCGCGCGCCCGCAGCCCTTTGACCTGGCCGGACGCCCAGGCCTTGGGCAGCGCCGGCAGCAAATCGATGCCGTCCATATGGCTTTGCAGCAGCATCTCAGCGATTCCTGCCGCCCCGCCAAAATTGCCGTCAATCTGAAACGGCGGGTGGTCGTCAAACAGGTTCGGATACGTCGAACGGGACAGCAGCGTTTCCACGAACCGGTGCGCCGTCTCGCCTTCCCCCAGACGCGCGTACAGATTGATCAGCCAAGCGCAGCTCCAGCCGGTATGGCCGCCGCCGTTTTGGATGCGGGATGCCAGCGATTTCCGTACGGCTTCCGCCTGCTCCGGGGTATCCCGCACCGTAATCGAATCGCCGGGATAAAGCCCATACAAATGCGAGACGTGACGGTGTCCCGGCTCCGGTTCGGCGAAGTTCTCGCTCCACTCCTGCAGCCTGCCGTCCGGGCCGATTTGCGGCTTGGCCATCCGTTCCGCAATTTCCACCAGTTCACGGCGCCACTCCTTATCCACGCCCAAAATTTCCGCCGCCCGAATCGTATGCTCAATCAACTCGCGAATCAGCGTCAGATCCATCGTCGTTCCCGCCGATACGCTGCACTTCTCGCCCTCGGGCGTCAGAAACTGATTTTCCGGCGAGGTCGACGGTGCTGTCGTCAGCAGCCCGTCCGGGCCCGGAACGAGCCAATCCCGGCAAAATTCCGCCGCCCCCTTCATCAGCGGATAGGCGGTCTCCCGCAGGAACTTATCATCCCTCACGAATTCGTAATGCTCCCAAAGATGGCGGCACAACCATACGCCGCCCATTGGCCAAAACGCCCAATTGGCCTGGCCGTCCGTCGGCGTCGATTGGCGCCACAGGTCGACGTTGTGGTGAGCGGTCCATCCCCGGCAGCCGTAATGAATCCGCGCGGTTCTCGCCCCCGTGTCGCTCAGGTCCCGGATTAGCCGGAACAACGGTTCATGACACTCGCTTAAATTGGCCACCTCCGCCGGCCAATAATTCATCTGCGCGTTGATATTGGTCGTATACCCGCTGTTCCAGGGCGGCTGAATATGCGGATTCCAGATTCCCTGTAAATTGGCCGGTTCCGTTCCCGGTCTGGAGCTGGCCATCAGCAAATAGCGGCCGTACTGAAAATATAACGCTTCCAGTTCCGGATCCTGCGCTCCATCGCGATAAGCTTCGAGCCGCTTGTCGGTGGGCAGTTGCGAAAGCTCCGTGCCCGCAAGCCCTTCAGCGGAAGGCATCTCCGAAGCCTCCCCGCCCCCAAGCCGCAGCTCGACACGGCGGAACAAGCCGCGGTGATCCGCGATATGTCTTTCCCGCAGCCGCTCATAGCCAAGCGAAGCCGCTTCCTTCAAAACAGCGTTGCATTTTTCACCAAGTTCACCTTCAGCCATCCCCGTCCCGGGCATCGTTTTATATCCGGCAAAATCGGTAGCCGCAGCCAGCAAAAACATCGCCTTCCGCGCTCCGCGGACGATCAGCCGGCCGGACTCATCCGCCCCGACGGTTCCGCCTTCTGTTAGCCCATGCATATGCGCTTCAAAAGATAACCCCAATTCCTCTTCATACAATATGGATTGCGGGTGGTCGCCGCGGTAATTGTCGGCAATATGGCTGGGGCAGCGTCCTTTCATGACAATCCCCACTCGCCCCGGAAGTGCTTCCGTTCGGAACACTTGCGGAGAATCGAGGGACACAGAAAGGTCGATCGTCCCCTCTCCTTCAGCACTAATATGTAACGCAAGCACCTGATCCACCGCGCTGACCAGCACCTCGCGATTATAGACCGTCCCGCCAAGCCGGTAAGAAACGGTCGCCACACCCGCGTCCAAATCCAAATCCCGCCAATAATCCGAAATCTCCGGAACATCTTCCAACAGCTCCAGCTTTAAATTGCCCAGCGGCTGGTACGCTTCGGTCCCTGTGCCGACCATTTTGGCTTCAACCAACTGCTCGGCTTCTTTATATTTCCCGGAAAATATTAGCTCCCGGGCCTTTTTCAAATGCCGCAGCGCGTCGTAATTTTGCGTATCGCGGGGGAAACCCGACCAGAGCGTATCTTCATTTAAAGCGATAAGCTCCTGCCGCACCCCACCATAGATCATGCCGCCGATTCGCCCGTTGCCTACAGGAAGCGCTTCCTCCCAACGCGATGCGGGCTGCTTATACCATAACTTCCATCCGGCTTCTGCTGAACGTACCAGTTTGGCCACCTTCTCCCGATTTTTTGTACACCTCTAGATTTTACGATAAATCCGCAGAAAAGGCCCGATGAAAATACGGGCCTTTTCGTTCATTTCCATATTTACGGGTATCCCCGACAGTCCTGTTTTATCACAATTCTTTGCCGGTGAACAATTCGACTCTCTTCTTAACGAGTTCGGTATATTCGGCTTCCATTTTCGCGGCCCCGGCTTTGTCCAGTTCGGAGAGGAAAGCGTCGTACACCTTGTCGAAGTCCGCTTCCTTGGCCAAAATGGCTTCCGGAATCCGTTTGCGGATAATGTCCTGCGTTTTCTGGAAAATAACCTGATAATCCCCGTCTGTCGGAACCGGCATGTTGTACAGAGCGCCCCATTCTTTAGCCGGGAATTCGTCCTCTTGCGGGAACAGATCCTTCCAGGTGGTTGCATTGTAAGCTTTCAGCGTTTCCTTCTCGGCTTCGGTGTAGTTCTCTACGATTTGTTCCGGGAAGTTGGTCGTATAATAATTGCCGGAAGGATCTTTAACACCGTCGCCGTAGCGGGCGCCAAAGATTTTGTATAAACCGTCCGGATTGCCGAGACCGGTCTGTTTCGTGAAATTCGTTGTATCATTTACCCTACGATCTGTAATCTCGTCCGGTATAACGCGTTTGCCATTCTCGTCAACCGTGTAGTGTTTGCCTTCAATCCCCCAGTTTACCAGGACCTGGCCTTCATCGGAAGAAAGCCAGTCGATGAATTTAATCGCCCGCACCGGATCTTTGCATTCGGTCGTAATGCTGATGCCGTAACCGTCAATGCCGGCGGATTGGAAGGAGTGGTCTTTATACTCTTCGCTTAACGTGACCGGGAAATGCGCATACGTGTATTCGTCTTTGCCGGCCGTTTTCAGCGCGTTTTCGGCATCCATGTAACCCCATTCCTGGTCGATCAGGCCAAGCACGCGGCCGCTGGCGATTTTCGCTTTGTATTGGTCGTCTTTTTGCACAAACGTGTCTTTATCAAGCAGACCTTCATTGTACATGTGGTTCAGCCAACGGAAATATTCCTTTTCTTCCGAACGCTTATAATGAAGCTTTGCTTCGTAGGTTTGCGGGTCCACGTAGTATTCGCCGTCGTCCGGAGCGCCCGTAGCGATAAATGCCGGATTCGTAACAGAGATCATGATTCTCCAGTCGTCGGCGTTCAACGTCAGCGGAATCGTCGGTTGTCCGTCCGTGGTTGGATGTTTTTCCACATATTGCTTGAGGACGTTTTCAAAGTCTTGCACCGTGTTCACCTTCGGATATCCGAGTTCCTTCAAGACGCGTTGTTGAACTTCAAACCCGCCGCCAGCATCAAAATATTGCTGATCCACGCCAACGTTGGTCGGGAGCGAATAAATCGCCGGATCTTCATTGCTGTATTTTAGGCGGTTCATATTTTCACTGAATATTTTCTTAATGTTTGGCGCGTGCTCCTCAATCAGATCGGTCATATCCACGATATAGCCGGCATCCACCAGTTTGGACAAATTCCCTTTGGCGAAAATCAGGTCAGGCACATCGCCGCTCGCCGCCATCAAGGCGACTTTGTTGTCGCCGCCGCCGCTGCCCACGTCGAATTCGGCTTCGATCGTTACGCCGGTTTTTTCGGTTATGACTTTCCCCACTTCATCCTGCATATTGTTCCAGTTCGGGCTGGCGTCAGCACCGAAAAATGTAAAGGTGACAGGGCTCGTATCATCGCTCGCTCCGCCATTTGCGCCGGAGCCGCCGGACCCGCCGTTGTTGCTGCCGCAGCCTCCGACCAGCAAGGTGCTGGCCAGCAAAATCGCCGCGAAAGTTTTAGGGCTTTTCCATTTCATGTATTCTTTCCCTCCGTATTCTTATTCAAAAAAATATATTGTATAACAGGCTATATAAGTTGATCTTGCCTAACTTCCGCAGTTCTTTAGTTCAACTTATATAGACCTGCGTCTACCGGCTGAGAGCCAATCATCTTAAGCTTTAACCGCACCCAGCGTCATCCCGTCGACAAAATAGCGCTGCAGGAACGGATACACGACCAGAATCGGAACAGTAACGACGATGGTGATGGCCATTTTGATCGATTCCGGCGACACTTGTGCCATCTGGTTGGCCAAATCGTTGGCATTTGCCATATTCGCGCCTTGGTTGGTGCTTTGCAATATTTTCATCAATTCGTATTGCAGTGTCGTCAAATGCGGTTTGCTGCCGTTGTACAAATACGTATCAAACCAGGAGTTCCACTGGCCCACCGCCAGGAACAAAGCGATCGTCGCTAAAACTGGCTTACACAGCGGCAAGATCACTTTGTAGTAAATCGTGAAATCGTTGGCCCCGTCGAGCTTCGCCGATTCCTGCAGCGCATACGGCAGTCCGTCGATAAACGAGCGGATGACGAATACGTTAAAGGCGCTGACCAAAGTGGGCAGAATATAAATCCAAAACGTCCCGATCAGTTCGAGGTGACGCATCAGCATGTACGTCGGCACCAGACCGCCCGTGAAGTACATCGTCAGGGCCAGGAACGTGGATACGAATTTGCGCGATTTGAAATCGGGCCGGCTGAGCGTAAAGGCCAGCATCGAAGAACTGATCAGCCCAAGCACGGTGCCCAGCACCGTCCGGAGGATCGTATTTTTGAAGCCCTGAATCAGGGTGGTATAACCGAAGATCGTTTCGTAGTTTTTCCAGGTGAATTCGCGCGGCCAGATGTAAATGCCGCCCCGGACCGTATCCGTCGAATCGTTAAGCGATATCGCCAGCACGTTCAGGAAAGGGTACAGCGTGATAATCAAAATGACCGACATCAGAATAAAGTTGAAAACATTGAACGCTTTTTCGCCTCTGGTGAGGTTGAACGCTTTGCTGCTGCTTGCCATCTATGTTCCCTCCCCCTACATAATGCTTTCTTTCGTCGTTTTCTTCATAACGCCGTTGGCTACGAGCAGCAGGATGATGCCTACAACCGAAGTGAACATGCTGATCGCCGTACCGTACGAGAAACGGCTGATATTAATACCGTACTTCAACGCGTACATATCCAAGACTTCGGAATAGTCGGTGACCAGCGTATTGCTGAGCTGGAACTGCTTCTCGAAGCCAATGCCGATCAAATGGCCGATCGACATGATCAGCAGCACCGAAATCGTTGTCCGAATCCCCGGCAGGGTGATGTTCCAGATTTGCCGGAAACGGCCGGCCCCGTCGACACGAGCGGCTTCATAAAGCTCTTTGTCGATCCCCGTAATGGCCGCCAAATAGATGATGGCGTTCCAGCCGGTTTCCTTCCATACATCGGAAGCGGTTACAATCCCCCAAAACCATTTCCCTTGCGACATGAACTGAATCGGTTCGTTGGTAATATGAAGCGCCATCAGCAGCTCGTTGACGATCCCGCCGTCGTTGGAAAGCATTTTCGTGATGATCCCGGCTACAACGACCCAGGATACGAAGTGCGGCAAATAGGAAACCGTCTGTATCGTACGCTTGAAGTATTTGCCCCGCAGTTCATTGAGCAGCACCGCAAAGGCGATCGGAAAAATAAAGTTGGCGATCAGCCCCATGACGCTCATGGCCAGCGTGTTTCTTAGCACGAGATAAAACCTTTCGTCCTGGAACAACTCCACGAAATTATCGAACCCCACCCATTTCTGGTTGGTAAAAGATTTGGCCGGCTTATAATTCTGAAAAGCCATCGTCCAGCCCCAAATCGGAACATAGTTAAATACGAACAACCATATGACAAACGGCATGGACATCAAGTATAAATACTTTTGCTGCACTAAACTCTGCCAGGTACCTTTTCTCCGCTTCTTTTGCGGTTTAGGGGCAACGCTTACATTAGTGCCGGGCTTTGATGACAGCGTTTCCACAGGTTCCAGTCCCCCTTTCATTTCTATAGTTCTATCATAAGCGAAGGGGAAGAATGGAAATACCCGACAGATTTCAAACAAAACCATATAAAAATTAGACATATACCGGCAGCGTAAAGGTAATTTCCGTTCCGGATCCAGGCGTGCTGGCTATTTGCAGACCGTGCTCCTCTCCATAGGACAACACCAATCTTTGATGGACGTTGCGCAGGCCGATCCGCGTCCGCTGAGTTTCCTCGGCGGCAGCAATGGAACGCTTCACTTCCTCCAGACGCTCCGGCGTCATCCCTGTTCCATTGTCTTTGACGGTCACATGCACCAGCGCTTCTTTCACTTCCACCCTGATCTCCACGCTGACGCCGTCCTCCTTGCCCTCTACGCCGTGAACGACGGCGTTTTCCACCAACGGCTGAATGATGAGCGGCGGCACCCGGATGTCCTCCGCCGCCGGATCGATCCGCAGCTCGTATTTCAGGCGGTCCTCGTAGCGGAATTTCTGGACCTCCAGGTAGGAGCGCACCATTTCCAATTCCTCTTTGAGCGGTGTGTTTTCCCGGCCGACTTCAAGGCTTTTCCGCATCATTTTCCCGAGCAGGCGCACGACGTTGGCAATCTCTTTATCCCCCTTCAGATGCGCGTTCATCCGGATCGATTCCAGCGCATTAAACAGAAAATGCGGGTTGATCTGGCTGGCCATCATTTTCAGCTTGATTTCCCGCTGCGCCAGCTCCAGGGCGTTGTTTTGCTCCGTTTTTTCCACCACCTGATGCATCAGCTGATTGATGCTGCCGACCATGTAGTTGAATTGGCGCGACAAATGCCCGATTTCATCATTCCCGTCTATCGGGGATACGACGGTCAGATCCCCGAGCGCCAGCCGGTTTAAGTGACGGCTTAACCGCAGCATCCGGCTCGTGGTCAAAAAAGAAACGATATAAACGAACACGAAGGCGATAAGCAGGACGAGTAAAATGATCCCCATTCCAAAAAGGCTAACCGTATTGGCGCTCTTGACGATCGACTCCGTCGCAAACACGGATACGATCTTCAGCCCGTTCATGCTTGAATCGGGAAGCAAGGTATCCACCACCAGGTAAGAAGGCGCACCTTGGACATCCGCCTTGAACGTCCCTTTTTGCAGGACCCGCAAATCAATGCCGAAATCGAGCGATTCCAGCGTCGTGCCAACCAATGACGGGTTTTTCGCAGCCACAACATACCCCTGCTCATCGGCGATAAACGTTTCAAAAGGCTCCTGCTGCAGCATCCGGTTCAGTTCGTCCTGATTCAGAACGACCATAAGCACTCCGCTTTTCCGCGTGCCTTCAAACGAAATCTGGCGGACGAGGCTTAATTTGCGGACGGGAAGCTCCACATCCTCTTTGTCGTTAATATAAAACCAGCCGATCCTTTTTTCGGACACCGCCCGCCGGTACCAGTTCGCCGACGCGGTCCGCTCATCGACCGGTATAAACTCGAGGTTGTTGATTAATGTAGGATTGTCGAAATAGAACCGAATCCCCGAAATTTCCCGGTACTGCCTAACGTAGCTACGAAAATCGTTATAGTTCAGGTAAGCTTTGGTCAGCTCAAGCACCGACGGATAGCGGGTAGTGACAAGGGTTTCGAGTTTTTCATCCAGCATAAAAATATCCGAGATGTCGCTGGGCACGCGAAGCATCGACGCCGCGCGCGATTTCACCCTTTCGACGTTGTTGGTGGTCTGGGCGATCGCCCGGTCCATCGCCTGATTGCGGAAGTATGCGGTGACGACAGCGCCGACAATCAACACGGGAATCATCACGACAACGATATAGGAGATGAGCAGTTTGTGCTTGAGTTTTAAGTTATTCGTGAACTGTACGATTTTACTGATCATTGGAATAAATGACGCCTCCTTAAAGAGGTAGTTCAAAAAGTCATCTTTTGATCACGAAGCAGGTCAATAAGCGAACTCGACGTCGAATCTTGAATTCAGCCGGGCCTTCCGGTGCTCACGTACCCAAAACGTACGCTCCGCTCCTCAGCCCCTAGCTTCATCCAACCTTCTCGGTGCTGAAAACCTGACTTTTTGAACACTCACTTAAAAGGAAAATATCCCCTCTTGCCAAGGGGAAAAGGGGATATTTCCAGGCGGCCGTTCTCTACGGTCCGTCTGTCCGTGTTTAATTGTACACCCTCGCGCCGTCGCCGCGACAGGCAATGAAGCATTATTTCAAGGTGATTTGCAGCTCCGCCTTGCCGGTGAACGCAGCCACTTCAATGGTTCCGTTCGCGGCGAGCGTCCCGCCTTGGACGGAGGCGATTTCGCCCATGCCGTGCAGTGCGGCGCGGAACGGCTTGCCGGCGCCCTCGGCACTTAACGTCACAACGTTGCCATTGCGGGATACCGTCACGTTCAACTCCGCGGCCCCTTTGGCATTGCGCACCGTGCGGGATACCGCGGCTCCGTCGGCCAGCTGGTACAAGCCGAGTTCTACACCGTCGGCATAATCGTAATCCGGACGCGTGTCATTCGCCCCGGTGGCCAGGATCGAGTTCGGGCGGACGAACAGCGGCAGGCTGAAGAAATCGTGGTTTTCCTTGCGCCATTTACCGCCTTCCACCGCTTCTCCGGTCAGCAAATGCGTCCAATTGCCTTCCGGCAAATAATACGTGACAGCGCCTTTTTCACTGAATACCGGGGCCACAAGCAGCGAGTCGCCCAGCATATACTGACGGTCCAGCGTATCGCACGCCGGGTCGTCCGGGAACTCCAGGAACATCGCCCGCATCGTCGGCACGCCCTGCTGTGTCGCCTGCACCGCCGTGTCGAACATATAAGGCATCAGGCGGCATTTCAGCTTCGTAAAGAAGCGCGTGACGTCGACGGCTTCGTCGTCGTAAGCCCAAGGCACCCGGTACGAGCTGCTGCCGTGCAGGCGGCTGTGGCTGGACAGGAGGCCGAAGGCGAGCCAGCGTTTAAATACATGGGCCGGGGCCGTGTTTTCGAATCCGCCGATGTCGTGGCTCCAGAAGCCGAAGCCGGCGAGTCCGAGCGACAGGCCGCCGCGCAGGCTTTCCGCCATCGATTCATAATCGGCGTAGCAGTCGCCGCCCCAGTGAACCGGGAACTTCTGGCCGCCGACCGTTGCGGAACGGGCGAACAGGGCGGCTTCGTTTTTGCCCAATTTTTCTTCCAGCACTTCAAATACGACTTTATTGTACAGGTACGTGTAGTAGTTATGCATTTTTATCGGGTCGGAGCCGTCGTAATAAACGACGTCCGTCGGAATCCGCTCGCCGAAGTCGGTCTTGAACGAGTCAACGCCCATGTCGACCAGTTCGCGCAGGTAGCCGGCAAACCATTCGCAAGCGGCTGGGTTCGTGAAGTCCACAAGCGCCATGCCCGGCTGCCACAGGTTCCACTGCCATACGTCGCCGTTCGCTTTTTTCACCAAATAGCCGTTTTTCTTGCCTTCCTCAAACAGGCGGGAGCGCTGGCCGATGTACGGGTTGATCCACACACAAATTTTCAGCCCTTTTTCTTTGAGGCGCTTCAGCATGCCAACCGGATCCGGGAAAACGCGCTCATCCCACTTGAAATCCGTCCAGTGGAACTCCCGCATCCAGAAGCAGTCGAAATGGAAGACGTGCAGCGGAAGATCGCGCTCCGCCATGCCGTCCACGAAGGAGTTTACCGTCGCTTCATCGTAGTCGGTCGTAAAAGAGGTCGTCAGCCAGAGGCCGAACGTCCAGGCCGGCGGAAGCGAAGGTTTGCCCGTCAAATCAGTGTATTTGTTCAGCACGTCTTTTGGCTCGGGACCATCAATCACGAAATATTCCAGCGATTCTCCGGGAACACTGAACTGCACTTTTTTCACTTTTTCCGAAGCGACTTCAAACGAAACCGCTCCCGGATCGTTGACGAGTACGCCATACCCCTTATTGGTGACGTAAAAAGGAATGTTCTTGTACGCCTGCTCGGAGCTGGTGCCGCCGTCCTTGTTCCAGATATCGACGATCTGGCCGTTTTTCAGGAACGACGTAAAGCGTTCTCCGAGGCCGTATACCCATTCTCCGACACGCAGATCGAGCTCCTCACGCATATACGTATTGCCGTTTGATTCCGTTGCATGAGCCATCGATTTGAAGCGGCTGCCGGTAATCCGCTCGTCGCCACGATAGAAATCGACCGACCACTGCGCGCCTTTGTTGATGCGGACGCTCAGACTGCCGCTTTTTAGTTCGGCATATTGCTCGTTTTCGGTAATTTCCGCATGGGCTCCGCCTTCGTTGAGCTCGAAGTGAGGACCATGGTCCACAACGCCGGCAAAATGAATCAGCTTGACGCCGATCACGCCGGGAAGCGGGGAATGGAATTGCATCGTCAGCAGCGTTGTATTGATCATGTCACCCCGGCCGCGCAGCGGCGTCGTTGAAGCGGAAGCGATCAGCGTGTTGTTTTGGACTTGAAAATCGTAAGCTTGTACCGCAGGAGATAACGTAATCCCATCGCGAATCAGCCAGTTGCCATCGGTAAATTTCATTTTTCAATACCGTCCTTCCTCATATCGCATTGTTTTACGGTGAAAAACGTTCTATACTTGCATTATACTGATACGCATCACAATAAACTAACATAATTCGACGATAATATAACACTATATTGATGAGGTGATGATGGATGGACCAAGCACTCCGCCGCTCTTTGCATGAGAATAAAAGCCACGGCACACAGCGCCTGCCGTTTGGCACATACTGGTACCGCTTCGGGCCGGGCGAGCATGTCATCGACTGCCACTGGCACGAGGAAGCCGAGCTTTTTTATTGCCTTGAAGGGGAAACGTTATTCCAGGTCGACACCGATTATTTTCCGGTTCGCGCCGGGGAAGCGGTGTTTATCGACGGGGGCGACATTCACGCCGCGCATGCGCTCGGGGATCTGGGCTGCACTTTTTTCTCCCTCGTGTTCGATACACAGCTGCTGGCCAGCGCACATTATGACGCGGTCCAGGAAAATCTCGTTCTCCCCCTGCAGGAACGGAAAGCGACGTTCCCCCGCCATATCCGCCGGGAGCAGCCTTTTGAAATTTCGCTGCTTGAGCACATCCTCGCGATGATGCGAGTCTGCAGCAACGAAACGACCGGATACGAAGGCGCGGTGAAAGGCCATCTGTATTTGATGCTGGCCGAAATCGCCGCCGAAGGCCGGGCCGTCAGCCGCATAGCCAGCAGCCGCAGCGAATCGTCCAAAATCGAGCGGCTGAAAACGGTCATTTTGCACATTCAGCAAAACTACGGCCATCCGATCCGCCTCGCTGAGCTCGCCGCGCTGATTCCGATGAGCGAAGGGCAGTTTTGCCGCTTCTTCAAGTCGATGACCCGGCAGACGCCGATCGATTACATCAACTCGTACCGCATCCGCCAGGCCACCGAACTGCTGCGCGAGCCGGAGCGGAAAGTATCCGACATCGCGCTCGAGGTCGGATACGACAACATCAGCTACTTTATTCGGGTGTTCCGCAAGGCGATGAACTGCTCGCCTTCGGAATTCCGCAAAAAGCTGCAAGAACCGGTCGAGGCTTAGGGCTCAACTGAACCAGTTAATTAAGGAAAACTGCAAAATTACACAGGATACCGCCCAATGGGACAAGATGGGCGGTATTTTTGTATCTGGATAGCGGAACTTCGGGTCAACTTGCCCCGAAGTTGAAAGGAGGGATTGCAAATATCCCGTTGGGGCTTGACCTAAAAAATCAAGTCCCTTTTTTCATGCCATAAAACAGATAAAGAGGAAAAACCCGAACCGAGGGAAGCACCACGCCCCGGCGAACAGGAACAGATTGTTTACCTTAATCTTTCCGAGCTTTTCGCTTTCAAAGACCACCCGTTTCAGGTTCGTAATGATGAAGAAATGGCGGCTATGAAATCGTATCCGGCCACCGCCGCCAGAAAGCCAGTGAATTAGCCGGATTTGCGGATATGCCTTGTATTATCCGCAACATGACAGACGAACAGGCCATCACGCAGATGGTAGAGGACAACACCAATCAGCGTGAAAATATCCTGCCCAGTGAACGGGCCAAAGCCCTGCAAATGCAGTTGGAAGCCATCAAAAAGCAGGGTCCACGTACCGGCAACGGGCAACGCTCCAATGAGATTGTAGCCGAACGCAACAAAATCTAAAAAGGCCATGCAGGAAATTGTAACGGTGAAAAGCAATATAGACCATCTGCTCGGCCTGACGGACGCGCAGAAAAATAAGGAAATGGAGCGATAGCGGACATGACGCAACATGAGGTGCGAAGCATCGACTTCGGGCCAAGTTGGCCCGAAGTCGTAGGGTTTGGGGAAGGCACTCCCCAACAAGCAATTTTTGAGTTTTCCCGCAAGGGAAAATCTCAAAAATGTGCAAGTGTCAATACACTTGCCCTGCTTGCCGGTTAGTGAAAATCTTTTTCTACCGCTTTTTGCAATAGCTTAAATTCGTTTCTATAAAAGTCAATCAAGCCGTCCCGCTTCATCCATGCAAGCTCTCTGGATAAAGCACTTCGATCTACATCTAAATACTCGGCCATCGCTTCTCTATCAAAAGGAATAGTAAAAGTTTCTGTTCCAGTTTCACGCATAACTCTTGTTAAATAAGTTAAGACCTTATCCCGAATAGTAGGCATAATCAGACAGTCGTTTCGGTCATGCAGTTCTAATGCTCGTTCTGCAATACTATCAAAAAGATTTCCAAGTAATTGTTCGTGAGCCACACAAAGCTTCGTACAACGGCTCAATATGCTTTTGACAGGAATAAACAGAACCTCAAGCGGCTCCAATGCCTGTATTGACATAGGGCATCTTCTTCCACGGCTAGCCGCTGTTAAAACAGCGGTATATCCGCCCGGATAATGGAGGGATACAATAATTTGTTTTCCCGTGACGCTCAATTTCGTACTTTGAGCGCTACCCTGCAATATGATGCCGACATCATCAACTAAATCGCCCTCACGGACAACCATCTCATCTTTTGCATATTCTTTCCGTGTGGCTGACAGACATTTAAGCATTTGGGGAATATCATTTGGTGAAATCCCCGAAAATAAACGTGATTGACATAGGGAATCTAAGTTGTTCATGAGAGGCCCCTCGTTGCACATGCAACATAATTTTTCCTTTTACTATATTATATTAATCGTGAATACACAAGAAATTTAGTCACCTTTTCTAACGTCAGAATGGAGGAAGAACAATGCAAGGGAAAGAAAATTCAATAAAAGCGAGAAATCGGCTTTTAGCATCAAAGGTTATTAAAAATCTGCAAAGCAGAAAGTTTGAGGCTTATTACTGTGATAACGCCATAGAAGCTGTAGAAAAGGCACTATCATTTATTCCGGAACATTCTTCGGTATCATGGGGTGGGTCAGTCACGCTTGAGGAAATCGGGCTCCTTAATCGAGTACGTCAAGGTAGCTATATAATCACTGATCGTGATAAAGCGCAAACAATGGATGAACGTTATGACCTCATGCGCCAATCTCTTTTGTGCGACACTTATTTAACGAGCATTAACGCAGTTAGCGAAGATGGCATATTGGTCAATGTAGACAGTGTGGGCAATCGAACGGCGGCGATTACCTTTGGACCGAAAAGTGTTATTGCTATCGTTGGGATGAATAAGGTTTGTAAGACCGCTGAAGACGCAGTTATAAGAGCCAGAACATATGCGGCCCCCATTAATGTGTACCGCTGTTCGTGCTCGTCCAGCCCATTTTTACATTCGCCGCAAAAAACGCCCTGCCTGATTAATGGTGCTTGCGGAGATTGTAAAACAGATGATTGTATCTGTTCTTACATCGTCCAAACAAGAATGTGTAAACCAGCGGGGAGAATAAAGATTATCCTCGTTGGTGAATCTTTGGGATTTTGAATAAGGATTATAGTTTAATAGCTGCCAAACGGCATATAAAAGTCCAAAATTTCATTAATAGCGGCTTTAGGATAGGAGGATCTCATGAATCCAAAGCCGCTATTTCATATTTGGGAGGAACCGTTGTTTTATTGCAACGGTTTGGCTTAGCTGACGTTCCATTTCTCCAAAAGTTCAAAAAAATTATAATAAATGCAGACCGGCTCCGCTGCCGCTCTCCCCCTCTCCATTTCGATTCATTAATCCCTAAAAAATCGAAATGGAGGAATGCCCTATGGCAAAAATCAATCTGCGGGATTTTTAACCGTTTTATAATTCAGACTTTTTTGTTAATATACCCAACGAAATAAAGGACGCTTTGCTGGAAGCAGAACGGTTGGAGAAGAATTACATTCGCCGCCGCTTCTATGACAAAGCCCACTATTCACTGGACGCTGATGACGAAATTGAAAAGAATATTCTTTTTGTATCCCTTTCCCCTTGTGAGATTTACGAACGCAAAATCATTGCCGAACAACTGCGATCCGCAATCGCTTCCCTAGTAGCTCTCAGTAGTTAAGTCTTGCTTCCGACGAGATAATTCTCGATCAACTCAGTTTTAACCAGTTGATCTGTACCTCGCCTTTGATGTGAAGGTATACACTCCGGCGGCCTGAAGCCCCCGTTACCGGCGCGGTCACCGTCGTCCAGGCCTGACGGCCGCCGGTCGGCAGTACCCGGCACGTTCCAATGGCTTCTCCATCCGGCGAATCGAGCGTGATGACGATCTCCCCGCCCTTGAGATGCCCGGAAACTCTCGCCTCGAACTCCGACGCCCCTGTGCCGAAATCCACATCATGGAACGCGATCCAGCCGCCGCTGTCTTGAACGGTGCGGATGCTCTCCCCGCCTTCGCGACATTCGTCGATAAAGACCCGGTCATAATTATCGTAATTCACCGCTTTGACCGATTCGCGGAGCAAACGCGGCGGAACCGTCTCCCCGTTGACCCGAAGCGTTGCCGCAGCCGCGATTTTCCCCGAGGACGGGCCGACCATAATCGTGTAGGCGCCGGTTTCCACACAGTACCGTTCGCGGGTCACATCCCAGAAAGCGAGCTCGGATGCTTTTAATTCCAGCGTTACCGTCTTGGACTCGCCGGCCGCCAAATGAATCCGCTTAAAGCCTTTTAATGTCTTAAGCGGCCGGGGCACGCGGGAAGCTTCGGCCCGGACATACAATTGAACAACCTCGTCCCCATCCAGCTCACCGGTATTCCGGACGTTCACCGATACGGTGACGGTACCGTCCTGTCCGGTTTCCGTCTCGCTCAAGGACACTCCTTCGTATTCGAACGCCGTGTAGCTCAGACCATGTCCGAAAGGATACAGCACTTCTCCGTCAAAATATTGATAGGTCCGCTTCCCTTTAATAATGTCGTAATCCATAATATCCGGAAGCTGTTCGGCCGACTTGTACCAAGTCATGTTCAGCCGGCCCGCCGGGTTGTAGTCGCCAAACAGCACGTCAGCCACGGCATGCCCCAGCTCTTGTCCTGCATGGGATGTAAACATGATCGACGGGACATGCTCCTGCTCCCAGTTCACCGCAAACGGATACCCGCCGACAATGACAACAGCCGTTCGCGGATTGGCCTCTTTAACGGCCTGAATCAGCGCCTGCTGGGATGGCGGCAGCGTAATGTCCGGCCGGTCGATCGTTTCCTTCCCGTTGATGAACGGGCTGTTGCCGACGAACACGATCACCGTTTCCGCGTTTTTCGCCGCTGAGGCGGCTTGCTGCAAACCGCTCTGCACCACTTCAACGATAAATCCGTCATGTACGCTGGCAGCGGCTCCTCTATTGGCGAAGTTGGCCCCCTCGCTTACTGCGGCTCCCGCACCAACAGTTGCACCAGCGCCAACCATTACGGCTCTTTCAGTTTCACCGGCGCCCTTTTCCTGGTCCGCTTCGACGTTCATGTATCCCCGGACGTCTACCGACACTGGCTTGCCTTCCCACGACAGCATCCGCACGGAGCCGCCTTCCTGCGTCTCGAACCCGAACGCTTCCTTCACGAACCAGCCGCGCGCCTCGTCCGCCGTCGCCTCGAGCCGGCCCGATTCGCTTTCGGTTACGAACTTCCCGTTGCTGAGCGCCCGCAGCGTAATTTGTCCCCAGCCCCAATCGTTCCGCTCGAACACTTCGGCCTGTTCCGCGTCTTCGCAGTTTGCCGTCAGAGCAGCTCCGCCCTCTTCGCCGGCGGCGATACCGACGTATTTGCCGGTGGCCGCCGAACGCAAGCGAATCCGATCTAGCCCCGTCGTAAAATGCACCGGACGGCCGTTCATTTTCTCCGTTACGCCCTGCAGCGGAGTTACGCGGTACGGCGGCGTGCCGCTGTACCAGTCGGTGAACGCCTCGTCCGCCAGCGGGCCGATCACCGCCACCGAAGCCGCGTCCTTGCCCAGCGGCAGCAGCCTGTCGTTCTTCAGCAGCACGACCGATTCGCGGGCCGCTTCCAGCGCAAGCGCGGCATGCTCAGGCGCGCACAGCTTTGATTCCGGCACATGGCTGTACGGATTCCGCTCCGCTGGATCGAATTCGCCAAGCCGGAAACGGACGCGGAACGTATTGCTCAGCGCATGGTCCAATTCGGCCTCCGTCAGCAGTCCCCGCTCCAACGCATCGCGCAGCGCCTGCTGCGAGATCGGCTGATCATCCGTAATGCTGTCGATACCGGCCTTAATTGAGCCGGCGACCGCTTCGGCGTAAGAGTCCACGTAATGGTGATCCATCACGGTGCCGAGCACGTCCCCGGCGTCGCCCACGACGAAGCCGTCCATGCCCCATTCACCTTTGACGATTTCGTTCACCTCATGATTAAAGTTGCACGGCGTTCCGTTGATGCCGTTGTACGCCGTCATCATCGAACCTGCGCGCCCGTCGCGAAAAGCCAGCTCAAACACCTTCAAGTAATATTCCCGCTTGTTCCGCGGATCAATGCTGACCGATGCGCTTCCGCGGTCCACCTCATTATTGTTGCCGTAAAAATGCTTTAAGGTGGCTACAGCCTTGTAATAAAAAGGATGATCGCCCTGCATACCTTTGACCAGCCCTGTCGTCAAGGCCCCGGTCAAATGCGGATCCTCCC
Organism: Paenibacillus lacisediminis; assembly: GCF_046567315.2. NCBI lineage: Bacteria > Bacillati > Bacillota > Bacilli > Caryophanales > Paenibacillaceae > Paenibacillus > Paenibacillus lacisediminis. The sequence goes on along the minus strand of NZ_JBKIAX020000005.1, from coordinate 143,374 downwards.
CGTAAGCCTCTTCGGTGCGCCCCCAGCGCGGGTCCCGTTCCATATCGACCGTCGGCGCCCAAATCGTCAGCCCGTTAACGGCCGGGTCGCGCTGGTAGTAAACCCTGGCCTCGTCCCCGATGACGGAGCCGATTTTTTGCAGCAGTTCAGGGTTCCAGGTACAGGCCAGCCCCGTATTTTGCGGGAACACCGTCGCTTCGCCAAGCCAGGCCACGCCATGCGCCCCCTCCGTGCCATGCTTGTATTTGTTCACCCCAAGGCGCGGAATATCCGGTTGATACTGACACATCAGTTCGATTTTCTCTTCGAGCGTAAAACGCGATATTAAATCGTTCACCCGTTCCATTAGCGGAAGATCCGGGTTTTGATAAGGATAACTCATGTCACGACCTCATCCCATTTTGAATTTCCGGTTTATAAGCGCTGCATAAATCACGCGTTCCAAAACCGCTTCCGTTTCATCTCCCCCATCATACAATGGTCCGAAAGCGCTTTATACAACGATAATTAGTCATGTTTTCATGTAAAAATCTAGATTATCTGCTTAAGGAGAGGAGAAGTTGATCTCTGAGATCAACTCGCTTTCTTAAATCCACGTATTGAATCAACAAGAAATTAAAAGACGATCTTAAAGATCAAGCAAATGAGGGTTGGTCAGCAGATCAACATCCGCTGTCCGGACGCTTTGCACGATTATCCCATTTGATCCGGAAGCAGAGAGAAAGATAAATTCAGGAGAAGAAAATAGGTTTGGGAGAAGCAGACATGTTCGAGATCGTTAGACAGGTTTGTGAGAAGGAGGTTTAGGAGAAGTGAAGCGGACCTGACGGGAGGAATGGGGCAAGACACCGCAAAAATGAAAGGACCGTGATTAGCCCCCACCCTCTACCCACTGAACAAAAGGGATAATCGTGCAAGGCAGCATGCAGGGATACCAAGACACCAATTAAAGGATGCTGCGTTCTTTTCCATCTCGGATCTTAGGATCGAAGAGAAGACCTAGGCGTTTGGGTTAATGTGAGCGAGATTACTGGAATGAGGTGCGACGGCGTTGTAGAGTATATCTATGAGTGGTATGAATATGCCTCATGAAAGGATGGTGTCCATGGCCCCCAAAAATATGCATACCCTATTCGTTCTGATCACTTCTATCCCTATAAGCATTGTAAATTTCAGTGCCTATCTGAAAGGTGGCGACCCAAGCTCTGAGCAAGCTCTGCTATCCGTTATTTATGTCATTCTTTGGGGCGTTTACGGGTTTATATTAGGCAGGAAAGGGATAGGGTTCATCAGGTTCTTAACGTATTATTGGGGGATCGGGATGTTAATATATATATTGGGTTACTTGTTACAACTTGAGTGGCTTGAGTTGCTTCCTATGCTTGCAGTGTTTATTTTCGCAGGTCCTTTATACGGATTAAGTCATTTCTATGAACTTCAGTCTGCGCCAGCCATGGTTATCATAAATACACTGGTCCTTTATTCCTTTAGCATATTTGGGCACTGGGTTGGGAAAGGAATCAGAGAAATATCCCAAAAACGTTAGGAATCACCAGCCGCGCCCAACACCAAAACGGCCGCTTTCCGCACTCGGAAAACGGCCGCTGCCAACGCCCCACCTGGGCTTTCTATCATCCTTTTTCTTCTGCAAGCTTGCGAATCACGGCCTCCGTGACCGGGATATCATAGATACGCAGCTCATCCAGCATGCCTTTGAACGGCGGGTCCCACCAGTTCACGCCCAGGCTAAATGTGCCGGAGTCAGTCGTGAACACGCCCGGGAATCCGGTGCCGGCGAACTTCTGCTCCCCGTCGATGTAGACCTTCACCGCTCCCTCATCGACCGTGAAGGCGACATGGTGCCACTCGTTCAACGGGAGCTTAACGCCGGTCGCCCCGTCGTACCAGGCTTCGCCCGACCAAAGCATGGTATTGTTGTCCCATGATTCCGGCACCAGACTGATCCAGCTTGACGTGGAATTGGCGCCAAAAAACGCCGTCGTAAACTGCGTATACTGCTGCGGATTGACCCAAAACGAAACCGAATAACAGTTTCCGGCAATCAGTCCGCTTGGCAGCTTGATCCCGGAATTTCCGTCAAACACCGCCGCCTTGCCGCCAACGCCGTCCGACATTTTGCCCCGCCGCGTCCACATACGGGCCGTCCGGGCTCGCCGCGCGGAACTGTCTGATGTTATATCCGCCGCTTGCGCCGAGCCAACCGTACGACACATTCAAATAATAGTAGCCGGTCCCCCGATCATAAACGATGTACGGACCTTCCCCGGATTTCGTATACCCGCCGGCGATTTTCGTGCCGAAATAACGGTCGACCAGCCTGCCGTCCGCCGTCGTTCCATCTTTACCGGGAAAAATCGGCCGTCCCGTCGCCGGATCAAGCTCCAGCAGGAAAATGCCGCCCGACCAGGAACCGTAAGCCATCCACAGCTTCCCGTCCTCTTCAAAAAACGGCGCAGCGTCGATCGCGTTCGGATAAAGTGCGTTGTTGTAGGAGCCGTCGCTATTGAACCACCCCGTGTTCACGCCCGTGAGCTCGCCGCTCTCAATCAGCCGATCAATATTGGTATTCGTCCACTTTTTGTTCACCCGGCTGTCCTTGTCATATGCTTCATCCCTCGTAAAACCGGAGTACACAACCGTGTCCACATACTTATACTATAAGGACCTTCGATATTCTTCCATGTTGTACGTACAACTTATACAACGAATATTCCACTTTTCTTCACCCAGTCACAAAAAAGCAGCGATGTTTGTCCAGACAACCCACATTCGCTGCTTTGTTTTCAGGCGCTTCATTTCATTTTAAGCATCTTCCCTCATGCATTGCTTGCTGTTTTGCGGTAAGCGGACGGGGAAGTTCCAACGTACTTTCTGAACTTGCTGTGGAAATAATCGACGTTCGTATAACCGACCTTTTCGGCCACCTGGTACACCTTTAGCCCTTCTTCCAGATACGCCTTGGCCTTTTCGATCCGCACTTTGTCCAGGTAAGTATTGAAGTATTCCCCTGTGGCGTTTTTGAACAATTTGCCCAAGTAAGCACTGTTATAATTAAAAATCCCCGATAACGTCTCCAGCTTCAAATTTTCGTTGAAATTGCGGTGAATCAGGTCCAGCATGATCTTCACTTCGCGGTGTTTGCCGCCTTCCCCGAGCTGGTGCATAATTTGCTGCAGCAGGAATTCCGTTTTCTCATACAGCCCCTCAATCGTCCGCATTTTGTGAATTTCCGATAAAAAATCGGAAAACTCTTTGCTGCGGTCCTGCAACGCGGAAGACTGCTTCAAGGCCTTGCCGAGAATCGACGTCAGCACTTCCACAAAACGGCGTTTGATTTCCTTCTCCGGATACCCGCCGGCGGCAAGGGTCTGCCCGGCTTTCCGCACGAGCGATTGTATCGCCTCCTGGTTCCCGATATCCAGAGCATAATACAGCTGCTCGCCGATTTCTTCGATCGAGGTGTCCGGCAATTCCGATGGCGCCCCGCTCCGCAGCGCCTCCGGGGAAAGTATGGCACCCTGATCCAAAAAGAAATGCAGCTTAAGGAGTTCGCACGCCTCAAGGTAGGAACTGCGGATGTCCGGCAGACATCCGACCTTGTTCCCAAGCGCCGCGGTAAACTCGGCTCCGGTGCCGCTTAGCTCTTCCCGGATCTCTCTGTATACGCTTTCGTATTCCACAGCAAGCAGCGGATCTTTTAACAGCACGCCAAGCTTGGCATGAATGCCGAACACCCAGCCCCGCCCGGTATCCTCAAACATGTGGGCCAGTTTTTTTCTCAGCAACTCCCCCGCGCCCAGATCGGCATCGTCCTCGGCATGTACGGCCAACAGCAAAACCTGATAAATCTTGCCCGTGATTCCCACTTCTCCGGCCCGTTCGCAGATCGGCACCGTCTGCTGCTCATCCGTACCCGCCAAAACGGACTGGATCAGCGATTCGCGGGTCCACTCCGCCGTAACGTGTTTCCATTCCTCGGATGCGGTCTCTTCGTCGACCGCCTTTTTGATTTTCACCAAGTAATCCGTAAGCTCGTCCTCGTCGACCGGCTTCAGCAAATAACCGTCCACCCGCTGCGTCATCGCTTGTTTGGCATAGCTGAAGTCCGCGTAACCGCTGAGGATCACAATATGAAGCCGCGGATCCTCGCTCCGCAGCTTTTCGATCAGCTGCAAACCGTTCATCCCGGGCATCCGGATATCGGCCACGACCAGGCCGGGATGATACCGCCCATATTTATCCAGCGCCTCGTTTCCGTTTGCGGCCGTGTCAACCACGGTGTACCCGAGCGCATTCCAGTCGATAAACGTGCGAAGTCCCTCGCGCAGCTTCGGCTCGTCGTCAACAATTAGCACTTTAATCATGCTGCATTCCTCCAGCCGGAAAATGTTTCGCATACACCAACCTTCCAGCGAATGGTCTGATGAAACGTTTACAATAATTATAAGTTATTCACAAAAAGAGGAACAAACATTATCCTGCTCCGTTATAGCACTATTTTGATCCTCCGGCGGCGCAAACCATAAGAAAAACGCCTGACGGCGATTACTCTGACTTCTACGTTAGAGCGATTGGAGGGATGGGTATACTGCTCTAACGGACTCCAGCGACCTTATTCGTCCATTTCCCGGATATTTCCCGGCCTAACGGACCCAGTTGACGTTATTTCGCTCTAAACGAGTTCACCCAGGCCGATTTGAGCTAAATAAGGTCATCTGTGTCGTTGCATTTTACAAACCTCCGTTTTTCCGTAAATAACGGCTCTGGTGTCCTTTAGCCTCCTGTTCCCTCTATAGTGTAAAAAAAAGCAACCTCCCTGCTGCCATCAAGCCGGCAGCGGTTGGTCGCCTTTTTTCTCCGGGTCTATCCCGTCTTCTCTCGCCTCAAGAGCGGACTCCATCTGGCACGGGAATGCCAAAATCCGGCGTTCCGTCGGGATTCCAGCCGAAATACTGGGCCCGGGTGTGGCGGTTTGGATCGTACAGCGGATCGCCGGCGATTTCCTTGTAATTGCGAGCATGGTAAATCATGACGTCCCGGCCGTCTTCGGAGACGGTAAAGCTGTTATGCCCCGGCCCGTATTGTCCCGTCTCCTCGTTCGTGCAGAACACGGGATCTGGCGATTTCGTCCAGGCTGAGGCGTCGAGCGGATCGGCATCCTCACTCGCCGACAGCAGCCCCATAGAGTAGTGATGATCTGTGGCGCTGGCCGAATACGCGATAAAAATACGCCCGTTCCGCTTTAACACCGCCGGACCTTCGTTCACCTTAAAGCCGATCGTTTCCCACGGATGCTCCGGCGTCGAAATCATCACCTGTTCCCCGGTCAGCGTCCACGGGTTGCTCATTTTTGAAATGTATAGATTGGAGTTGCCCTCAATGTCCGGGTCCTTCTGCGCCCAGACATAATACTGCACCCCACGGTGCTCGAACGTCGTTGCGTCCAGGCAGAACGTTTCCCAGCGAGTGCGAACCTGTCCCTTTTCTTCCCATTGGCCTTCCAGCGGGTTGGCCGCTTCATTCTCAAGCGCATACATCCGGTGGTCGAACAGTCCTTCCTTCGTCTCCGTCGTACGGGCGGCGGCAAAGTAGATGTACCATTTACCGTCGATATAATGAATCTCCGGCGCCCAGATGTTAGCGCTCAGCGGGCCGGAGTCGTATTTGCGCCAGGCTACGACCGCCTCAGCCTCTCCCAAACCCTGAATAGTCGCCGATCTGCGGATTTCGATCCGGTCGTATTCGGGGACCGAGGCGGTGAAATAGTAATATCCATCACTATGCTTGTATACCCACGGGTCGGCCCGCTGCTCCACGAGCGGATTTACAAATTCTCTATTTTTGTCCATCGGTTCTCTCTCCTTTATATATGTGTTCGGAAATAACGGAATTCTATGGTCTTATTTTCGAGGATTGAATATGTTCATCGCCATTAGCGGAACTTTTTGTACTTATTTTCTAACGAACGGTCCAATAAGCGGTCATCTCCCTGCGATTCAAGAAAATAGCGCCATAAATTTCCTCTATTTCTCTCAAAGTGGGTAACCTTGCCGAATTAGCGCCATTTTTTCCCGTTATTTTTCGCCCGAGTTTTTATAGCTTGCTTATGCCCAGAGCCTCGCCCTAATTTTAATTCAGCTTCCCAATTCCCCAATGCTCTGTTACCCGCTCAACCTTTCACCGCGCCCGCGGTCATGCCGTCGATAAAGTACTTTTGAAACGCGACGAACAAAATAAAGATCGGAATGATGGAAAAAAAGGAGCCAACGATCAGCAGATCGTAGTTGTTGCCGTAAGGTGTCAGCAGCGTTTTGAGCCCGATCGGCAGCGTATATTTATCGGCGTTGCTCAGCACCATAAACGGCCACAGGAAATTATTCCAGCTGTTCATCCCGTTCAAAATCGCCATCGCCGCAAAAGAAGGCTTCATGACCGGAAGGATCAACCGGACGTAAATGCCGTATTCGCTCGCTCCGTCCACCCGGCCGGCCGCGATGATCTCCTTCGGAATCCCGCGCAAATATTGGCGGAAGAAGAAAATCGTCGCCGCACTGGCGATGCCCGGTAAAATGATCGCCGAATACGAGTTCATCAACCCGATGTTGTAGGTCAGCGTATACAGCGGCAGCAGCAAAATTTCAAACGGGACCATCATGATGAGCAGGACGCAAACGAACAGCGTGTTTTTCCCTTTGAATTCATAGGCCGAAAATCCGTAAGCAACCGTTGCGCTGACCAGCAGCGTCAGGACGACCTGCACAACCGTCAGCAGCAGCGAATTGAAAAACCACAGAAAATAAGAATGATCGCCGGTAAACAAATAAATGAAGTTGTCGAAGCTCATGGCGGACAGGTCAAACCGCAAATTCAGCCCGTAACGGATCAAATCTTCCCCCGGTTTGAAGGAGGCGATCGTCACCGCGTAAAACGGAATGAGGATCAGCACGCACAACACGGCGAAAAAAGCAAAAAGGACGACTTTGAGCGGCAGTTCTTTTTTCATGCTTCCTCCTCCTTTTTGAACATGCCGGTGAAGGCCAGCTGCGTTAAATTAATCGCCATCGTAATGACGAGCAGCACGATACCAACCGCCGCCGCGTATCCCAGATTGTTCTTCTCGATGCCCTGCCGGTACAAGTAACCGACGATTGTGAGCCCGATATTTTTCGGAGAATTGTTGCCGTTCCATAACATCATGCTCTCGATAAACATCGCCAGCCCCGCGTAAATACTGATCGTCAGCACGTAAATGGTCGTGGGCTTCAGCAGCGGCATGGTGATTTTCGTAAAGCGCTGAAAGCGGGAGGCTCCGTCGATCGACGCGGCTTCGTAGTATTCTTCGGGGATGCTTTTGAGTCCGGATAAAAAATAAAGCATATTAACCCCCGTCCACCGCCACGTCGCCAGCGCCACCAAAGCGATCATCCCGGTCGCCTGTCCCTTCAAGAACTTGACCGGATCGAGGCCGAACCAGCCCAAAAAGCTGTTGATGAGCGAGCCTTCCATTTCGCCGAACATCAGCCGGAAGATCGTCCCGGCCACAACGACAGAAGTCAATGCGGGAAAGAAAAACGAAGATTTGAAAAATTCCCTTCCCCACATGAATTTAGTGTTGATCAACACCGCAAACAGCATCGGAAACGGAATGAGGATCACCAAAGTCAGCACCATATAGATGGCGCTGTTTATCACCGCTTTAAGAAACACGCCGTCGCCCATCAATTTGCCGTAGTTGTCAAAACCGATCCAGGCCGGTTCCTGTCCCAGCGTGACTTTTTGGAAGCTCATCCCGACCGAGTTGGCCAGCGGATACACCCAAAACATCAGAAACACCAGCACAAACGGCAACACAAAAACGTAAGGAGCAACTTTTTGCGAGTATAGGAATTTTTTTATCATCACTCTACTCCTTTTTAAACGGAGCTACTCTTCATGGAAAGAGCAGCTCCGGGACTTTTTCATTCTATTTGAGTTCTTGTTCGATTTGCGCCTGGGCATCGTCCAGCGCTTGCTTGACGTCTTTGCCGTCTTCAAAAATTTCGTTCAGCGCGACCGTGCACAGCACGTTGTTGATCGTCGGTGAAGCCGAAGTCGATTTGATCAGCTGGATTTCGTCTTTAATCTCATTCAGCACGTCAAACGGGTTGTTGACGAAATATTTCACGAACTGGTTTTCCGGATTGTGCGTCACGTCTTTCATATCCCACACGTCCATGTTGATCGGATCAAAGCCAAGCGTATTCCAAATTTCGATATTGGCATCAAGCGAAAGCTTGGCGTAAGCGATAAATTCTTTGGCGAGCTGAATGTCCTTGGCCGTTTTGGAGACGACGGTTGCCGTACCGCCGCCGCCGTATGAGCGAGGCATCCCTTTCTCGATGACGGGCAAAGGAGCGATGGCGATCTTCCCGGAGAGATCCTTCATATAGTTCGTATATCTCGACATTTGCCAGAGCGGCATGAAAGCGGTCGCATAGTTTCCGGCATTAAATTCGCCGTAAGCTTCTTCCGTATCGGGTTGACCGCCCGCGATTGTGGCGATGACGTTGTTGTCCTGCAGGTCTTTAAGGATCGACAGCCCTTTGACCAACTCCTCGGAGTTCACCTTGGGATTGCCAGCATCATCGGTAAAATCGGCCCCTTGCTGGGCCAGCAGCATCGAGGCTTGCCAGGTTGCGCTTGTGTCCGCGGTCCCCATGTATTTGCCGGTTTTCTCATATACTTGCATCCCGGCTTTTTTGAAATCGTCCCAGGTAACGATCGTCTTGTAATCGACGCCCGCTTCATTTAGAATTTCCGTGTTGTAAAAAGCTACGGTAGCCCCGACATGCGTGGAAAGTCCGTAAACCGTTCCGTCTTTGCTGTAAAGATCCAATTGCGACTGAACGACCGTATCCTTGTAAGGTTCGACCACGTCGTTCAACGATTCCAGTTGCGGGGTCCCTTGCATGAAGTCGGGATATTTCCCCAGCTCGATATCGGCGATATCCGGAGCACCTACGCCCGTTTGCACGGCGATGGACAATTTATTATGCATATCGTCATAAGGCATGACCGTCACGTTCAACTTAATCTGCCGGTCCGGATTTGCCGCGTTCCACTTCTCCAGCATCTTCTCGAAATGCTGTCCGTGCAGTTCCACGAATGTCCAATAGGACAGCTCCGTCGCGCTTTCGCCGGCCCCGCCTTCGAGCACGGAGGTTTCCCCTCCGGCCGTCGACGCGGACTTGTTGCAGCCCCATAAAAACGTGGCCATCGTTAAAATCAAAAGCATGGCTATTCCTTTTTTCATATTTGACCCTCCCTGGAATTTGAATTTCTACACGCTTTATACTATTCAGTTGCTTGTTTGCTTAGGCGTATGACGTTCCAAGACGCTTTGGCAAGACGGGCGCTGACCATACCGTCCATGCACACTGCATTTCCCCCAGTATGAGGTTTTACGTTCTCCCGGTCCGCCGTATTGACGGCCTTCAAATCCTCATGCTCCAGCACAAGATGCTGGGTCAAGCGGTATCCCTCAAAGCCGCGAATATCGCAGGTAAGCTCCAGCGCTTCATGAAGATGGCGGTTGACGGCAAAAATCGTGAGTTCCTCTTCCGCCTCGTTGTAGACGACGGCACTGTCCAGGTAAGGAACATCGGTGAAATCCTGCGCGTCATAAACCGGCGAGTCGACGATCGGCAGCAGCGACGTGCCGCGTCCATACTTAGACACATGCATATATGGATAAAAAATCGTCTGCTTCCAGGCCCGGCCGCCGTTTTCGGTCATAATCGGGGCGATGACGTTGACCAGTTGGGCCATGCAGGCCATTTTGACCCGGTCGGCATGGCGCAGGAACGTAATCAGCATACTGCCGACGAGCAGCGCGTCCTCGAAGTTGTAGATGTCCTCGAGCTGCGGCGGAGCGATGCTCCACGGCGCGATTTGCGCGTCCGCCTGATTGGAGTGGTACCAGACGTTCCATTCGTCAAAGCTGAGGTTCATCGTTTTTTTGCTGCGTTTTTTTGCTTTGATGTAGTCGCATGTCGCGATCACCGTGCGGATGAAATGGTCCATATCCATTGATCTGGCCAAATAATTGGCCGTGTCGTTGTCCCGGTTGCCGTAATATTGATGCAAGGATATGTAGTCGGCTACCTCGTAGGTGTGATCGAGCGTAATCGCTTCCCATTCCGGGAACATTGGCATCGAGGAACTGGAACTCCCGCAGGACACGAGCTCGATGTCCGGATCGACAAGGCGCATCGCCTTGGCCGTCTCATAAGCAATCCGGCCGTATTCCTGAGGCGTCTTCTGCCCGATCTGCCACGGTCCGTCCATCTCGTTGCCCAGGCACCAGGTTTTGATGCGATGCGGCTGTTCGTAGCCGTGGCTCCGGCGCAAATCGCTCCAGTAGCTGCCGCCGGGATGGTTGCAGTATTCGATCAGGTTTCTGGCCGCGTCCACACCGCGGGTGCCCAGGTTTACGGCCATCATCACCTCCGAGCCGATTTCCTTCGCCCAGGCCGCAAACTCGTTAGTTCCAACATCGTTCGGCTCCACCGTTCTCCAGGCCAGCTCCAGCCGCTTGGGGCGAGCTTCCACGGGGCCAACTCCATCCTCCCAGTTATAGCCGGAAACGAAGTTGCCGCCCGGATAGCGGATAATAGGTACGTTTAATTCCTGAATCAACTGCTTTACGTCGCTGCGGAAACCTAAGCTGTCCGCCGTAATGTGCGCAGGCTCGTAAATTCCCCCGTATACCGCCCTGCCCAAATGCTCGATAAAAGAGCCGTATATGCGTTTATCTACTTCGGCAATCTTGAATGCTTTGTCTACGACCATGCTTGCTCTAGGTGCGGTTGACGACAATGGTATCACCTTCCGTTTTACAATTTTATAAATTGTTTCGAAATAACTTGAATGAATCCGCTTACAGGTATAAAATAGCACACGAGAATATCGTTGTAAATATATTTTTCTAAATCTTTTTATGTTTTTGTGAAATAAATTTAAAACAAGCAAATAAACTGTGGATTTACGGCGAAATAATCATTTGTATCGTGTATTATCGAGTGTTTTATTTTAGAGTTCAGTAAATTTAAGCGTGAATTTTCTGCAAATTTTAACTAATTTTGAAGGGAGGTTTACATTTTTTCATTTAACTATTTATTAAACAGTGCCATTAGTTTATAATTATCTAAAATAAACAAAAATAGAACTCTATTATCTCTAGCGGAAGAAGGTTTATGACGATGATCTACATTAAGGATTTGATGAGCGGAATTGAAATTTTTAAAGCGTTAAGTTCGGAGATCAGAATTCAAATCCTCGAATTGCTCGCCAAAAATCAGGCGCTGAATTTAAACGACCTGGCCACCAAGCTGGGCTTGAGCAACGGCGCGATCACGATGCATATCAAAAAGCTGGAAGAGAGCGGACTGATCGAAATCAACACCTCCGTCGGCAAACACGGCATCCAGAAAATTTGCTATCTGAACAAGGATAAATTGATGGTGGATCTGCGGAGCAAAGAGGTGGACAATTTATACGAAGTGGAAATTCAGGTCGGGCACTACAGCAATTATCAGGTTCTCCCCACCTGCGGGCTGGCCACCAAGGACAGCATCATCGGCGATTTCGACGATCCCCGTTATTTCGCCGATCCGCAACGGATCGACTCGGAGATCATCTGGCTGTCCGAAGGTTACCTGGAATACCGGATCCCGAACTATCTCAAACCGAATCAGACGTTCCGCGAGATCCAATTTTCACTGGAGCTTGGCTCGGAAGCCCCAGGTTTTAACGACAATTATCCGTCGGATATCTATTTTTATCTGAACGGCGTGGAGCTTGGCTTCTGGACCAGTCCGGGTGATTTCGGGGACGCGCGCGGGACCTTCAACCCGGACTGGTGGCCGCCGCATTTGAACCAGTACGGCATGCTCAAACTGATCCGCATCAACCATGAAGGCAGCTTTATCGACGGCTGCCGGATTTCTGACGTCACGCTGGGTGAAATCGGACTCGACTACAAATCCGAGCTGACGCTGCGCATCGCCGTCACCGACAAAGCCGTCAACAAGCGGGGCCTGACGATCTACGGCAAAAACTTCGGCAACTACAGCCAGGACCTGCTGGCCCGCGTGCTGTATGACGTGCATGATGAGTGAGGCAAGCGGTGGGCAGGACACGAGCTTGTTGTCCTGGTGCACCAGGTCCACTAGGCGCGTCGTCTTTGCCGTCTCATAAGCGATGCGGCAATGGCCGTTTGCGGGAAAAGGAGAGCGGGAAAACAATGTGCGAAAACGATAGCCGGAAACGATGGCTGAAGACGATAGCCGAAGACAATAACTGAAGACGATAACTGAAGACAATAACTGAAGACGATAGCCGAACGGTGGCATAACAAAAAGTCTGCCCGGAAGCTCGGTTTTTGAACTTCTGGCAGACTTGCGCTTTGGGCTAAACTCAAGCCAGGAAATAAGAACAAAAAATGTCGCTAATTCGGCGGGATCACCCAGTTGGAGAGGAATAGGGGAAATTTATGTCGCTATTCTAGTGAATCACAGAGAGATGGCCACTTTTCGCACCGTTCATTGGAAAATAAGGACAAAAATTGTCGCTAATGGAGATGAACATGCCGGGTTCCGGAAAATAAGACCATAAAGTTCCGCTATTTCTATGATGGTGGTCCCGCAAGCAGGCCCGTTAGAAAAAGAAACTCTGTCTTTTCGAGCAAATAAAGTCGCTCAGGTCCGTTGCTAGCAGCCGGATTTTCACAACTTGCTCCACGCTACCAGGCTACATCGTCTGCCCATTATCCACCGTAATAATCTGCCCTGTCAGCGAAGGCTGCTCCAACACGGCGCAAATGAGCTGGGCGACCTCTTCCGGCGGGGAAATGCGCTTTAGCGGCAGATGGGTGATAAGCGACCGCATTTGTTCTTCTTTGCCTTCCCACCATCTCGTCGCAACCGCTCCCGGAGCGATGCCGCATACGCGGATCTCCGGCGCCAAAGCGTGCGCCAGCGATTTGGTCAAGCCGTGTACGGCCGCCTTCGAAACAGCGTAAGGGAGGGACGAGCCTTTTCCCGTCGTTCCCGCGATGCTTCCGACATTGACGATCGCCCCTTGTTTTCCCTCTCTCAAATAGGGTGCCGCGGCGCGCGCGCAATTGAACATCCCCTTGACGTTGACCCCAAGCAGATCATCCCATATTTCCTCGGTCACAGCTTCAAGATCGTTCATCGCGATATACCGAGTGATGCTGGCGTTGTTGACCAGATAATCAAGCGTGCCGAATTGGCGTACCACCTGCTCCATCATATCCCGAACCTCGCCGTCCCGCGACACGTCCGCCCGGATGGCAAACGCCCGGCCCCCCGCCTGTTTGATTTCCCGTACGGTTTCTTCCGCCTCCACCGCGGATCGCGAATAATTGACGGCGACGGCCGCTCCTCTTTCGCCCAGCAGCAGGCTGGTGGCCCGGCCAATTCCCGTGCCTCCGCCGGTGACTAAAACTACTTTGTTATAGAAACTCATCTCTGTCCCTCCTCTTTACATGTCCGTTATGGTACGGCTCCCTTGCCCCTTCGCCTCGGCCGTGTCACTCTTTCCGGCCTCCCTTTCTTCGGCGCCACTGATTTCCCGCTTGCCCTGCCAATTCACCATAAAAATACCCGCACAGATCAACGCTCCGCCCGCATATACATACCAGCTCACCTGCTCGCCCAGCAGCAGCCAGCTTGTAAGCACGCCAAACAGCGGCACCAAAAACAGAAAAGCGCTTGTCCTGGCCGGATCGCTGTTTTGAAGCAAATAAAACCAGACCGAAAATTGCACGATCGAACACATAACCACCAACCAGAGCAGCACCAGCACCGATGTCAAAGTAACGGAGAAAAACGGCTTTTCCGTCAGCCCGCTTAAAATAAGCAGCGTAATTCCTCCAGCCATCATCTGATAGGCGGCGAGGACCTTCAAATCGAATGCCGGGCCGATGCGGTTGATGATGAGCGTGGCGACCGTAAAACAAACCGCTCCCGCAAAAGAAACAAAGGTCCCTAGCTCGATTTTCATATGCAATCCAAACGTCAGCAGCACGCCGGCAAACCCGATGACAACCCCAAACCATTGCCAAACGCGGTAACCGCCGCGGTTCATGACCGCCCCGATGACGAGCAGCATCAATGGGCTCGTGCTGGTGGTGATCGCCGATTCCCCCGAAGTGATCCAGTGCATGCTGTAGTAGGCGCAGCCCATCACGCCGGCCGACTGAAACAAGCCGAGGGCTGCGGCTTGCAGCCATTGCTTTAACCCGCAAGGCTGCCGCTTTTTCATCGTCAACAGCGCGAGCAAACCTCCGGCCAAAACGAATCGCATCCCCATTAATAAAAAAGGCGGAGCATAATTTAACCCCAGCTTGCCGACCGGAAAAGCAATCCCCATCAAAAATGTGGTCAACAAAAGCAGGCCGGTATATTTGAATCCGTTCATTTTCATGTTGCAGCCCCCTTTTCTGAATTCATGTTTGTATTGTACCGGAGGACTATGATTATGTATAATGATTGATATAGATATTAAATATCATTTTTTCTGATACTAAAATAAACGGGAGGGAATCGACCATGGAGAGTGCGGATTTGCGGATCTTTCAGACGGTGGCCCGGGAGGGTTCCATTACGAAAGCGGCGCTGCGGCTTGGCTACGTGCAGTCCAACGTGACCTCGCGCATTCGCCAATTGGAATCCGAACTCGGGACCGCGCTGTTCCATCGCCATAACCGGGGAATGACGTTATCCTCCAGCGGCAAAATGCTCCTGGATTACGCCGACAAAATCATCGGCTTGCTGGATGAAGCCGCCGCGGCCCTCACCTCTTCCGGTGAACCGAGCGGCCCGCTCCTGATCGGCGCTTCGCAGACGACGGCGGCCGTGCGCCTGCCCAAGCTGCTGAGCCAATATTACAAGCGGTATCCGAAAGTGGAAATTTCGTTGATCACCGACTTGTCGGAGCGTTTGATGGAAAAAATGCTGCAATACGACCTGGACGTCGCCTTCATCAGCAGGCACTCCAACCACCCCGACCTGGAGGCCTATCCCGTCTTCGAGGAAGAAGTGGTGCTGATTTCCCCGCCGGACATCACGGATCTCGACGAAGCGCTCGCCAAACCGAACCTCGTGTACAGCAGGGGCTGCGCGTACCGGGAGGTGCTGGAGCATTGGCTGCACACCCGCGGCAAAAACCACCCGTACACGATGGAATTCGGCACGCTGGAAGCGATAATTGGAGGCGTATCCGCTGGGCTTGGCATCTCGCTGCTGCCGCGGGTCGTCGTCGAAAAAGAAGCGAACGCCGGCAATCTTTGCGTCCACCAGGTTCCGGAGTCATTCCGGCAAACGAAAACCGAGCTGGTTGTGCGGAAAAACTCGCATCCCACCAGCGCCCTGCTGGCCCTCATGTCCATGCTGAACATTGGAGAAGCGGAAAAAATCTCTTCATAAAAAAACGAATGCCAAAAAAAACGAGCCGATTCGCGGTTTATACCGCCTTCAGCTCGTTTTTGTTCGAATCGGCTAAAAGCCTCGGAGTTCCTCACCGCTACCTTGAAGATAGGTCCCCACAACGCTTCCGTTCCGTGATCACTCGCCCGCTTCGTTGAGCGCCCGCAGCAAAGTATGGCGGTCCCGGACCCGATGGGCTTCGCGCAGGCTGCGCGCGAACAATTCATCGTCGATGCCCAGCTCCGTCCGGCTCGCCGTTCCGCCCGCCTGGCGCAGCAAATCGCGAATTTGCCCCTCCTCGGGCACAGCCTTCAGCCATTCGCGCACCTGCGCGCCGCGCTGCCCGAGCGCCTCCGGCTCGGCGCCCGGGTAAATCCCCCGCGCGGCCGCGTCATGGTAGACGCGGGCGATCTCGGCGCAGGCCGCGCCGACTTTTGCGCCATGCAGCACCGCCCGCTCGCCCCGGCGCAAAAATTCCATCTCCCAATAATGGGAGAGATGGTGCTCCGCGCCCGAGGCCGGGTGCGACTGCCCGAACAGCAGCATGGCGATGCCCGACTCGATCAGCGCCGTCATCAGGGCGCGGATGCCTTCCTCCGAGCGGGCGCCGATCTCACCGGCATGCTCCACGCACGAACGCAGCGCCCGTTCGGTAATGAGCGCCGCCTGTTCGTCATACGGTTCCCCCGCCGTCAGGCTGGAGAACTTCCAGTCGAACAGGGAGGTGTATTTGCCCAGCATGTCGCCGAAGCCGGCGGCGACCAGGCGCTGAGGTGCCGACATCAAGATATCGAGGTCGGCAAAAATAGCGACCGGCGGCACGGCCGGGACGGTCTTTTTGACGCCGCGGATGATCAGCGGCGCGCCGGCAGAGGTGAAACCGTCCACGGAAGGTGCCGTCGGGACGGAAACAAACGGCTTGCCGCTTTTATGGGCGGCAAAGCGGACGATGTCGTGGATCGTGCCCGACCCGACGGCGATCAGCGCATTCGTCTCCTCCGGACTGATCTCCAGCAGCAATTGGACCAGCGACGCCTCATCAGCCACGACATCGCCCATGTCGTTTGGCTGGATCAGGCACAGCTTGGCAGCGAGTCCGGCGCCCTCAAGATCGCGGGCCAGCCTTTCGCCCGCCGCTTTATACGTGTTCTCGTCCGCCACCAAAATAGAGCGGTGATATTCCCGCTCCCGCAAAAAAGGCGCGACCTCCCGAAGCACTCCCTGCTCCAGCTCAATCCGCTCCAGATGCTGTAATTGCCAACCATCCATCTCCAGCATGGTCCTTCTCCCTCCTATTCACATAAACCTGCCTACTATTTGCAACCTGTCTACTATTTCAACCTGTCTACTATTTGCATGAACGCACTGCCTATCAATATTGTGGCATACCATACGCCGGTAATCCTATGAAACATTTCTCCGCAACCTGACGCCCTCCACCTCACATTGGAAAATATCCAATAGATTGTCGGAAATCGAACGCCGTTTCACCCGCTCATTAGAAAACTTCCAATAGATTTCGCTCAGATGCCCATTTTGCATCCTTCCGAGCCAATCTATTGGAAAATATCCAATCAAGTCGCTGTATTTACCACTTAATTTCCAATTCTATTGGAGTAATTCCAATCAGAACACCCTTACTCCGCCGATTTCTTAATCCGCTTCAACCGCTTCATCACATCGTTTTCGCCGCGGCCGAAGTAGTCGTGCAGCTTGCTGTATTCCTGATACAGGCGGTCGTACACTTTCACGTGCTCCGGAATCGGCTTAAACGTTTCCTCTTTGACCCGGGCCATTTTATCGGCCGCGTCGAGAATCGTGTCGTAGCCTCCCGCCGCCGCGCCGGCCGCCACGGCCGCAAACATCGCCGCGCCCAGCGCCGGTGTCTGCTTGGAATCGGCCACGAAGATTTCGCGGTTCGTCACGTCCGCGTAAATTTGCATCAGCAGGCGGTTTTTTTGCGGCAGGCCGCCGCAGGCATACAGCGCATCGACGCTGACGCCGTTATGATGGAACGCGTCGACGATTTTGCGGGTGCCAAAAGCGGTCGACTCCAGCAGCGTCCGGTAAATTTCCTGCGGCTTGGTCAGCAGCGTCATGCCGAGGATCATCCCGGTCAAATCGGTATCGACGAGCACGGACCGGTTGCCGTTCCACCAGTCAAGCGCCAGCAGACCGGTTTGCCCCGGCTTGTAAGCGGCAGCTTCCCGCTCCAGCCATTGATGCACGTTCAGGCCCTCTTTGTCGGCTGCTTCTTTGACGTACGCCGGAAGTGCTTCCTCCACGTACCATTCAAAAATGTCTCCCACCGCCGATTGCCCGGCCTCATAACCATAATACCCCGGAATGATGCCGTCCTCGACGACACCGCACATGCCTTCCACCTGCTTCTCCTCGGTGCCCAGCAGCATATGGCAGATTGACGTGCCCATGGCCATCACCAATTTCCCCGGCGTTACAACGCCAACGGCCGGCACGGCCGCATGCGCGTCAACGTTGCCGACCGCGACGGCGATGCCCGGCGCAAGGCCCATCATCTCGGCCATCTCCGGCAGCAGCCCGCCCGCGCTCGTACCAAGTGGTATCACCTCGCCGCGCAACTTCGTGTCCGTCAGATTTTCCAGACGCGGATCAAGCGCTTTGAAATACTCCTTGCTCGGATAACCGTCCTGTTTGTGCCAGATCGCCTTGTAGCCGGCCGTGCAGCTGTTGCGCACGATGGTGCCGGTCATTTGTGCAATGACCCAATCTGTCGCCTCCAGGAACATGTCGGCTTTTTCATAAATTTCCGGCGCTTCGTCGAGAATTTGCCATACCTTCGCAATCATCCACTCGGACGAGATTTTCCCCCCGTACCGCGGCAAAAAGGCCTCTCCCCGCGCGGCGGCAATCTCGTTGATTTTATCGGCTTCCGGCTGGGCGGCATGATGCTTCCACAGCTTCACCCAGCTATGCGGATTGTCCGTCAGCTCCGGGTCGAAGCTGAGCGCCTGCCCCTTGGCATCGACCGGCAGCATCGTGCAGGCGGTAAAATCGATCCCGATCCCGATCACGTCGGCCGGGTCGATCCCCGACTCCTTTAGCACCGCCGGCACGGAACGCCGCAGCACTTCCAGGTAATCGCCGGGATGCTGCAGCGCCCAGTCATATTCCAGCCTGATCCCTGATCCGGGAAGACGCTCATCGATCACGTGATGCGGATAAGGCGTAACGTGATCGGCAACCTCCTGGCCGTTCGACAGATCGACCAGCACGGCGCGTCCCGACTGGGTCCCGTAGTCGACGCCAATCGTGTATTTTTTGCCCATGTTCATACCCTCCCCCAAAAAATAGCGAACGCCTGCTAGCGGCAAAACTTGTTGTTTCCCCATGGACGTTCGCTTCATTTGCTTTGACCTTCGCACAACTTGCTTTAATTACTTCTGCCCGTAGTACGCGTTCGCCCCATGCTTGCGCAGGAAATGGCGGTCGAGCAACGTCTGGTCCATCGGCGGCGTGCCCGGATTGATTTGCAGCATAAGGGCGGCGATTTTCGCCACCTCTTCCAGCACCACTGAGTTATGCACGGCATTGTGGGCGTCCTTGCCCCACACAAACGGCGCATGCGAATGCACCAACACACCCGGCACCTGATTTGGATCGAGCCCTTTAAAACGCTCTACGATCACATTGCCGGTCTCCAGTTCGTAAGCACCATCGATCTCCGCTTTGGTCATCGGCCGCGTCACGGGAATTTCCCCGTAAAAATAATCCGCGTGCGTCGTCCCGTACGCCGGCAGCGCCCGTCCGGCCTGCGCCCAGCTTGTGCCCCAAGGCGAATGCGTGTGCACGACGCCGCCGATATCCGGGAACGAACGGTAAAGCACCATATGCGTCGGCGTATCGGAGGATGGGCGCAGATCGCCCTCCACCACGTTCCCCTCAAGGTCAACGACGACCATATGCTCCGCCTTCAATTCCTCATAAGGCACACCGCTCGGCTTAATGACAAACAAACCGCTTTCCCGGTCGATTCCGCTCACGTTCCCCCAGGTAAAAGTGACAAGCCCGTGTTTCGGCAGGTCCAGATTCGCTTCCAGCACCTGCTGTTTTAACGTTTCCAGCATCGTTCGTCCAGCTCCTTTCCGAACCCATTTCAAGTTAACCCAAAATTTCACATTCCCAAAAATACTCCCGCCGCAGGCGGAGGGATTCCCGCTCGAATTAGCGTTCAACTGCCGCGCAGGTTCCCGTTCTGGTTGCCGCACGGAATCCCGCTCTAGTTGCCGTTTAGCTTCCGCACGGAATCCCGCACGATCAGCTCCGGTTCAAACACCGTATCCTCATATCTATCGCCCTGTTCGATCATGCCGATCAGTTGCCTCGCCGCCAGCTCGCCCATGACGGTTTTCGGATGCGTCAGCGTCGTCAGCTTCGTTCCCGAAGCGGCCGCCAGGCTGGAGTCGTCGAACCCGATGACGGAAAGGTCCTCCGGAACCCGCAAACCGCAGGCTGCCGCGGCATCCATCAAGATAACCGCGAGTTCGTCGTTGTAGCAGACGAAGGCAGTCGGCCGCTGCTCGGGCGGTCCTTGCAGCAGCTCGATGGTCCGCATATACGTAAAGTCGGCCTTCTGCTCTGTCGTATAAGTCACAACGTGCTGCGGCGAGACAGAAATTCCGTATTCCCGGTGCGCCGACAAAAAGCCCTTCAATCGGTTAACGCCCTGCAGGTCGTCCCTTTTGAAAAAACCGGCGACCTGCCGATGCCCGTTCTCCAGCAAATAACGCGCCGCCTTGCGGCCCCCCGCCTCGTCGTCCACTTTTAGGCAAGGGCATTCCAGCTCGCGGTATTTTTCGTTGATCATCAAATACGGGATCCCCCTTTCCTGCAGGTCCAAAAAATACCCCAAATTCGGATTTCCCTCCGCGCTTTTCGTCGGCTCGATGATCAGGCCGCTGAGCGGCTGGCTTGTCATCAGCTGCAGGCTGTCCATTTCCTTCTCTTTCGTGTTGTCCGTGCTCGACAGCAGCAGACGGTATCCCCGGCTGCGCAGCTCCGCTTCCGCTCCCCTGACGATATGGGGAAAAATATAATCGGAAATATACGTCGTAATGATGCCGATCGTTTTGACGGCTTCGCCTTCCCGGCGCTCGGGATTACGGGCGAATGTCCCCTTGCCCTGGATCCGCTCCAGCCAGCCGTCTTTCTCCAGTTCCCCAAACGTTTGCCGCACGGTCTGGCGGCTTAAGCCAAACTGCTCGGCAATTTCGTTTTCCGATGGAAATTGGTTGCCGGGCTGCAGTTTTCCGGACTCCAGCCACGACAGCAATTCACGTTTCAACTGTAAATATTTTGGAACTCTCTTATCGTTCATTTCTCGTCCACCCTCACAATTCACCTATATAACCGCTATTGTATCACACGCCGGGTGAACGCATAGGTTAAGCAAGATACGAAACCAATGCAACTGCCGGGGCCGTCCAAGCGGCTGCGATTAGCGCGAGCAATATCCACCCGCTGGTCCGACTCGGCTGCGATTAACGCAAGCGGTATGCGGCGTCGCTCCAGCGCAGCTCGTTTTTGAAGCGCTGCACGGAGGTGTCTTTGTCGATGAACACCGCTTCGATGCCGGCCATTTCCGCCCAGTCCGCCAGATTTTCCGCCGTGATGGCATAGGACAGGACGGTATGATGCGCCCCGCCGGCCAAAATCCACGCTTCCGCCGATTCGCGCAGCGATGGCTGCGGCTTCCACAACACGCGGGCCACCGGCAGCTTCGGCATCGGCTTGTCGACCTTCACGCCGTCCACGACGTTGACGAGCAGCCGGAACCGGTGTCCCAGGTCAACCAGCGAAGCGTTCACCGCCGGTCCGTCCTGGCCGTCGAACACGATCCGCGCCGGATCGGCCTTGCCGCCGATGCCAAGCGGATGCACTTCGATCGCCGGCTTCGTTGCCGCAACCGTTGGGCATACCTCAAGCATGTGCGCGCCCAGGATCATGTTGTTGCCCGGCTCGAAATGATACGTGTAGTCCTCCATAAAGGACGTGCTTTTGTTGTTCGCCAGCACCTTCAGCACGCGCGTCAGGGCCGAGGTTTTCCAGTCGCCTTCGCCGCCGAAGCCGTAACCGGCTTCCATCAGGCGTTGCACCGCCAGGCCCGGAAGCTGCTTCAGCCCGTGCAGGTCTTCAAACGTCGTCGTAAACGCGCCAAACCCGCCGGCCTCAAGGAAGCGTTTCATGGCGATTTCCAGTTTCGCCTGATAGGCGATCGAATCGCGGACCGGTCCTTCGCTTAAGCCGGCTTGCGTGATCGTGTACGTTTCCGCGTATTCTTCCAGCAGCGCCTTCACTTCGGCATCGCTCACCTCGTTCAGCACCTGCACCAAGTCACCGATGCCGTAGCCGTTCACCGACCAGCCGAACTTGATTTGCGCTTCAACCTTGTCGCCATCGGTCACAGCCACCTCGCGCATGTTGTCGCCGAACCGGGCCACCTTCAGCTGGCGGCTTTCGGCGTAAGCCGCGGCCGTCCGCATCCAGCCGGCGATGCTGGCGCGCACCTCCGCGTCCTCCCAGTGGCCGACGACGATTTTGCGGGCAATCCCCAAGCGCGCGCCGATGTGGCCGTATTCGCGGTCGCCGTGCGCCGACTGGTTCAGGTTCATGAAGTCCATATCGATCGTTTCCCACGGAATATCGCGGTTAAATTGCGTATGGAAATGAAGCAGCGGCTTCTGCAGCTGGGACAACCCCGCGATCCACATTTTGGCCGGCGAGAACGTGTGCATCCAGGTGATGATCCCCGCGCACGACTCATCGCCGTTCGCCTCCAAAATCAATTTGTAT
Organism: Paenibacillus lacisediminis; assembly: GCF_046567315.2. Classification (NCBI taxonomy): domain Bacteria; kingdom Bacillati; phylum Bacillota; class Bacilli; order Caryophanales; family Paenibacillaceae; genus Paenibacillus; species Paenibacillus lacisediminis. The sequence goes on along the minus strand of NZ_JBKIAX020000005.1, from coordinate 121,031 downwards.
ATTTCATCAGAGCTCTTAACAATCGGTTTAAACACCACCGGAAAATCAAACACCGGATCTTTGCCAAACTGTTCGACGATGATACGGGAATGCTCGGCAACCTGCTCCAGGGTCTCCGGGCCGTACAAATGCTGGCTGCCGGTCACAAACCAAAAAGAATGCGGTTTCAATTGCATCATAATATAAAACGCCTCCCAAAAAAGTATTGTTTCTTCATCGCCAACTTGTACATACATCGGATTACAAAAAACTTATAACAAAATGTTGTACGTACAAATTTTGATACCTTTATTTTAAAGTCGTCCGTTCAAAAAGGCAATAGCGTTTTTCGCTAAAAAGCGCCGCGTATAATTAAGAAAAACGCCTAACGGCGTCCTTTAATGGCTCTGACTTCTACTTTGGACGTTACTCTAACGGACACCAGCGGCCTTATCCGCCTATTTCCCGGGGATTTCCCAGCCTAACGGACACAGGCGACCCTATTTCGCTCTAAACCCGTTCATCCAGACCGATTTGAGGTAAATAACGTCATCTGTGTCCGTTACATTTTGCATACTCCCGTTTTTTCGCAAATAACGGCTCTGGTGTCCCTTAGCCCCCTGATTCCTCTTCTCCTCCCTCGGAATTTTATACTTTCTGATATGTTAAAAAAACGGCCCCCCAAATCGGAGCCCGTTTTTTTCGGTGCGTATCCTTTATTCCAATATCCCTGAAGCCGGTGTGACCCCAAACGCTTTAGCCAAATCAAGCAACTGCGCGTCAGTGATTCTTTGCTTGATCGGATGGTGCGCGACCAGCATGTAAATCTGCGCTGCTTTCTCCACCGTCTCGATCAGCCCAAACGTTTCGTCCATCGTGCGGCCTGTGCCGAAAATCCCGTGCTGCGGCCAAATCACGACGCGATGGTCGCACATTTTGGCGGCGGTGGCCCGCCCGATGTCCGGGCTGCCCGGAACCATCCACGGCACGATGCCGACGCCGTCCGGAAAAACGACTAGGCATTCCGTGCACATTTCCCACAGCGTTTTCGTCAGCTTTTTCTCGTCCAGGTCATGAATGAACGTCATCGCCAGCGCGTTAGTGGCATGGCAGTGCATGACGATCCGATGCTCGGGATCGGCCTTCAACCGTTCGATGTGGCTCATGAAATGCGAGGCCAACTCGCTGGTCGGAACCGCGCCGTCACGCAGTCCCCACAGCACGGAGATCCGCTCCCCGTCTGCGGCAACCCGCACAACGCCCAGATTCGCTTCCGGATCGGAGATCACGTTACGGAAATATTTGCCCGACCCCGTCACGATAAAATATTTGCCCGCCAGTTCCTTCACCGGAAAAGAAAGCGGAATGCTTCTTTGGCTCTCCTCTCCTTGCCCGTTGCCAAGATACTTCAGCACCTCTGCCTCGTCCAGCAAATAACTGATGTTGCCGCCGTTGCGTTCGTCCCAGCCCAGCCGCCACATGTGATACGTGATTTCCGCCATTTCCCGGATAAAAGGAATTTCCATCTCCCGCGAAACCCGGCTCTTCTCCACTTCTGTTATCGTATTCACAGCAGGTTCCTCTCCTTCTATATATTTATATTTTGAAAAAAATCAGTAAAACGCTGGTTTACTTTACCCGCGGACCGCCAGGACGTTCTCTTCGTATTTTTTCACGTCCGCCAGCCACGCTTCTCTCACCGGAACGCCCTGCGAAGCGCAGAAATAATCCCAGATCGCCCCGTACGGATACGATTTGAATTCTTCGACCAGCGCCAACCGGGACGTGTAATCGCCCGCCAGCTCCAGCTCCTTCAACCGGTCGACCGGCTCCAGCATTGCGCGCAGCAGCGCTTTGAGCGTGTTCCGGGTGCCGATGACCCAAGCCGCGATATGGTTGATGCTGCCGTCGAAGAAATCGAGCCCGATATGCGTGCGGTCCAGCAAATTGCCGCGAACGAGTTCCCGCGCGATATCCAGCAACTCGTCGTCCATCGTGACCACATGGTCGCTGTCCCAGCGAACCGGACGGCTGACGTGCAGCAGCAATTGATCGCCGAACAGCAGCCAGGAGGACAGCTTATTCGAAATCGTTTCGGTCGGATGGAAATGGCCGGAATCGAAGCATACCGCTTTGCCTCTCGTGAGCGCGTAGCCCATATAAAATTCATGCGATCCGACCACGTAGCTTTCCGAGCCGATGCCAAACAATTTGCTTTCGACGGCGTCGATATTATATTCCTCGCTGATCTTCTCGGCGAAAACCTCGTCAAGCGCTTCCTTCAACCGTACCCGCGGCGACAGGCGGTCGACCGGCGAATCCTTGAACCCGTCGGGAATCCAAACATTCGTCACACACGGCTGGCCCAGCGCCTTGCCGAACGATTCGGCGATTTTGCGCGAAGCTTTGCAGTGGTCGATCCAAAACCGGCGGATTTCCGGGTCGGGATGGCTGAGCGTAAACCCGTCTTTCGCCTTATCATGCGAAAAACATGTCGGGTTGAAATCGAGGCCAAGCCCCTGCTCCTTCGCCCAGTCAACCCACCCGGTAAAATGCCGCGGCTCCAAGGCATCCAAATCCACGGTTTCATCCGTGTCGGCGTAAATGGCGTGCAGGTTGACCTTATGTTTTCCCGGAATTAGAGCGAACGCCTGCTCCAAGTCTTTTCGCAGCTCATCCGGCGTCCCCGCCCGGCCGGGATAGCTGCCGGTGACCGCAATGCCGCCGCTCAATTCTTTGTCTTTATTTAAAAATCCCCGAACATCGTCCCCCTGCCAGCAGTGTACGGATACTTTGATCTGGGCGAGCTGCTTAAGCGCGCCTTCAACGTCAATCCCATGCTGTTCGTACAGCTTTTTGGCTTCGTTATAGCTGTTTGCAATGCTTTGCTCCATCGTTTTCTCCTCCTCTTTTTTCATTTATGGGTGGACCGTCGGCGCCGCCAGTGCCGCAAACCGGCTGCGCGCCTCAGCGATCGTTTCGGCATCGACCGGCTGCGGGGCATAACTGCGAACCGGAAAAGAGCGCCGGATGATTTCCCTGGCCTCGCCGATATTCGAGATAACGCCGCAGCTCACCATCTGCACGGCCAGATTGCCCAAAGCGGTCGACTCCGTCGGCCCCGCTTCCACCGCGATCCCCAGCACATCCGCCGTCAATTGGCATAACAGTTCGTTATTGGCCCCGCCGCCGACGATATGCAAAGTGTTGATTTTTTCCCCGGTCAAACGTTCCAATTCTTTAATGTAAAAATCATAAGATAAGGCCAAGCTGTCAAAAATACATCTCGCCACCTCGCCCGGCGTATCCGGAACGGGTTGACCGGTTTCCGCGCAGCAGCGCCGGATTTCCTCCGTCATTTGCCGGGGGTTGAGGAAGCGGTCGTCGTTGCAGGAAATCAGCGAACGGAAAGGCGGGACTTCCTTGGCCAGCGTGACGAGCTCAGCAAAGCTGTACTGCTTCCCGTAATCCTTGCGGGCCTCCTGGATCAGCCACATGCCCATGATGTTCTTCAAAAAGCGATACGTCCCGTAAGCGCCCCATTCGTTCGTATAGTTCCGCTCCATCGCCTCCTGTGTAGCAAGCGGCGCGTCCCGCTCCACGCCGATCAGCGACCACGTTCCGCTGCTGAGATATCCCCAGGATTCTCCGCTGGCCGGTACGCCAAGCACGGCGGAAGCCGTGTCGTGCGTGGCGGCGCAAATCAGCTCGCATTCGGGAAGATCGTACGCCCGCATCAGCTCCGGCTTCAGCGGACCAAGCGGTGTTCCCGGTTCGGTCAAAGCGGGAAACTTCGCCCGCGGCAACCCGAGCAGGGCCAGCAATTCCGCATCGTAATCCCGGGTTTGCAGGTTCAGCATGGCCGTTGTCGAAGCGTTTGTCGTTTCATGAATCCGCCGCCCCGACAGCAAATAATACAAATAGTCCGGAACGAGCAGGATCTGCTCGGCGGCCGCCAGCTCGCGGCGGTCATGGGCGTACAATTGATACAGCGTATTAAAAGAAAGGTGTTGGATTCCGGTTTTGGCGTAGATCGTGGCAAACGGCATCTGCCGGTGGACCTCGTCCACCGCCTCATTCGTGCGGGGATCGCGGTAAGAGAACACGTCCCCGATCCGTTCGCCTTGGCTGTCCAGAAGCGCATAGTCCACGGCCCAGGTGTCGATGCCAAGCGTGCATTTGGCAATGCCGAGCCGTTTGGCCTCCGTCAGCCCCCGCAAAATTTCCCGGAACAAATGATCGATATCCCAATAAAAATGTCCGTTTTTCTCCGCAAAGCCGTTGTCGAACCGGTGGATTTCCCGCAGCGTCATTAAACCGCCCCGCAAGTTTCCCGCAACCAGCCTCCCGCTGGAGGCGCCGATATCGACAGCGATATGATGATTCATCCCTTCAGCGCTCCTCGCTTTGAAATGTTCAATTTCATCCTACGCCCGTTTTTCTGTGTTGTCAACAAAATAAAGATTGTATATGTTGTTTTATTTTTGTTTTTGTCTGATTTATGACATTGATAAGGTTAAGGTTTACCGCTATGATGAAATGGAAGCCTAGGCCAATTGGGGCCTTACAAAAAGAACGAATCCCGAGGTGAACGCCATGCTGGCGGCTGAACGAAAACAAAAAATCATCGACCTGCTGCATCAGGACAAACGCGTGCTGGTATCGGAATTAAGCCGGATGTTCGAGGTGACGGAAGAGACGATCCGCCGCGATCTCGAAAAGCTGGAAAAGGAGGGGATCGTCAACCGCACCTACGGCGGCGCCATGCTGGTCTTGCACACGAACGAGGATCTTCCGTATACGACCCGCAATACGCTGAACGTGGAGGTCAAGCGGCAAATCGCCCTGAAAGCGATGGACCTGATCCATGACGGCGACACGCTGATGGTTGACCCGAGCTCGACCTGTTTTGAGTTTTTGAAAACCTTGCCGCCGAAAAACAACGTCACCGTCATCACCAATTCCGTCAGCGTGCTGCAGGAATTCGCCGGCTCCGGGCTGCAGGTCATCTCGACCGGCGGTTCGCTGCGCGGCCGCTCGCTGTCGCTGGTCGGGCCAACCGCTGAACAGACGGTGCAAAAATACAACGCCGACACGGCCATCATCAGCTGCAAAGGCATGTCGCCGGAAAAAGGTGTCTCCGATTCCAATGAGCCGGAATGCGAGCTCAAGAAGCATATGCTGCGCCATGCCGGCAAAGTGATCCTGCTCGCCGACCACACCAAATTCGACAAAACCGCCTTCGTCAAGCTGGCCGATTGGGAGCAGATCGATTATTTGATCACCGATCGCCGCCCTTCCGAAACCTGGCTGAAGCTGCTGCGGGACAAAAATATCGAGGTGCTGTACTAACCGACCAGCAGGGCAAACACAACGCCGGGGCCGTGCACGCCGATCGTCAGGTCGTTTTCGATGTCCGCAGAGCGGCTTGGCCCGGAGATGAAATGGATGCCGGCCGGCAGGGCGGAGCGTCCAGCTTCGTCAAATTCGTCCAGCACCTCGCCGAGCCGTGTCTTCATCCGGTCGACAGGGATGACGGCGATCAGCGCCGTCGGCAGCAGGCTGACGGAGCGGCCTTTTTCCGGGGACGAACCCACGACCAGGGAGCCGGTGTAAGCCACGGCGTAATCGGCCATGACGATGCCAAAATCGGCCTCCGCCGCGCGGGCGATCCACGGCTCTTCGGCAGCGGTGTTCCACACCGACAGCCGGACCCCGGACGCGGCGAGGTCCGCTTCCAGCCCAAGCTCCGCCAGCGCGGGATCGTTTTGGCGCAAAATATAACGCGCCTTCAATTCCTCCGCTTTTTCGAGCATAAATGCCTTAACCGCATCCATATCCGCCAGCCGCACCACATGCCCGCCGGCGCTCGTGAAGTTTTCCGCAAACCGGTTAAGCCGCTCCTCCGGACTCCACGCAAACTCCTGCCAGTAATCCGGCGCTCCCCTCAAGGCGCGCGGCGGAGCCTCCTGCAGTCTCGGCCGCTTCAAGCGCTCCGCGATCCGGTTCATAAACTGCTCCTGTTTGGCGTGCGAATCCGCTTCCATCTCCTTAAGCCAATTCCCGTAGTTCTTATCCATCATACGTATGACCTTCTTTCTGCACAGTTGCCTGGCCGGGCGATTGCTGGCCTGAAGACTGCTGCCCGCCGGCCAGCCTTTGCTTCAGCGCGGCCTGCAGCCGCTCCTGCGCGTTCCGGCTCGCCGCCGGCTGCGCCGCTTGGGATGCCGCGTTCAGCTCCCGCTCCAGCCCGCCCCAGCGCTCGCGGAACGGCTGCCGCGCTAGGCTCGGAGCGACGCGGTAGCTGTTCCAGCCCTTCAGCGGGCCGATCCGCGAAGGGATTTCGCCGCCGCGCACGACGAGCTTTTGCGCTACGCGCCCGAGCTTCAGCGCTTGGTGAAACCGCTTGGAATTTCCCATCACGGCGGCGAAGCCTTTCATCCCGGCGTTCTCCAGCTTGTTCCCGTAGCCACGCTCGACCTTGCGTCTGCGTAAATAGACAAGCATGTCATGCAGCGGGATTTTGACCGGGCAAGCTTCGTAACAAGCTCCGCACAGGCTGGAGGCCGAAGCGATGTCGTCCCATTCGGCCACATTGCGGTTGAGCGCCGGCGTCAGCACCGCCCCGATCGGGCCGCTGTACGTCCCGCCGTAAGCGTGGCCGCCGATGTGGCGGTACACCGGACAGGCGTTCAGGCAGGCGCCGCAGCGGATGCAGTTCAGCAGCTCCTGGAACTCCGGATCGCCGAGCTGCTCGGAGCGCCCGTTGTCGAGGATGATGATGTGCATTTCCTCCGGGCCGTCGCCATCGCCGGTTCGCCGCGGTCCCGTAATGCCGGACATGTAGACGGTCAGCTTTTGCCCCGTCGCCGAACGCGGCAGCAGCGTCGCCATCACTTCGAGATCGGTCCAGGACGGGATGATCCGTTCCATGCCCATAAAGGTGATCTGCGTTTTCGGCACGGTCGACACCATCCGCGCATTGCCCTCGTTTTCGAACAGTACGATCGAGCCGGTCTCGGCGATCGCGAAGTTGCAGCCGGTCATGCCGATGTCCGCCTCCAGAAATTTGGCGCGCAGCTTCCGCCGGGCGAAACCGGCCAGCACGGCCGTATCGGGCGGCAGTTCCTCCCCCGCTTCGCGCGACAGCAGTTCGGCGATCTGGTAGCGGTTTTTATGGATCGCCGGGATAATGATATGGGACGGGGCCTCCCCGGCGAGCTGGATGATGTATTCGCCCAGGTCGGTTTCCACCGTCTCTACGCCGATATTTTCCAGCGCTTTGTTGATGTGCAGCTCCTCGCTGACCATCGACTTCGATTTGACCACGGAGCCGGCGTGCTTGTACTCGGCGATCTCCAGGGCGATGCGAACCGCCTCCTCGCCGGTCGCGGCAAAATGGATGTGCGCGCCGTTCGCCCGGGCCTGCTCGGCAAAGCGGTTCAAATAGTAGTCAAGATGTGCGATCGTATGCAGGCGGATCTGCCGCCCGCGCTCCCGCCATTCCTCCCAATGACCGTGATCTTCAGACGCTTTCTTTTTTCCGTTCCGCAGCCGTTCTGTCGTAAAACGTACCGCTTTGCGCAAAAAATCGTTGTTCAGCGCCAGCTCAGCCCGCTTTTTGACCGTGGAAGGCCGGGTTTGGGCTTGGGCTTGCGGCGCTGTCGTACTTCCCTGGTTCATGTTTCGCTCACCCCCTCGTACAGCAGTTCGGCCAGATGCATGACGCGCACCGGCTGCTTGCGGTAGCGCAAATTGCCGGCAATGTTCATCAGGCAGGCCATGTCCAGCCCGGTCAGCACCTCCGCCTCCGTCTCCAGCACGTGGTCGGCTTTTTCCGTCACCATCGCCCCGGAGATGTCGGCCATCTTCACCGCAAACGTCCCGCCGAAGCCGCAGCAATCCTCGGCGAACGGAAGCGGAACCAAGTTCAGGTCCCGGACGTTTTGCAGCAGCGCCATCGGTTCGTCCTTGATGCCCAGCAGCCGGCTGCCATGACAGGAAGGATGGTACGTGACCTTATGCGGAAACACGGCACCCAGGTCGGTAACTCCCAGCACCTGCACAAGAAACTGTGTAAACTCGTACGATTTGCTTTGCAGCTCCCGCGCCAGCTCCAGCCGGACGGAATCGTGTTCGAACAGCTTGGGATAGTGGTGGATCATCCCGATGCACGACCCCGAAGGCGCGATGACAAAGTCGCTGTCCGCAAAAGCCTCCAGCAGTGTGGCCGCCGACTTCCGCGCCTCGTCCCAGTACCCGCTGTTGAACGCCGGCTGGCCGCAGCACGTCTGCTTCGCCGGGAACTCCAGCTTGACGCCCAGCCGGGCAAGCAGCCGGGCCATCGCCTCGCCGATGCGCGGATAAACCGCGTCACTGATGCAGGTGATAAACATCGACACCTTGATGTCCGGGGCAGCGTCCGAATCTGTCTTCATCGTTGAATTTGTTGCGATCCCCCCTGTTTCCGCACGCACTCCATCGTCCGTTTGTTTGTTCATCTTAAGCACCTCCCATGCGTTTTCTCGCTGACCGGTGTTCGCGGAGCAACGGATGCTCCGGTCAATCCGGTCATCCGCTCAAACCGAGATCAACTCGATCGACCGCTTGCCCAGCTCGCCTAAAACCGCTTCATCCGGCCGGTAATCAGTAATGATCGTATGCAACCGCTCGGTCGAAGCCACATGGGCAAAAGACTGCTGCCCGAATTTGCTAGCGTCGGCCAGCAGCACAACCTCGTCCGCGATGTCGATCATTTTCCGCTTCACCATCGCCTGCAACTCGTTCGACTCGCTGATCCCGCGTCCAAGATGGAATCCTTTGCAGGATAAAAACAGCTTGTCGACGTGGTACGCGTCCAAAGAGCGCTCGGCGAGCGGCCCCACCCAGGACATCGAACGCCGCGCCAGCTGGCCGCCGGTGGAAATGACCTCGATCTGCTCCTTGTTCCCAAGCTCGGCGGCCACCTTCAGCGAATTGGTCAGCACGGTCAGCGGCATATCCGGTAAACCGGCCGCCATATACCAGGCCGTCGTGCTTGCATCAAGCAAAATCCGCTCCCGGGGCTGAATCCGCTTTACCGCTTCGCGGGCGATTCTTTTTTTCTCCTCCGCCTGCATGACCTCGCGTTCGAAGTACGGCGTTTCCGGCTGGTGGCCCTGCACGCTGACCGCGCCGCCGTGGGAGCGGAGCAGCCGCCCCGCGCTTTCCAGCCGGTCCAGGTCGCGCCGGATCGTCTCCTCGGTCACCTGGCACAGCTCGCTCAGCTCCGACACCCGTATGCTGCCGCGTTCGTTGACGAGGCGGACGATTTTTTCATATCTCTCCGCAGCTAACATCTGCATCCTCCTGCCATATCCTTTCTAGTTGAACGATTTGAAAATAACGTGAGGTGCTGCCTGAGCCCCTCCGTGAACCCCCTCATAAAAATAGGGGAATTTTATGCCCTTATTTTCCGGAATGAAGTAGCCTATCACCAATAGCGGAATTTTATGTCCTTATTTTCCCATGAACGGTGGGAGAAACGGCTATTTTCCGGCGATATAAGAAAATAGCGGTAAAAGATTCCTCTATTTTACTCAAAATGAGAAATACCGCTGAAATAACGCCGTTTTTTGTCTTTATTTTATCACCTACAGAAAGAACGTCCCCATGCTCACGTTTATTTCAGGAACAATCTACTAGTCTTCATATTAGCAAACAAATTAGCGGACAAAAGCCGCCGGCACCCCGCCGTCGATCGTCAGCATGCTGCCGGTTGTTTTGGCCGCTTTGGACGAAGCGAAAAACGCAACGCCTTCGGCGATGTCGCGCGGATAAATGTTGACGAGCAGCGTTGTCCGCTTGCGGTAATACTCCTCCAATTGATCCGGTTCGATGCCGTAAGCGGCGGCCCGCTCATTGCGCCAACCCGAGTTCCAGATCGCCGAGCCCTGTAAAATCGCATCCGGCAAAATCGTGTTAACGCGAATGCCGAGCTCCCCGCCCTCGGCCGCGATGCAGCGGGCCAAATGAGCTTCCAGCGCTTTGGCGGAGCTGTAGGCGGTGACGTTTTTCCCCGCATACACCGAGTTTTTTGAGCCGATGAACACCATGCTGCCGCCGGTATTTTGCTCCTTCATCAGCTTGAACGCTTCGCGCGCCACGAGAAAATACCCCGTGCCAAGCACGGAAATATTCAAATTCCATTCCTTCAGCGACGTCTCCGTAAACGGGCTGGAGGTGGCGAGTCCGGCGTTGTTGACGATGATGTCGACGCCCCCGTAGGCAAGCGCCGCTTCGGCATAAGCCGCCGCCACCTGCTCTTCCTGGGTCACGTCCATTTTGACCGCCAGCGCCCGGTTTTCCCCGTATTTGGCGTTGATTTCGGCGGCTACTTTTTGCGCGCCTTCCAGGTTGAGGTCCGCGAGCACAGCATGAGCGCCTTCTTCTACCAAACGGCGTGCCGTTTCGCTGCCGATGCCGCCGGCCCCTCCGGTAATAAAAGCGACCTTGCGGGAGAATTCCGCTTCTGCGGGCGCAAGCGACAATTTGTACAGTTCCAGCGGCCAGTACTCCACGTTATAAGATTCGTTTTCGCTAAGCGACACGAATCGGCCGAGCGCGGTCGCCCCTTTCATCACCGCGATCGCCCGGTGGTACAAAGCGCCGCTCAGCTTGGAGTTGGTCCAGCTTTTGCCGGTGTTCAGCATCCCAAGGCCGGGGATCAGGATCACGCGGGGAGCCGCGTCGAACATCACGTCATCCGCCTGCTTGTTGCGGTCGAAATAAGCCTGATACTGCTGTTTATAGGCGGCGATACCGGCCTTTAATTTGTTCTTTAGCCCGTCGATGTCGTCCTCGTCCGGCGTCCAGTCGACGAACAAGGGCACCATCTTGGTGTGCACCAGGTGATCCGGGCAGGCGGCGCCGATTTGCGACAGCTGCGCGGTCTCACGGCTGCCGGCGAATTCCAGCACGTCTGCTTCGTCGTCAAACGTGACAATCACCGGCTTGTCGCCGCTCGCCAGCCCTCTAACCAGCGGCATAACCGCCGCCGCGATCTGTTTGCGCTGCTCCGCCGGAAGCGGCTTGGCCTTAGCCCCACCGAACACGCGGCCTTCCGCGGCTTGCTTCTGGATCTTCGCTTCGATGTAACGCTCCGCTTCATTGATGATCGCGATCGTTTTGGCGTAGCAGGCTTCCGGCGTATCGCCCCAGGTCACAAGCCCGTGTTTCTCCATCAGCACCAGCTCCGCTTCGGGATTGGCCAGCACGCCTTCGGCGATCATCTTGGACAATGTGAAGCCCGGCCGGATATAAGGAACCCAGACGAAACGGTCGCCGTAAATTTCCCGGGCAATCTCTTTGCCGTTATGGGCGCAGCATAAGCTGATGATCGCGTCCGGGTGGGTGTGGTCCACATGCTTAAACGGCAAAAATGCGTGCAGCAGCGTCTCGATCGACGCGCGCGGATGTTTGGCATCGATCATGCAGTTCGCCAGGTAAGCGACCATCTCCTCATCGGACATCTCCTCCCACTCGAACAGCGGCCGGATATCGTCCATACGCAGGCCGGTGAAATTCCCCGCCTTCATCGTCGCCAGATCGGAGCCGCTGCCTTTCACCCACATCACTTCGACATCACGCCCGCGAAAATCTTGTTCGATTGTTTTGCTCGACGTGTTGCCTCCGCCCCAGTTGCATACCCGGCGGTCCGCGCCCAACAGGTTGGAACGGTACACCAGCTCATCGAGTCCGGGAGTTAATGCTGCTGCTTTGGATGAATCCCATAAGTTCTGAACCATGTTTTTTCTTTACCTCCATTTTTGAATATTTATTTTTTTCTTTATTTTTGTTTGTTTTAATTTTAAATCATTTGTTTCGTTTTGGATATAGCGCTTTCAAAAAAAATAAAAAAATCCTCCGTTCCCTTCACGGAAGATTTTCGAATCGGCCTGCCGATAACCGTAACAAAGTTCAGTTGCCCTACCGCCTGATTGGAAAAAATCCAATAGATTTCGCTCAAAGCGCCCGTTTTTCACCGTGCCAAGCCAATTTCTATCACTGGCGTTGCATTAACGCTTACACAAAATCTCTGGTACACCTTGCGCGCTATTCCATTTGAGATCACGCCAGAAATCTAACGGTTGTATCAGTCACTATTTTGCAAAAAAAGGCCCTTTCTAAATTTTAACGGTTGTGAGCGCTGTTATCTGATCAAATCCGAGCCCAAATAATCGGGTTTTAGCTAAATAAGCGCTATGGCTACCGTTAGAATTTGAAAACAGCGATATTGGAGCAAATAGCGGCTGTGGCAACCGTTAGAATGTGGTGGCGAGAAAATGTATCTTGTCGGATTTAATGCAACGCTAGTGCGATTCTATTGGAAACATCCAATATAGCCGTTGTATTTGCCGGTATTTTTTCAATTCTATTGGATATTTCCAATCAGAACGTTGCGTTGCACCCAGACCGCAGGAATCAGCTATCTGGCTAGAGCAGCCTCTAAGGCACTAAGGCGCTTGAATGACGACACCCTTCTTTAATATCACGTTGGCATACAGCGCTTTTTCCCCGGTGGATACGATGGCATAGGCCTGTTTGGCCCTTTCGTAAAAAGCGAAACGCTCGACCTCCTCAAAAGGGTCATTGTCGTCCAGCGGATGGTACCGGCTTACGATTTCCCGGTATTTGTCGCGGATCGGCGTTTCCACCGCTTCCCCCGGCGTCACCGCCATCAAGGACACGGGCCGGTCGACGTACACATCGAGGGGAAACAGCGGCAGGATTGCCTCCAGCAGTTCGGGGACTCCGTGCCCGTCGCAGCGGACCAAACGCTGGCCATGGCTGGCCGCCGGAAAATTGCCGTCGGCGATGACGATTTCGTCCGAATGCCCCATCTCCATCAAAATTTTGATCAAATCCGGCGTGATCAAGCCGGAAATTCCTTTTAACATACACCGGCCTCCCAAATTTTTTATAGTAAGTAAACGAACCGCCAACCTAGCTGCCGGAACGGGAACGCCCGTCGATCAGGGAAGCGGCAAGCAGCAGATATCGCTCATAGGCTGCCGTCCATTCCGACTGGCGCTCCAGGCCGCCCGGCTCAAAAGTTTGCAGCGGGAACGACGACTTCACCAGTTCCAGCCCTTCCCGCATATCCTTGATCCGGCCGGAGGCTCTGAATTGTACGAGCAGATTGCCGATCGCGCTGGCCTCCACCGGTCCGGCCCAGACCGGGCGTCCGATGGCATCGGCCGTAAAGCGGCACAGCAGCTCGTTCTGAACGCCGCCGCCCACCATGTGCAGGCCGGCAAAACGCGAGCCGGTCAACGTCTCGGCCTGCTCCAACACCTGCCGGTAGCGCAGCGCCAGGCTTTCCAGGATGCAGCGAACCGTGCTGCCGGCCGAATCCGGCTGCGGCTGGCCGGTCTCCCGGCAGAAGCTGCGAATTTCCCCCGGCATATCCGCAGGATTCATAAAACGCAGATCATCCGGATCGATCAAGGAACGCAGCGGCTCGGCCTCCTCCGCCAGAGTGACGAGCTTGGCAAACGTGAAGCTATCGCCTCCCTGCTCCCATTTGCGCTTGCATTCCTGCAAAATCCACAGCCCCATGATGTTTTCAGCAGATGGAAGCTTCCGTCCACTGGCGCTGTCCCTGGAACCCGGAGACGATCGCATGATGGCCTTGCGCTTCCTCCTCGAAGCCCAGTTCAGCCAAGCGCGGATTGCCGATCATCAGATCGCGCGCGATCAGCGTCATTTTTACGACCGTTTCCCATTCCCGATCCTTGCGCTCCCGGGACGTTTGCAGATGCGCCGGGTTGTTGTCCGGCCCTTCCTGGCAGTTCTTTTTCACCCAGTCCAGCGCCCGCTTGTATTCCTCGGGGTCATAAATCTCCTCTGCGATCCGGCGCGTAAATTCGCTCATGTCAACGTATTCGTTCCGCATGCCCATATATTCCTGAAAAAAAGCGTCGTTCACCATCGACCCGGCGATCCCCATCGACACCGATCCCATCGACAAATAGGCCTGGCCCTGCATTATCGCCGCCGCCAGCCCGCTGCGGGCAAAACGCAGCAGCTTCTCCTGCACGTCGGCCGGAATCCGGTCGTCGCCTTCGTCCTGCACGTCTTCCCCGTAAATGCCGAACGCCGGCAGCCCTTTTTGCGCGTGCGCGGACAAGACCGCCGCCAAATAGACCGCCCCCGGCCGCCCGGTGCCGTTAAAACCCCACACCGCCTTCGGAATCATCGGGGCGGTATCCATCGTTTCCGTGCTGTAACACCAGCAAGGCGTCACCGTGATCGACAGGCCAACTTCGGCTTGCTTGAATTTTTTCGCCGCGGCCGCCGCTTCCGCTACCCCGCCGATGCAGGTATCGGCAATGACGCATTCCACCGGCTGCCCGTTCGGATACCGCAGCTCGGTGCTGAGCAGGCGGGCAACCGCCTTGGCCAGGTTCATCGTCTGTTCCTCAAGCGATTCCCGAACCCCCCGCCGTCTGCCGTCAATCGTCGGGCGAATGCCGATTTTCGGAAATCCGTTTTTCCATCTGTAATCGTTTTCAACCATACCCGCCCTGCCTCCTTAACCTTGGAATATGGTCCCATTTTAAAATGAATTAACCAACTTCGAGAACCTACTATATTGCCCTATTCGCAGCGCAAAACCGCAAAAAAGTGAACCTCGCCCGCAAATCGTCTCCAGCCGACCGGCACAGATTCCAAATAAGCATCCTTTGAAAATATGAGGCCTGCGCAGGCGTGAATTTCGCGTACCGTACACTAGTGATCTTCTCAGCCCGTCGGAGTTACTCTACCCCTTCATTGGAAAAATCCAATCAAACCGCTGCATCCCCACTTCACTTCTGATTCCATTGGAGATTTCCAATCAGAACGCCAGGCCAGGCAGGCCGCGAAAACCTGGAACCGCCCCCGATCATATCGGCTTGTTGAGATGTGAAGCCTACGGTCCAGCTTTTTTTCAACCTCACCCGCTTGGGATATAATAGGAGTATCCATCCGATCGTGGGGAGGAACCCTAGCGTGCCGAAAATCGAAATTCCGCATCGCAAAAGCGACCGTTTCCGTTTCAAAAAAAACGCCCGAGCTGCTGTTCGCCGGCCAAGTCGTCGATGAGCGCCGTTTTTACGCCCCGCCGCAGATCCACAATTTTTGCGAAATTATTTATATTGTCGAAGGCGCCGGAGAATTCCGGATCGCGGGCAAAACTTACGAGGTGCACCCCGGGGACGTGGCTGTATACAACGCCGGAGTACCGCACGAGGAGCGCTCGCTGAGTCCGGAACCATTCAAATTGATTTACTGCGGCGTAAGCAACGTGCATATCGGCGGCGTTCCGCAGGGGCAACTGCTTCCCGCGTACGTGGAGCCGGTTATTCCGTGCGAAAAATACGCCTACAAAGTGGAAAGCTGCCTGTCGGAAATGCTGCAGGAGTGCGATTCGCAGGTACTGGGCTACGAAACGCTCAGCAACAACCTGCTGATGTCGCTCATTACGCTCCTGTACCGGATCGTCGACGTCAAACATCCATTTGACCCGTTCAAGGACAAAAACGAAATCACGGTCCGAACCAAACAATTTATCGATAAGAACTACACCCGCAGCATCACGTTAAAAGAAATCGCCGACACGCTTTACGTCAGCCAACATTATTTATCCCACCTGTTCAAAAAGGAACTGGGCGATTCGCCCGTCAACTACCTGATCACCCGCCGCATCGAAGAGGCCAAACGCCTGCTGTCGGATAGCGACGCACCGGTCCATGAAATCGCTTCCCGCGTCGGGTACGGTAACGACAAATATTTTTCCATGCTGTTCAAAAAAGTGACCGGCCAGTCGCCCAGCGCCTACCGGGACTTGGAAAAGCAAAAGCGCGATGAGTGTTCCGAGCGTTGAGCAGCGGAAAAGCAAAAGCGCGATGAGCATTCCGAGCGTTGAGCAGCGGAAGTGCACGGTAAAACGCAGAGACGGACTAGTCCACTAAACCGTAGCGACGGATTTGTTTGCTAAATCGTAGCGACGGATTTATCCGCTAAACCATCATGTGGGGCGCCTGATCAACCATCAAGTGAGGGCGCCCGATAAACCGCAGAAAAGTTGTTCTCTTACGTTTGGCAGGGGATAGACGGGGAAAAGAACCGCGAGGAGTGTGCGAACTTCCTACGAAACGCAAAAGTGCAGGCGGTTTTTGTCGAGATTCCTCGAAACAGGGGGTTCAAATGCAAATGTGCAGTTCATATCCGGTCGAAAGAGACTTTTTTATCGAACGGCTGTAAATCAAATGCATTTTTGCATTTCACCTGCTCGAAAAGGGGGGTTAGCGGAAAAATCAAATGCATTTTTGCATTTGGTTCCCTCTACCCGGTAGCGTCCTAGCAAAAAAAGCACGAGACCGACAGGAGTTATGTACTCCTGCCCTCGCGCTTTTTCTAGTACTCTGGCGAAAGACGCTATTCGTTCATTCGTTCATTCGACCGCCCAATCGTTTCAACCCGTCACGATCAGCTCGGCGGAGATGGTGTCGCGGCAGTTGCTGCCGACTTGAACGGCGACGCGGCAAGGCTCGGCCGTAAAGCGCAGTTCGCGGTTCCAGATGCCCAGCTCTTCGCGGCCAAGGGCGAATTCGACTGTCCGGCGTTCTCCCGGGTTCAGCTCGATTTTGCGGAACCCCTTCAGCTCGGCGATCCGCCGGGTAATGCACGATTCGCGGGCGCGGATATACAGCTGGACCGTTTCCGCGCCGCTGCAGGCCCCCGTGTTCTCCACCTCAACGCGCACCGTTACCTTCTCCCCGCTCTCCAACTCGCCGACCGAGACAGCGTTTCGCGACAACGACAGATTCGCATAAGCAAAAGTCGTATAGCTTAACCCGTAACCAAACGGGTACAGGGGCACGGAAGGCATATCGACGTAGACGCGGGGCCGGCCGGGGTCCTTCTGATTGTAATAAACGGGAAGCTGGGCCGAGGAACGCGGCAGCGAAACCGGCAGTCTGCCGCTCGGGTTCACCTTCCCGAAGAGGATTTCCGCGATCGCCCGGCCGCCTTGCGTGCCGGGATACCAGGCGCACAGGACGGCGCCGCACAGGTCGTCGATCCCGGTCAGCGCATGCGGCCGGCCCTGGATCACAACGGCAACGACGGGCGTGCCGGTGGCGGCGACAGCCTCGGCCAGCTCCCGCTGCACGCCGCCGAGCGACAGGTCCGCGAGGTCGACGCCTTCGCCGCAGTCCATCTCGGACGGACTGCCCTCCGAGACGATGGCCGCGCCGTTGCTGTCGAAGTCGCCGCCGAATTGCCGGGCGCTGCTGCCGCCCAGCACGAGCACCGCGACGTCCGCACCCTTCGCGGCCGCCACCGCCTCCGCGATCCCCGCCATAGAACGGTCGCGGATGCCGCAGCCCAAGGCGTGAATGATTTCCACGCCTTGCGGGGCGCACGAGCGGATGCCCTGCAGCACCGTAATACCGGTGCCTTCGCGCTGCACGCTCGTGTAATCGCCGAGTTGGTTGTACAACCGGTCGGCGTTTGGCCCGATCACCGCGATCCGCTTCACGCTCGGCGCAAGCGGCAGCAAACCGGCTGCGTTTTTGAGCAGCACGGCCGCTTCGCGGGAGACCTGCAGGTTCACCTCCTGAAATGCCGGGTTGCCGACGACGCTCACCGGCCGCAGCTCCGGAACATACGGCCGGTCAAACAGGCCCAGCCGGAATTTCAGCCGCAGCACGCGCGCGGCCGCCCGGTCGATGTCGGCTTCCTGCACCAGCCCCTGCAAGACCGCTTCCTCCAGCGTCGAAAAAGCGGTATCCCACAGGCTGAGGTCGACGCCGGACGTTAACGCCAGCGCGGCCGCGGATTCGTGGCTGCCCGTCAGCGCCAGCAGCCGGTCGACTGCGCAGCCGTCGGCCATCACGATACCGTCAAATCCCCATTCCTCGCGGAGAATGCCGGTCAGCAGTTCGCGGTTAGCATGGCAGGGCACGCCGTCGATCTCGTTGTACGCCGCCATAAAACCGGCGGCTCCGGCCAGCGCTCCCGCCCGGGCTGCCGGGAGATGGATCTCCCGCAGCTCCCGCGGCCCGATCGCCGCCGGACCGGCGTTGCGGCCGCCCTGCGCCGCTCCCTGCGCGCATAGATGCTTCAGCACGACCGCAAGCTTGTCCGGCGCGTCCAGCTTCGTCGGGTCTTCGCCCTGCATTCCGCGGACCGCGGCCTCCGCAAACCGGGCGGCCAAGCAAGGGTCTTCGCTGAAGCATTCCTCGGAGCGCCCCCACCGGGGCTCCTGCAAAATATCCAGCGCCGAGACCAGGCCGACATGGGCGCCGCGGCTGCGGATTTCCGCCGCCACATGGGCGTATGCCCGCTCCATTAGCGCCGGGTTCCAGGTCGCGCCGGCGCCGAGATTGACCGGCAGCAGCGTCCCGCCCAGCGCCTGGTGGCCGTGCGGGCATTCTTCCGTCAACAGCACGGGGATGCCGAGCCGGGTATTCTCCAGCACGTACCGCTGGACCATGTTCGCCGCTTTGGCGCTTTCCGCCGCGGTGATGCCGTTTTCGTAGTTTACGCCCGACCAGGGATCACTGCGGAACAAGCCGTACAGCGCCCCCATTCCCCCGCCGCGGGACACCTCTTCTTTAAACGCGCCAGTGAGCGCAATTTCATCTCCTTGCCGGACGTAGGCATCCCAGCCGTACATCCGCTGGTTGAGCTGCCCTACTTTTTCCCTAAGCGTCATCCGGGCGAGCAAATCCTCCACCCGCTCCTCCACCGGTGCGGCGGACTGCTTGTATTTTTCCATCCCGTTTCCCCCGTTCTATCGGCCTCTATTCATTTGGGTCCGCAGCCGCATCCATGCTGACCATGAGCCCGCGGTATTCCTTCGGCGTCATGCCCGTATACGATTTGAACACGGACACGAAATATTTATATTCCTTGTAGCCGACCTTGTCGGCGATCTCAAACACCTTGTCATGCGTCGTCGCGAGCAGGGCTTTGGCATGTTCGATCCGCATTTCATTCATGTATTCGGTGAACCCTTTTCCCGTGCTTTGCTTGAAAATATAACTGAAATAGCTCGGCGTGATTTTCAGCCAGGAGGCCACTTCGGAAGCTTTGAGGTCGGTGCGGTGCTGCTCGATGATGAATTTTTTCGCCTTTTCGATAATCCAGTAAGACTTGTCGATCCCGTTTTTATCGATCAGCCGCTGCAGCTCCTCCATATCCTCCAGGACAAGCGTTTCGAGCCCGGCATAGGAGTTGTAAATGTTCAGATCCAGCTGGCCCTGATGGCCAAAGTCGAGTCCGGTCATGCCGCTTTTGCGCAGGCGCTGGCGCAGCAGGGCCAATAATTCCTCATACGTTTTCACGATTTCCGCAAGCAAAAAACGCGATTCGCGGAAAAGACCGAACATCTCTTCCACCAATGTTTTGACTTCCTTCTGGTCCTGTTTGAACAAAGCGGAGACGAGACGCTGCACCGTTCCCGCGATATCGAAGTCAGCCTTCTTCCGGCCGGCCAGGAGTTCTTCGTCGTCCCCGGCCAACAGAACCCGGCGGCCCTCTAAAGCATGATAGGCCAGCAGCCGGGCGGCTTCGGCGCAGCGGTCTGCGGTATCGGCCAGGTTTTCGTAAATTCGGGAAGCGCCGCAGTAGATTCGTCCGCCCTCGAAAGGCGCCAGCGGCGGTATGGCCGAGGCCAGCAAATCGTCCCAAATTTTCGGCTTGACCCAGGTCTCCGATAACAGCAGCGTGATCAGCAAATTATCGTGGTCAAAGACGGAAACCGTCCGAAAGGAAGCGCACTCCAAATGGCCGTGAAGCCCGCGAAGCCAGGAATCCTGGACCGTTTCATAATGCTCCTGCTCCATATTCGCGAACCGTTCGTGGAACTCGGCCAACTGGGTGGCCAAAATGCGGAACTGGACGCCCTGCAGCGAAGCCGGTGCCTCTTTTCCGTAAGCGGTCCCATGACGGGCCATGCCCAACAGCCACAGCTTGATTTCCTGGTCGCTGCTCTCGCTTTGGCGCACGCGGATATCTTGGACGATTTTTTTGACCACTTCCGTCAATTCCTCGATATCGACCGGCTTCAGCAAATAATCATTGACCCCAAGCCGGATCGCCTGGCGCGCATAGCCAAAATCCTCATAACCGCTGATCATGACCACCTGCACCTCAGGATGGTCCTGCCGCAGCCGGGCGGCCAACTCCAGTCCGTCCATGCCGTCCATGCGGATATCCGTGAGCAGCAGGTCGACGTTTTGTTCCGCAACCAAACGCAGCGCTTCTTGTCCGTCATAGGCCTCTCCCACGACCTCCACGCCAAGCTCCTCCCAGTCGATCGTATAGTGAAGCCCTTGGCAGATCACCGACTCATCGTCCACAATCAGCATTCTTATGCGCTTATCCGCTCCGTCGGACGCCAAACTCGAATAAAGATTACGAATCACGGCGCTCACCCCCTAATTCTTGGCCTTGGGTATGGGGAAAACGCAGCCGCACCCATGTCCCTTTGGCCGAAGTTTTAACGATTTGCAAACCATAATCCTGCCCAAAATAGATCGACAATCTCTCGTGTATGTTGTGCATGGCGCCCTCCCGATTGCCGTTCCTTGGCGAATGCTCCAGGGCCGCCCGGATCTCTTCCTCCCTGCCAGGGTCCATCCCTTTGCCGTTATCGATGACGTCCACCCAGATTTCGCCTTCATGGGTATAGCAGCGCACACGAACTGCACTTACCGGCTTGCTGCGGTCCAACCCGTGTTTAAGGAAATTCTCCACCAGCGGTTGAATCGTCGCCTTGAGCGTGACGGCCTCCTCAATCCCCGCCTCCATATACAGGGAATATTTCAGCTTGCCGCCAAGCCGGCGCTGCTGCAGATACAAATAGGACTGGGCAAACTCCAGCTCCTTGCGCATCGTCGTTTGATAGCTCCCATTATTCACGCTGGAACGGAAAAATTTCGACAGCATTTCGATCAATTGGCTCGATTTGGCCGCTTTTTCCAAACGCGCCGTCCAGCGGATCATGTCCAGGGTATTGTACAAAAAATGCGGGTCCATCTGGTTTTGCAGCAGCTTCAGCTCCGATTCCCGCTCCCTCAGCTCCAGCTTGTATTTATGCTCGATCAGCTGCTGGATCGTTTGCACCATCTCGTTGAATTTGCGGTTCAATTCGGAAATTTCGTCATTGGAACTCACAGGAACCCGCGCGTTGAAATCTCCGTACGCAACTTTGTTGGTTTCTTTTTTCAAGCGCAAAATCGGACGGATAATCGTATAGTGAAAACCGATCAAAGCCGTTAACCCAAGCAGGAGGATCGCCGTCAAAATCACCAGCATGGTCAGCTTGATCCCACGGAATTCTTCGGCAACCTTGTCTTCCGGGATCATCGCGATCACTTGCCAGTCCGTGTTTTCCATGCGGTTGTAAATCGTCAAATAACGTTTGCCTTCCACTTCATAGGTCAGATCGCCCCGGCCGGAAGCCAGCTTGTCCAAAAGCGAAGCATCCGGCTTGAAGCCGCTTGGCATATGATCCTGCGATCCCAAAATGAGCTGCCCGTCGCCACCAACGATAAACACGCTGCCCGCCCCGTCCTTGAAGATTCCTTTTTCCAGCAAACCAACGATACTCGCTTCATCCATGCGGATGATCAACCGGCCGAGCGGTTTCGTAATCTGGCTGTAGGAATTGAGGACACGGAACATCGACAGCACGCGGACTTCTCCATTCCAATCGCTGTGCAGCGTGTAACCTTCGGTCCAGGTGATCGCACCTTTCCGCGCTTTGGCGGCCTGCTCCCACCTTTGTTCGTCGCCGCTGAACGGTTCACCCATTTCGATGAAGCTGCCGTTAAACCCGGAAATTTCGATCGACCGGATGTAGGCTTTTGACATCAGCTGGAACGTCAGGAAATCCTCAATGTTGCGTTTCAGGTTGGCCTGCTGTTCGCTGCTTAGCGGAGGGGAGGTCCTTAGAAAGTTCCTCATGTCCGGACTTAATATCAAATAGTTGGCGATGTCCTCGACCATTTTCGTTTGTTCGCCGAGCTGGCCCATGACATTGTCCAAATTTCGTTTCGTCGAATTGATGAATTCGTTTCTCAGCACCCTGTTGAATTGGTACTGCACAACCACACCAACGCCGAAGGTCGGCAAAATGACGAACAGCAAAAAGATGACCAGCGCCTTCCGTTTTAAGCCAAAGTTGCCGAGAACCTTTCTGTAGCTTGTCATCATGCTGTCGCCTCCGTGGGGTCGTGATGTTGATGCTAGGTCTGGGTGATCAAGAAAAGCGCCGATCAGCGCTGTAACGGACTGTAATGACCTTATTTGCCCATTTCCCGGGTATTTCCCGATTTAACGGACACGGAAGACCTTATTTGCCTCCAATGGTGACTATTTGAGCTGATTGAAGGGCAATAACGTCGCCTGTGTCCGTTACAATTTTTAAGCCACTGTTTTGAGCCGATTAACGTCTCTGGTGTCCGTTAGCTTCATCGCCTTGTGCGTTGGCGTTCGGCACGCCATTTCTCCCTAGCGCGGGCGGCCTTGCCACCAGTTCTTTGTCTTGCTCAGGCCGGCTTATCGCCAGTTCTTGCCTTGCATGGCGGCCTTGCCACCAGTTCTTTCCATAGCACCGGCGGCTTATCGCCAGTTCTTGCCTTGCGCAGGCGGCCTGCCACCAGTTCTTTCCATAGCACCGGCGGCCTTACCGCTAGTTCTTGCCTGGCGCGGGCGGCCTTCCACTCGCCTGTCCCTCTCGCCTACCCTTTGACTGCGCCCGCCGTCATGCCGGTGACCAGTTGCTTCTGCAGCAGCAGATAAAAGATGATGATCGGGATCAAAGCCATCGTCAACGCGGCCATCTGCAAGGTGAAGCTTGCCGTTTCGATGCCAACGAAGTTGGCCAGGCCCAGCGGCAGCGTTTTCAGTTCGGCCGAGCTGATCAGCACGAGCGCAAACAGGTATTCATTCCAGTTATAAATGAAGTTGAGAATAATAACGGTGGCGAGCGCCGGCCTGGTGATCGGGAGAATAATCGACCAGAAGATCCGGAAAATCCCCGCGCCGTCCATAACGCCCGATTCCTCCAAATCTTTGGGGAAACCCCGCATGAAGCCCTCCAGAATAATGATCGTCAAAGAAAGGTGGAACGCGGTGTACGGCAAAATAAGCGACAAATACGTATCGAGAAAATGCAGTTTCTGCATAATCAGAAAAATCGGAATCAGCGTCGCGTGAATCGGCACGAGCATGCCCAACAGGAACAATCCGTAGGTCAAGCCGCGCAGCTTGAAATCAAACCGCGACAGGAAATAGGAGGCCAATGCCCCGAAAAATACGGTCACAAGCAAGGAAGCAAACGTGACGATGATGCTGTTCAAAAAATAAACGTCCATATGCGCGACCTTCCACGCTTCCGTATAGTTGGAGAACTGCAGGCCTTCCGGCAGCGAAAACGGGCTGGCCGCGTATTCCTGCTCCTTTTTGAAGGAGTTCACCACCATCCAAAAAAGCGGGACTATATTCATAATAGCGAATAGGCTCAAAAAAGTGTACGCAAATAATCGAAACCCTAAGGACTTTTTATGCATCGCAAATCCCTCCCTCCTTAAGCATCTTTCTCGCGGCCTAAACGGTTGATCAGGCTGATGACGATCAGGCTGAACAGCAAGATCAGGATCGACACGGCGCTGCCGTAACCGTAACGCATGTTCATAAAGGCGCTGTTGTACATATGGATCGTCATGACCTCCGTCTGATGAGCAGGGCCGCCGCCAGTCAAAATCTGGATTAGATCGAAAACGCGGAAAGAGTTGCTGATGCTGTAAACGACTCCCACCATGATCGTACCGCGGATCATCGGAATCGTGATGCGCCAGGTGCGCTTGAGCCCCGTTGCCCCGTCCAGCTCGGAGGCCTCGTTGACCTCGTCGGGAATATTTTGCAGCGCGGCCAGGAAAATAACCATATAAAGCCCGCAGTTTTGCCAGATGTAGGCGATGCTGATCGCCAGCATGGACCAGCGGTTATCGCCGAGCCAGTTCTGCTTCCAGCCGTCCAGGCCGAGAAAGCCAAGCAGATTGTTCAGCATGCCGTACTCCGTGTTGTAGATCATGCCCCAGATCAGGGACACCATCACGGAGGAAATGACAACCGGCATAAAGCCGACGGTGCGGAAAAAGCCGGAACCTTTCAGGCCGCGGTTCAGCAGGAGCGCAAGCAGCAGCCCCAGCGGAATTTGCCCGATCAGGCCGGTCACCATGATGATGACGTTGTTTTTGACGGACAGCCAAAACGTGTCATCGCTTAAAATGTGCGCGAAATTTTTGAGCCCGATAAACTTCATCGCGCCAATGCCGTTCCAATCCATTAACGAATAATAAAGCGACAGCCCGATCGGAACGATGGCAATGCCCACATAGACGATCAGCGCCGGAAGCAAGCCGAGAAATATCGCCAGCTTCGTTCCTCGTAAAGTTTGCATCTTCAGGTCCCTCCTTTATGTCGAGATTAGGCTTCATGCCTTGCTTTTAAGGCCTATGAATGAAGAAAACCCGGTAATCGGGTTTTCTCCACAAGGCAGATTTTTAAATCAGTTCATGTTATCCATGGCTTCCTGAACTTCCTTGGCCAGCTCTTCCGGCGTGCCTCGACCCACTGTCAACGCTTGCAGCCCGTTTTGCAGCACGTCCACCACCTGCGTAGGAATGACGCTGTCGAATACCGGAGCCGTTCCGTTCCCGGTCAGCGCTAGCATTTCTTTCAGATAAGGGCTGGCATCCTCCGGAATCTCCACTTTCGCCGGCACGACAACGCCGTTGCGGATCAGCTCTTTGTACAGATCTTCATTTACAAAATATTTCATGAACTCTTCGGCAGCCTGTTTCTTTTTCTCATCAAGTCCGCTTTTAATGGCGATTCCGTATTGTACGACGCCGGCGCTTTTCTTCGGATCGCCTTTGCCACCTTCTACGCTTGGGAATAGGGCGATGCCGAACTTGTCCCCCTCTTCGTTGTTGATCCGCACTCTGCCGTCAACGGTCGCGGAGGAAATATGCATCGCCGCCTTGCCTTGAATGAAATAATCCTGGGCTTGCACGGAGTCCATGTTGTTGGCGTCCGTATTGAAGGCGCCCAGCTTCGTCAGCTCATCGATGACCGATAATGCTTTGACGAACTCCGGATCGGTAAACTTCGCTTTTCCCGCCAGCACCGCCGGCAGGAAATCGCTGCCCGTAAAGCGGTCGCCGATGATCGAAATGTAAGACGATTGCAGCGGCCATTGCTCCTTGTTGCCGAGCGAAATCGGGGTGATCCCCGCTGCCTTCAGCTTTTTCACCGCATCGATGAATTTATCGTAGGTGTCCGGGAATTGATCATAACCCACCTGCGCGAACATCTCTTTGTTGTAGTAAATGATGTCCACGAAGTTCTGTTTGGTTGGTATCGCATATTGCTGTCCGTCCACGTTGAATCCGGCAAGCGCGCTCTCCGGCAGAATCGAACCCCAGTTGTCCATCATCCCGTTGATCGGCTCCAGCAGGTTGCCGGCAACGAGCGGAGCCAAATCCGCACCAGGCCATACGACGTTGATGTCCGCCAAATTGTTGGCCGCCGCCAGGGTACGCAGCTTCGTTTTATATTGGGCCGACGGCACGCCGTCTTGCTTGATCACGATGTTTGGATGCTCTTTTTCGAATTCGGCGATCCGCGCCTTGTACACTTCATTGTCCACGTTCGGGGACGTCCAAGGATGCATCATGTTCAAAGTAATCGTTTCCGTCCCGCCTGCCGCGCCGGCGTTGCCGCTGCCGCCCTCGGCCGCATTATCGTTGCCGCAAGCCGCCGCGAACAGGGACAGCACCGCAACCAAACCAAGCAGTACCACTTTTTTGCCTCTCTGTGTTTTGCCCATAATCAACCCTCTTCTCGTGTTATTTTATAATCATTTCCGAAACATAACAGATAATGACCTATTTTATATCTTCATCCGTTATATTACCTATTATAAAAGGAGTGAATATTCGACTATATCCCACAAATCTTCGATTATATCCAAAATATTAAGGTGATTTTGACGACTTAGATTTTAGTTGCAGAAAATATGTTATATAATCTAACATTCTAATTTTATTTTTACGATGTCACACTATGGCAAGAATTTTCGTCACGCTTTCAGTAAGCGTTTGCAATTCCCTTCTGAGAATAACCGCTCTGACGCGGTCATTCCATGGAACGAGCATTAAGTGCGTGTTCAAAAAGTCGGCTTTTCAGCACCGAGAAGGTTGAATGAAGCTAGGGACTGAGTAGCGGAGCGTACGTTGGGTACGTGAGCAACGGAAGGCCCGGCTGAATTCAAGATTCGACGTCGAGACCACTTTCTGACCTGCTTCGTGATAAGAAAAACTCTATCGGCGCACAATCAAAGAAGACAGACCGCCCTAAGTTGAAGTTTTTCTTGCGATTTAAGGAAGGCACACTTCGGTGACTATTCATTCTTAAATCTTCAAAAGTTGACTTTTTGAACTACCTCTTTAAGCTTGAGGTTCGTTCAAAATGTAATCGACGAGCTCCTCTACCGGTACCGTGGCCAGTGCGATCGCCGTGTCGGTCACTCCATAGTAGATGTAGAGCAGGCCGTCCTTCACCACGTTCCCCGTCGGGAAAATCACGTTCGGAATCTGGTAGCCGAATTTTTCGTAATACGTTTCCGGTTCCATGATGAAATTTTTCGTGCGGGCGATAATTTTTTCCGGATTATCCAGATCAAGCAGCATCGCGCCGACCCGGTACACAATCTCGTCGTCCACCCCGTGGTACAACACCAGCCAGCCCCGATCGGTGCGCACCGGAGGCGTCGATCCCCCGATTTTGCGCGATTCCCAGGCCGGGTTTTCGGCCTTCGCCAGCAGCTTCGGCTCCTCCCAATGGATCAGATCGTCAGAATAGGTGATCCACATCGCCGCTTTTTCCGTGCCATAGGCTTCGCCTACATATTCCTCCGGCCGGCGCAGCAGCACGAACTTGCCGTTTATTTTCTCGGGGAACAAGATGTTGTCACGGTCGTTAATGTCGAGCGGCGTCGTGTCGGCCACAAACTCCCAGTCGATCAGGTTTTTGGAGGCCAGGATCGACGAGCGCGTCAGCCAATGCCCCTCCTGCTCGCCCCAGCCGTCCGGATACTCGGGAATCGAGCGCTCCGGCACGCCCCGGCCGGTCGGATAGTAGCTCATCGCGCACGGACGCAGCGCATAGTTCATGTAAAACGTACCGTCGATTTTGACGATCCGCGGGTCCTGCACGCTTCCGTAAGGAAAACCAAGCATGTCCGGCGTGACGATCGGTTCATCCTTCACATGGGTGAAATGCACGCCATCCTCGCTTTCCAGGAGCCCCAAGAAGTTTTTACACGGGGTCAGCGATCCCGCCGTCCGCTCGATCATATAAAATTTGCCGTTATCGATAATCACCGCAGGATTGAATACGGTTACTTTTCTCCATTCAAAATCTCCCGGTACCACGATCGGATTGTCCGGGTGCCTCGTAATCTTCATCTGTGCTCCTCCTCATGTAAGCCCTTTATATATGCCCTACTGCTATTATAGCCCCGGCTTTTCGGAGGAAATATCCCATAAACTTTCGAAAACGTCCGAATAATATCGTTGGTTTGCCGTGAGGCTTCATCCGCTAGTCATATGAGTTGAACTAAAAATTGTACGGATAGAGGCAGCCGGGTGAAATGTTCTTACGATCGCTGTTGTTCCCGGATTTCTTTGATTGTGCGAATTCAAATATAGTAGAAATCCGCTCACAAAGGCGAACGCTACCGCTTCTTCAGAATCATTTCCCCCTCTTGCCTTCCCCCGTCCTGTGCTCTAGTTCAACTTTTACAGGCAAAGCTGTGTTTCACCTTTTAACAGCCAAAGTAAAAGGCTCTCCCGAAGCGGATTGGACCGCCTGCCGGGACAGCCTTTATTTAATAAAGAATGAACGCCGCGCTTACGCATCATAATCGACGACGTAATTTTGCAATTCCGTATTGTAGTAGCCGATGCTGTATTCCGCCACCTTACCCTGGGCATCCCGCGAATAACGCGAGCGTTTCAGGACGGGCAGCCCCTCGGCCAGGCGCAAGAACTCCCTTGCTTCGGACGGCGGAACGGATACCGCAAACTCGTCCCGAAGCTTATCCAGGACAATGCCCTGCTCTTCCAACAGTTCGTAAAACGAATGATCCTGAAGATCCGCCAGTTCCAAATCTTTTCGCGTCGGTGCCACATAATGCACGTAATAAATATAAGGCTTGCCGTCGAGAAAATAAACCCGTTCCAGCTTGGTGCAACGTTCTCCGAACAGCCCGTAAAGCTCCGATTCCGCTGTGTTGCGGACGGTTTCGGCGCTCAGCCACTCTTTTTGGATACGATGGCCATCTTCCACCAAAATCTCCGTGAAATGCTTCCATTTCGACCATTTGGAGGCGGTTTTGTTGCGGATCACCCGGGTGCCTTTGCCGCTGCCCTTTTCCAAAAACCCCTCCTGAACGAGCTCCTGGATCGCTCCGCGGACGGTGATTTTGCTTACGGCGAATTCCTGCTCAAGCTGAGGTTCGGAGGGGATGTTCGTCCCCAGGGGATAAACGCCATGGAGAATCCGATCCTTGATGATATTTTTGATTTGCAAGTATAACGGTCTATCTTTGCGGGACAAACTCACAGCCCTGTTCCCTACCTTTCCACATCGCCGGGGGAAGCTTGCTCCATCGCCCGGAGGATATCCGCCTCTGTCGCCATCGGGGTGTCGCCCGGCACGGTATGCGCCAGCATCCCCGCCGCGGCCGCAAACCGGACGGTTTGCTCCGGGGCGAAGCCCGCCAGCTCGCCGTGGATGATCCCGCTGGCGAAAGCGTCTCCTGCCCCTATTCTATCATAAACGGAAAACGTCAGCCGCTCGGAAAAGACCAATCGCCCGTCTCTGTACACAAATCCGCGCAGTGAATGGGAATTGTCCCCGTGGATAAAGCGGTGCGTTCCGGCGATCACGGAAATACCGTATTCTGCCGCCACGCCCGGAATCAGCTCCGCGAGCTGTTCTTCCCGTTCCCGCTTCGTTGTGTTCATGCCGAGGGTGAGCATGGCGTCTTTTTCGTTCATCAACACGATATCGGCCAGCCGCAGCATCGCCTCATAATGCGGTTTGGCTTTGGCATAGCCGCCTTCTCCCCAGAGGGACGGACGGTAGTTGCAGTCGAAAATCACCTGGCCGCCCCGCCGTTTGACCGCTTCGGCGAGCAATTTCATCTGCGCGCGCACGCTGTCATTCATCGCCAGCGTAATTCCGCAGAAATGAACCGCATCGATACCGGCCGCGATCTCCGCAACATCGTAAGTCCCTTCGGTTGCGGTGTTAAAGCTGCTCTCCAGACGGTTCGTGTAAGTCACGCGGCTGGGCCTCGCGCCAAAGCCGTTTTCCAAAAAGTACATGCCGATGTATTGGCCGCCGCGGACGACGCGGGCGACATCGATGCCAAGCTTGCGCAGGTAGGCTACTGCGGCGTCGCCCAGCGAATTGTCCGGTAAGCGGGTGACCAGCCATCCCGTATGCCCGTAGCGGGTTAAAGCGGAAACGACGTTGACGCCTGTGCCGGAAAAAGAGTACTTCAGTGTATCTCCCTGCTGCAGCGTCTCATACCCCGGCACCTGCAGGCGCATCATGACCTCGCCGAACGCCGCTATGCGCTTAGGCATATTGATCCGCCAGCATTTTCATGATTTTGGTCAGCAGCAGTACGTCCGCTACATTGGTTTTGCCTGTCTCCTTGTCGATGATCGAAGAATACACGTGCGGAATCACTTGCGGAACTCCAGCTTCCAGGGCGATCCGTAAAATAGCTTCAAAGTTGTCCAAGTCAATGCCGCCGGTCGGCTCAAGGGCAAAGTCCGCTTCGGCGCAAGCCTTTGCTACGGCGCGCAGCTCGTCTTCGCGGCTAAGTCCCTGCATCGGGAAATATTTCAGCGCGTTGCCGCCCATGTCGCGCACCAGAGCGATCGCCGCCTTAACCGGAACGACCGCAAGCTCCTGCTGCGCGGCGCTGACCGGGCCGGTGGAAATATTCACGTACCCGGCCTGGCCCGTCGGCGAAACCAAACTGTTGATCCAACTGTCCTGCGCTCCAAGATTGGCCCGCGTGGCTCCGACGGCCGGAAACACCTGGTTGATGTGGCTTCCGGGATAATGCTTGGCGATCTCCGCGACGACCGCCGCCTGGCGGTTATCGCCGGCGCCGAGGCCGATCGACACCGCGTCGTCGATTTCCCGGCCGTACTGCTTCATCGCCGTCACGGCTTCCTCTACCGTGGCATAGTCCTTGGACAGCACTCCGACCAGCACACAGCCTTCCGCCGCTTCGAAAACCTCTTTGGCATTGGCGATATCTTTCGCCAGCACATTGAGGGCAACCCGGTTTTTATAAAATCTTTTTGCAATCTGCGACATGTTAACGTCCTCCTGCCAATTCACGTATTTTTGCGGCAAGCACAAGGATATCGTCGCCCAATAGCGGGCGTGGATCAATATCGAAATACCCTTGTCTAACCCCATAGTCCCTGGTATAGATGGCGATCTCGCCGGTTTGCAGCCGCTCGGCCATTTCCTTGGCAGTGATACCAGCCTGCTGCGGATCGATTTGTACCCGAGCCCGGTAAATCGCCCGGCCGGCTTCGTCCTGCACGATGGTCACACAGATTCCAGGGATGCTGCCGAGCGGCATCAACGCCTGCAAAGCCGCTTTTTCCTGCTCACTGTTGTCCTTTTTGACGATGTATTCGTCCAGCGCCTGGAGCAAGCCGAAGGAAGTTTCCTTGCCCACCTTCATGCTTCGTCCGATTCCGTGCAGTTGCACCTTCACCCATTCGATGAAGGCGCGCTTCCCGGCGACGATCCCCGAAGTGGGACCCTCGATCGCCTTGGAGCCGCTATAAATCGCCAGATCGGAATACTTCACGTATTTTTGCAGATCCTCTTCCGCCGCCGCGTCCACGATCATCGGCACGTTGTTGCGCCGGGCCACCTCCCACGCTTCCTCGACGGAGATCATGTTCTTTTGCACAGCGTGGTGCGACTTCACATACAAAATCGCCGCCGTCTTATCGCCGATCGCGTCCTCAATATGCTCCGCCCGGCCTTCATTGGCGTAGCCGACTTCCACCAGCTTGCCGCCGCCGAGATAAACCATCGTTTCCACCGGTGCCCCGTACTGCACATTATGCCCTTTCAAAATAATGATTTCATTTTGCGGAATTTCTTCCTGATGCAAACGCAGGCTGCGGCGCCGGTCACCCCGGGTCACGATCGCCGCAACCGAAAGGGCAATGCCGCTCGAAGCCGAATTTACGACCACCGCCGCCTCGGAACCGATCAGGTTTGCGATATGATCTCCAGCCTTGTCGACCAGGTCGGCGATTTCCACATAGCTTTGGCCGCCCTGCTTCATCGCCTCCATCACGGTGTCGCTTGGCGCGGACACACCCAGAATGCTCATCCGCCCGCTGGCGTTAATGACGCGTTTAAGCCCGTACTTGGCATTTAATGAATTTTCCATCAACAATCACTCCTTTGGCTTCGATGCGGCGGTCCGAGACGCGCTGCTCTCCTTCTGAATCGACAAGCGTAGCCGCTGCTTCCTCTACGGTAAACAACGTTAAATTAGCGGGATCGCCGACCTTGATGCGGCCAAGCTCCTCCCTGCCTAGCCACTGCGCCGCGCGCGTGGTAACCGCGGCGATGACCTCTTCAAGCGAGTAGCCGAGGTATAGGAACTTGCTCAGCACATTCGCCATGCTGTACACCGGGCCGTTCAGCCGGTTGCCCCGGTAAATGTCCGTGCTGATCGTATCCGGGCCGATGCAGTGCCGTTTGGCCGCCTCGGCCACCCGGAAGGAGAAGCTGGCCGTGCCGTGGCCGACATCGAGATGAACGCCCCGGCTGATGGCGTCACGGAGCACCTGAAGCGGTTCGCCCTCGGCATCAAACAGGTTGTTGGCTTTGCCGTTGAGGTAATGAGTAATGATATCTTTTCGCTGCAGCAGCGGGATTACCTCCCGGATATCGGGCGGCGCGGAACCGATGTGCACCATCAGCGGCAGCCCCGTCTTCTGCGAAAGCTCCCGCGCGATGCGCAGCGGCTCCACGCCGTTCTCACGGACCACGCTATGGCTGATCCGCGCCTTGAGGCCGACGATGGAAGCACCGTAATCCGCAAGCGCCTGTTTCACACGGTCCTGGTCGATCCAAGCCAATTCCGCCAATTCGTCGATGCGTTTCAGCCCGATCCGCGAAATGTTCAAAAACGCCAGCAGGTTGGTGTCGGCCTGCTTCCCGCTGGCCACGAGATCGCCGATCCGGTCTGCGCCGCAGCTGCCGGCGTCCACGATCGTCGTGACGCCCCGCTTGACGCCAATCTCGTCGATTTCGTCACCGTACGGATCGAATTCCGGAAAAGCGTGGACATGCATATCAATCCAACCGCTAGATACGTAGACGGGGGAAGCGCTGCGTGTTCTTGTTCCGTCGGTGATGTCCACACGTCCGGGTAGACTGGACGCCTCCGATGTTGCCGGGGCGCCCGCAAGCTCCTGTCCGCTCCATCCTTTGTCTCCATGAGCCTGGCCGGCTGGGGTAATCGCGGCGATTTTCCCAGCCTCGATCACGATGTCGATCTCTTCTCCGGTCACCCGTTTAAGATGGCGGAGAACGAATTTTTCTTTCACTTTGATCGCCTCTTTTGGATAAACGTTATAATGTTTAAGCTGCGTTTAGCATAACACGGAAGTATCGTATAGTAAATATAACGTTATAATGTTTAATATAAGATGCCTTGCTTGTGAGTATTTCCGATTTTGAGGAAGCTTGGATCATCTTTGCTGTGATTTTTTTATCAATTTCATTGTTGACAAGTGCTTTTTTTTGAAATATATTGAAATTGTTTAATATCTGTTTGGTAATATCTAACTAATCGCTAGGCCTTTTTAACCACAAGCGAATATCTGGCACACTAATCGAAAGATTAGGTCGCAAAGCCTTGGAGTCTAACAATTTGTGAAGAATTAATGACCGTCCGGCTGCATAACAATGAATGTAATTGTTTATGCAGCCTTTTTATTTTCCCCTCGTTCTCAACGGATTTTTCCGTGAGATATATAAAATACCCAAGCAGCAAGGGAGGGTAGATCATTAGTGCCTGAAAGGGAGGAATTCTATGAAAAAATGAGGAGGAACCTATGAAACGCGGGTTAAAAATTATATTATCTTGGATTTGCATGTTTTCGCTTTTTGCGAGTCCCATCTCTGTCTTCGGCGCAAGTTCGGGGGATCCCGTCTGGCCGAATCCCGGAGCCATTCAATTGAGCAAAACCGCCCAACCTACGGGGAACCCGGGCGAATGGGAAATCACGCTCAAGGCTGAGGGAAAAAACGTCCAGACTAGCTCGGACGTGGTGCTGGTCATCGATAAGTCAGGGAGTATGGTGAATACAACTTGGCCTTGGGAAACCAATAAAAAAATGGCCAACGCAAAAACGGCCGCGAAAAAATTCGTGGATAATTTGCTGTTAACCGAATCGTCCACCCGGATTGCGGTAGTATCCTTTAACGAATCCGCCACGCTGGTTTCTGATTTTAAAGGACCGGCGCAAAAGGAAGCGTTGAAGAATGCCATTGACGGCATTAATGCCAACGGCGGCACCAATATTCAGGCAGGGGTGAAAAATGCCCGCGATCTTTTGAGCAGCAGTTCGGCGCAAAATAAATTCATCGTTGTTTTGAGCGACGGCGAGCCGACCTACAGCTTCAAAGGAACAGAGGCTACGAGTTTCGATTGGACTAACAGCAATTATAAATTTGCGATCACAAAATTTAATTATGGGAATAGGCTTGGAAATGGTAGTAATTACACTCTGTCGAATTACAAAATTGACAACTATTCTGTGAAAGATAACGGCATCGGTACCATTTCCGAAGCAAAAATCGCCAAAGATGCAGGACTCAAGATTTTTTCGGTAGGCTTGGAAGTCTCAAACAACAGCAACGCGATGAACGTCTTGAAAGATATTCAAAGCGAAGGTTACTTCCCTGCCAACAGCGATGATTTGAACACGATTTTCCGCGAAATGGCCGGAAAAATCGCCTATGCGGCTCAAGAGGCCAAAGTCGTTGATCCCATGGGAGACATGTTCAATCTCAAGAAGCAAGGCGCACAAGTTGGTCCTCAGGATTATTCCGCATCGCAAGGTACGGTAACTTGGAACGCCGCAACCGAGACATTTACTTGGGACATCGGCAACATCGCCGAAGGTGAACCTGCTACACTGACTTACAAAGTGGTCTTGGACCAATCCAAAAACCCCGTTTCTGACATCCTCTATCCTACGAACGGCAAAACGACAATCGATTATACGAATGTTAACAACGAGAAAGTTTCGAAGGATTTTGAGGTGCCGAAAGTAAGTATCGGCAACGGTTCCATCCTCATGAAGGGCTATAAAGTCAATGCGAACGGCAAGCCCGTCAATGCCGAAGGCGTTGAAGTGGAAGGGCCGGAATTCGCGGAATTGCTTTATAGCGAGTATTACAAGGATCAAAACGGGAATGAGGCTTTGCCGATCGGGGCTGCGGAATATTCCGTAACAGCCAAAAACATTGCCGGGTATCAATGGAAAGTAGGGGAAAATCCTGCAAGCATCCGGCTCACCGCCGCCAATCCAACACCAACGGTTTGGTTTGGATATGAGGAAGCGGTTGAACGAACAGTCACCGTTCATTATTTGGAGCAGGGAACTGAAAAAGAACTCGCTCAATCGACCACGGTAAAAGGTGCTGCTGGACAAAAAGTGACTCTGACGGCTGCCGATGTTCCGGGCTACACCCCGGTAAACGAGTCTTACGAGTACACGATTCAGCCTGAAGGCAACGAGTACACCTTCTACTACATCGCTGATAAGCAAAGCGTAGAAGTGCAGTACCTCGAGCAAGGCACGAACAAGAAACTCGCTGACCCAACTACGGTTGAAGGCGTGACTGGGCAAACGCTCGAGCTCAAAGCGATTGGCATCCCCGGCTACACCCCGGTTGAGCCAACTTTCAACTATGAGCTTGGCGTGGAAAATGCTCCGCATATCTTCTATTACACACCAAGCGAACAAACCGTTTCGGTGAAGTTTGTGGATAAGAACACGGGGAAAGAACTGCTTCCGTCTCAAAATGTTCCGGGTGTGACCGGCGAAACCGTAACTCTCAAAGCAGCTGAAATTCCGGGCTACACTCCGGAAAACAAAACTGCCGAGTACACGATTAAAGCCGAGGGCAACAACGAGTACATCTTCTACTACACGGCTAATAAGCAAAGCGTAGAAGTACAGTATCTCGAGCAAGGCACGAACAAGAAACTCGCTGACCCAACTACGGTTGAAGGCGTGACTGGGCAAACGCTCGAGCTCAAAGCGATTGGCATCCCCGGCTACACCCCGGTTGAGCCAACTTTCAACTATGAGCTTGGCGTGGAAAATGCTCCGCATATCTTCTATTACACACCAAGCGAACAAACCGTTACAGTGAAGTTCGTGGATAAGGAATTGGGGAATGAACTTGCTAAGGCTCAAACCGTAACGGGGCGCACCGGCGAAACCGTAACTCTGAAGGCTGTCGAAGTCCCGGGCTACACCCCGGAAAACGAGTCGTATGAGTACACGATTAAAGCCGAGGGCAACAACGAGTACATCTTCTACTACACGGCTAATAAGCAAAGCGTAGAAGTACAGTATCTCGAACAAGGCACGAACAAGAAACTCGCTGACCCAACTACAGTTGAAGGCGTGACTGGGCAAACGCTCGAGCTCAAAGCGATTGGCATCCCGGGCTACACCCCGGTGGAGCCAACTTTCAATTATGAGCTTGGCGTGGAAAATGCTCCGCATATCTTCTTCTACACACCGAGCGAGCAAACCGTTACAGTGAAGTTCGTTGATAAGGAATTGGGGAATGAACTTGCTAAGGCTCAAACCGTAACGGGGCACACCGGCGAAACCGTAACTCTGAAGGCTGTCGAAGTCCCGGGCTACACCCCGGAAAACGAGTCGTATGAGTACACGATTAAAGCCGAAGGCAACAACGAGTACACCTTCTACTACACGGCTGATAAGCAAAGCGTAGAAGTGCAGTATCTCGAGCAAGGCACGAACAAGAAACTCGCTGACCCAACTACGGTTGAAGGCGTGACCGGGCAAACGCTCGAGCTCAAAGCGATTGGCATCCCGGGCTACACCCCGGTCGAGCCAACTTACAACTATGAGCTTGGCGTGGAAAATGCTCCGCACATCTTCTACTACACAGCCAACGCCACCGAACCAGAAGACAGCAGAACTCTGACCGTCAGATACGTGGATCAGCAGACAGGTAAAGACCTGCTGAATCCAACCGAGCGTTTGGGCAAAGTAGGCGAAAAAATTACTCTGACGGCCGTAGATTACACGGACACCGTCACGGGGGCGGTATACAAACCGCACGCTTATGAAGTACCGTACACCTTCACGGAAGATCAGGTGCAGCAATTCGTCTTCAAGTATACTCAAAGTAATACCGGTCAGGAACGTAATATAACGATCCACCATGTGGACCGAGAGACCAATGAAGAGCTTATCGGGCCAACGACTTCCAAAGGTATTGCTGGAACGAATTTGGTCTTTTATCCTGAACCTATTTCAGTGACCGACGCCGTTTATTTCCCGGAACAAACCAAGTACGACATTAAAATTACACTAGAACCGGGACAGGAATACACCATCTACTACGTTAAAGGCGAACCGGCTGAGTTGGCACAGATCACCGTCTCCTATCGAGATCGAGAAACAGGTAACGAGCTGGTCGCACAGGAGATCTACAAAGGCCGCATTGGCGCCGAAATAGACCTCTCCGCTAAACAGGTAGATGGATATACTCCGGAAGTTGCGAACCACACGCATACTTGGACCAACGATCCGAATCAGACTTATGTCTTCTTTTACACGAAAAACGCATCAGCGGATCGTCAATTAACCGTCAAGTATTTGGAAAAGGGCACGAACCGGCAACTTGCGAACCCGACCACGGTATCCGGCAAGCCGGGGGAGACGAAAACACTTACGGCCGTATCGGTATCCGGCTACACTCCGGTGAAAACAACCGATTCCTACACGTTTAGTGATCAGGAAAGCCAAGAGTACACGTTCTACTACACTAAAAAATCGTCGGATTCATCCGGCTCCAGCGGATCGGATAATTCGGGAAGTTCAAACCCAAATCCAAGCCCAAGCACACCGGAAGTAGATCCACTTCCGCCGTTGCCTGCCGTTCCGCCAACACTTGAAATGGAAAACCATTACGACTACATTAACGGTTACCCGGACGGCACGGTTAAGCCGCTGAACAATATTACCCGTGAAGAAGTCGCGGCGATCTTCTACCGGTTGCTGGATGATGAAAGCCGCTCCGCCTACCTGAAAACCGGTAATTCCTTCTCCGACGTTGGAAATACGCGCTGGTCCAACAAGCACATTTCTACGATGGGGAATGCCGGAATTATTACGGGATATCCGGACGGCACCTTTAAGCCGGGGCAATATATTACCAGAGCCGAGTTTGCGGCGATCGCTTCCCGCTTTGACAAGCTGGACGAACGGTCAAACGATATGTTCAC
Organism: Paenibacillus lacisediminis; assembly: GCF_046567315.2. NCBI lineage: Bacteria > Bacillati > Bacillota > Bacilli > Caryophanales > Paenibacillaceae > Paenibacillus > Paenibacillus lacisediminis. Next base: position 83,311 of record NZ_JBKIAX020000005.1, on the reverse strand, counting down.
GGACATCACGGGACACTGGGCGGAAAAATATATCGCCTCCGCAGCCAACAAAGGCTGGATCAAAGGCTACGCGGACGGAACCTTCAAACCGGATCAATATATTACCCGGGCTGAAGCAGCGAAATTCATCAACAGCGTACTGAACAGAAAAGTCGATAAGGACGGAATTCATAAGGATACGAAGCAGTGGCCGGACAATATCTCTAGCATGTGGTATTACTACGATATTCTTGAAGCCACCAATCATCATGAATACTCCAGAAATGAATCCGGAGTCGAGGTTTGGGAAGAAGTAAAACCTGGCCGCGTCTATCCTTAATAAGAACAAAGCACGCTCCCTTCCGGTTAAGCCAACCGGAGGGGAGCTGTTTTTTATGTTTAATTGGCGGCGTACAGCTTGTCCAAAAACTCGTAGGTCAAAGGCATGTCCTCTTTCAGCTTCTTCTTCGTTTCTTCACTGTAAAAATACAAGGTTGACGTCTCCGCAAAATACTCGTTCGAATACGCCGAAAGATAACCGTCCCCGCTGTAATCATTGTTAGCTTCTTTTTGCCAAATTTCCGTAAATTCAAGCGAAGAGCTAATGTTATTCAACACAATCCGGTCAATCGCATGGAACGTTTCATGAAGCTCCAGGTTTTGTCCGTTGTGGCCTTTCCCCTTGTTGCTGTACCCGATTCTTACGATCACCACGTTCATGCTGACGCCAGGCACATCGTCCCAGGTCAGCCCGGTCTTCTCCCAGCCTCTCGGAGTAACGCCCTTGTACTGGGCAAATTCCGGTTCATCGGTAATTTTGCCGTTGACCAGTTTGATTTTGACGCCGTTGTCCTTCAAGCCCTCAAGAAGAGAAGCCGGAATTTCGGAGAGACGGCTTATCATTTTGCCTGCATCGCTCTTGTTGTATTCCTCTTTAGGCAACACGACAATATCATTAACCAAACTTTGATTATCTTCCGCATGGGCCGGAATTGCCGCTAGATTCATAGCAAAAATAAGTGCAAACGCCAAATAAACGATTCGTCTCATCCCGTGTTCCTCCCGAAGCGCACCGAATACGATGCGTATTCAACCGATTCAGGAAGAAACGAAATACCGTGTATTTACGTTTGGCTTCCATATCGGCAACTGGCTGGCGTTACGGATTCCCGTGGTAGCCCCTATAGCTTTGCGTCCCCATCTTTCGATGGATTTGCCTTTATCAATATGAAAATGAAGTCCAAGCCAACAAAAAAGACCTTCTTACCGAAATAAGAAGGTCCGCCATGCAACGTTAAAGAAACGCTGGCCTCTTGATCGGTAACTGGCTGGTATAGCGAACATGCCGCCTTAACCCCTATAGTTTTGCGTCTCCACCTTTCGATGGATTTGCCTTTATCAACCACTAAAATATTTAACTTTCATAAATCTACCAATCTAGTTTTAGAATAAGTCCGATAGACTAGATAGTCAAGAGTCTTTTGCAAAAAAATGTCGAGCCTTCGGGAAGAAAATTACCATTCTTTTGCGTAAAATTACACATCATTCCCGTAGAAAAACTACTTCCATTTAGAAGGATTGGCGTTTATGCTTATTTTCTAAATTATTGAAAAGGAGTGAATATATCGTAGGTTTTATTAGTCTAAAATTGTTGAACTTCTTAAAAAATTGGAGGGTACTAATGAAAAAGTATTGGGTATGGTTAAGCATCATGGCATTGTTGGTAGGGGCCGTTCTGCTCCCGCTCGGTTCATCTGCGGTTCAAGCCGCCGAAGGGGCCAACCTGGCCTTGGGTAAAGCCAGTGCGGCAAGCGGCCATAACGACGTTTATGTTGCTGCAAACGCTTTCGACAATAATCAAAACACCTATTGGGAGAGTACAAACAATGCGTTTCCGCAGTGGATTCAAACCGACCTGGGCAGCGAAACCAGCGTCGACCGGGTGGTTCTGAAGCTGCCGGCGGGCTGGGAATCGCGCACGCAAACGTTATCGGTTCAGGGAAGCGATGACGGCGCAAGCTTCTCGCCCATCGTCGACTCCGCCGAGTATACGTTTGATCCGGCAGCCGACAACACGGTGGAGATCGATTTTGCGGCCTTTACCGCCCGTTACGTCCGAATCCAAGTGACGGCCAATACGGGCTGGCCGGCAGCGCAATTTTCCGAAGTGGAGGTATACGGGAGCGAGAACGGGGGCGGCGATCCTGATCCTGGCACCGATCCTGGTGAAGAGCCAGGCGACGGGACAAATCTGGCGGCCGGCAAACCGATTGAGGCCTCCTCTGCCACCTTCAATTATGTGGCCGCCAATGCCAATGATGACAACATAAACACGTATTGGGAAGGAAACGGCCATCCAAGCACATTAACCGTAGACTTGGGAGCCAACGCCAACCTTTCCTCGGTAGTGATCAAACTAAACCCGGCAAGCGAGTGGGGAACGCGCACGCAAACGATCCAGGTGCTGGGCCGCGAGCAAGGCTCCTCGACCTTTGCGAACCTGGTTTCCGCGGCAAAATACACCTTTAACCCGGCTACGCAAAACACTGTAACGATTCCCGTCAGCGGAACGGCGAGCAGCGTACAGCTGCGGTTCACGGCAAACTCCGGAGCGCCTGGCGGGCAGGTTGCGGAGTTTCAGGTTTTCGGTGTCCCGGCGGCCAATCCGGACTTAACCGTGACCGCTTTATCCTGGACGCCGAATAACCCGGGTGAAACGGATGAGGTTACTTTAAATGCAACCGTGAAAAATATCGGCACATCCCCCTCTCCAGCGACGGATGTGGGCTTCTACCTGAACGGAACGCTGGCCGGCACTTCCCCTGTCGAAGCGCTGGATGCCGGCGCTGTAGCGACAGTATCGCTGAATGCCGGCGCGAAAACCGCCGCATCTTACACGGTCAGCGCCAAGGCCGACGAGCGCAATTCGGTAATCGAGCTGGATAAGACGAACAACGAATTTACGAATCCAACACCGCTCGTCATCGCGCCCATAGCCAGCTCCGACCTGGTCGGAACGGTCTCCTGGACGCCAAGCCCCCCGGCTTCCGGGGACGCGGTATCTTTTCATGTGAACCTAAAAAACCAAGGCTCGATCGCAACGGCTGGCGGCGCACATGAAGTTACGCTAACGCTTAAAAATGCCGCCGGCACAACGCTGCAAACGTTAAACGGAGCTTATCAGGGCGCTTTGGCGGCAGGCGCAGACGCCGATATCGCCATTCCGGGAACGTGGACGGCAGCGGACGGAAACTACACGGTCCAGATCACCGTGGCCCCGGACGAGAATGAAGCTGCGGTGAAACGGGAAAACAACACCAGTTCGGCCAGCCTGGCCGTGTACGCTCAGCGTGGGGCAAGCATGCCGTATTTCCGCTATGACACCGATGAGGCTGTCCGCGGCGGCGGCGCTGTACTGATGAGCGCGCCGGCCTTCGATCAGGCGCTGACCGCATCCGAGGCCTCCGGTCAAAAATACGTCGCCCTGCCTTCAAGCGGCTCCTATCTGGAATGGACGGTTAAACCGGGGCAAGGCGGGGACGGTGTGACGATGCGCTTCACGATGCCCGATTCCTCCGACGGGATGGGACAAAACGGCTCACTTGACGTTTATGTCAACGGCGCCAAGGTGAAGGCCGTACCGTTGACCTCGTACTATAACTGGCAATACTTCTCGGGTGATCAGCCCGGAGATACGCCCGGCGCGGGACGCCCGCTCTTCCGTTTCGATGAAGTGCATTGGAAGCTGGACACGTCCCTTGAACCCGGCGACACGATCCGCATTCAAAAGGGCAGCGACAACATCGAATACGGTGTAGACTTCATTGAAATTGAGCAGGTTCCCGATCCTATCGCGCGTCCGGCCAATGCGGTTTCCGTCACCGATTACGGCGCTGTCGCGGACGATGGCCAGGATGACCTTGACGCTTTTAAAGCAGCCGTGAATGCGGCTGTGGCGGAAGGCAAAACTCTGTATATTCCGGAGGGCACCTTCCATCTTGGAGGCATGTGGGAAATCGGTTCGGCGAGCAAAATGATCGATGATCTCAAGGTCATGGGCGCGGGGATCTGGCATACGAATCTGCAGTTCACCAATTCCAATCGGGCGTCCGGCGGCATCTCGCTCCGCATTTCAGGTCAGCTTGATTTTAGTAATGTATACATGAACTCGAGTTTGCGGTCGCGATACAACCAGGAAGCCGTGTATAAAGGTTTCATGGACAATTTCGGCACGAACTCGAAGATCCACAACGTATGGGTGGAGCATTTTGAATGCGGGTTCTGGGTCGGGGATTACGCCCATACGCCGGCCATGACCGCAACGGGGCTGGTCATCGAAAACAGCCGCATCCGCAACAACCTTGCCGATGGGGTCAATTTCGCCCAAGGCACCAGCCATTCGACCGTACGCAACAGCAACCTGCGCAATAACGGCGACGACGCGCTGGCCATCTGGACGAGTAACGTAAACGGCGTTCCCGCCGGAGTTAACAATACGTTCTCGTACAACACGATCGAAAACAACTGGCGCGCCGGCGGCATCGGCATTTTTGGCGGCAGCGGACACAAGGCTACCCACAACCTGATCATCGACGCTGTCGGCGGCTCCGGCATCCGTATGAACACCGTGTTCCCGGGTTATCATTTCCAAAATAATATCGGCATTGAGTTCACGGATACCACGATCATCAACAGCGGCACCAGCAAAGACCTATATAACGGAGAACGCGGCGCCATCGATCTGGAAGCTTCGACTGACGCCATCCAGAACGTCACGTTCAACAACATCGATATCATCAACAGCCAACGTGACGCCATCCAGCTCGGATACGGCGGCGGCTTCCAAAACATCGTGTTCAACAACATCACGATCGACGGCACCGGCCTGGACGGGGTAACCACTTCGCGTTTCTCCGGACCGCATCAAGGCGCCGCGATCTTTACTTACACCGGCAACGGTTCGGCCACATTCAACAACCTGGTTACCCGCAATATCGCCTATCCTGATCTGTATTACATTCAGAACGGGTTTGATTTGGAGATCAATTAAGGGTTCCGTACAGTGAAAAGCACGCGAGCAGCAGGGGATTAGTTCCCTTGCTGCTCGCGCTTTTTTTGACTATTTATTATAAGCTCTTACGGTATCGCCGATGGCCTGCAGCAAGCTTTTGCTGGTATCGGTGGTGTCCTGGGTCAGCTCCCAGGCCATGATGCCTCCAAGCTGCTCCAGGGCAAATTGGGTCTTTTTCTTAATGGTCGGAATTCCATTATAGTAAGCTTCCATACCGTTGATCATAGAAACGTCGGTGTTATAGGCATTGGGGTTGGCTTGCAAAATAGCGGCATAGGTAGCCCAGGAAGGTCTGCCGTAGAAAGGAACGCCCAAAACAACTTTTTCCGCGGGCATTTTTCTCGTTTCCTTCCAATACTTTCCGCTAAGGACGGCAAAATCATAGGTGGAATGTCTGTTTCCGTCGCCTCCGTCATAAGCCATCACATTAAACCAGTCCACCGCATTGATGACCTTATCAGTGTGAGCCGCTGCATCCCAGTAAATCACGCCTTCCGGAGTCACGCCGCTAATGACGGCGGAAGTCAGGAGCATGTTTTGCTTTTTAAGCTCCTTGCTCAAGTACACCATCAAATCTTCATACTGCTGCTTGCTTGAACCGTCCGATCTCGGGTGCTCCCAGTCCATATCCACGCCATCAAACCCGTATTGCTTGGCCATGGTGATGATAGCGTCGCCGAACTTTTTAATTTTCTCCGGCGTACTGGTCGCTGCCATGAAGGTGTTCTCCAGCGGGGTTCCATTGTAAGACCAGCCGCCTATCGCAAGCAGGACCTTCACATCGTTGGCATGAGCCGTCTGGATAATTTGGCTGGCAGCACTGGCATTCTCCAGCGGCAGAAGCCCGCTTTCACTGGTCGGAATGGCGAATGCATAATTGATATGCGTCAGGTTATGATATTGAATGGTGTTGATCTTGCCGGGTTCCCAACTTGGGTAATAGCCCACTACTTTGAAGCCGCCTGGAAGGGGCGGATCTGTCGGATCGGTTGGATCCGTTGGATTGGTCGGGTCGGTTGGATCGGTCGGATTGTCCCCGATCAGTTCCCAAACGTCCGCAGCGCCGGGGGTTTCCCCTTGAGTCCACCACTTGGCTTTATACAGTTGGCCGTTGTAAGAAACGATATTACCGGCAACATAAGCTGCACCGCTGTTCCATGCCGGATAGGTACCGTCCGATGGTGCGGCCAATTCCCAAACCTCAGATGTACCGGGGGTGTCTCCTTGGGTCCACCATTTGGCCTTGTATTCCTGACCGTTATAGGAGACGATGTCTCCGCTGAGATAAACTTTGCTGCTATCCCATTCCGGATAGGCGCTGGCCAGTAAAACCCGGCCGGTATCGGCCGCGGCCGCAGCCTGATCGGCTGCCGCTTGGGACACCTGCGCGTTAAACCCTAGTGGAGTGAAAAGTGAAATCAATAATGCCAATACGACTAAAAAAGAGAATTTCTTTTTATGATTCCTCATATGTTCAGTCCTTTCTTCTCATCAATCTACTAAAATTGAAATAGGCAGAAATCTACCATCCTACTCTAACGATCACACCTTTGGGATCGCCGACTTCCAGGTAAGCGGCTTGTCCGTTTACGTCATCGTAGGCGAAGCCGTAGGCCAGACCGTCAATGCTGTGATCATGCCAGAATTTTGCATAATAATTGGCCGGCGCAGCTTTATAGTATTGGCTGACATCGTTCCAATTGGAAGACGTAAATACGTGCCGGTTGAGTGCCGCGCAAACCTGAGGATCGCTGGCGCCGCCGATGCCGAGCAGGATGTCGCGGGTGGAGATGCTGGAATAGCCAGCAAAATAGTTTTCATAGGCTCCCCCGGACTTAAACGCCCCGATCATGGGACTGACTATGCGATAGGGCGCCTGCAAGGTTCCCAGCGATTTGAACTCGGTAGGCACTTCGTTTTTATATTTTGCAAACAAACCGGAACGGGTTTCCGATTCAAACTCGCCTACGGTCCGGTCGTAATTCCCCACTTTATTGACCAAGCGGTGCTGAACCGGGAAGCCGAACTGATCAACCCTTGTTGTGTTCCCATGATACCCGGCATCATCGACCGTAAATTCGGCAAAGTCGAAATAGACATCAAGGTTGGGATCGGTAGGATTGTTGAGATCCGGACCAGCGAAACCGTCATTAAAGGTTTTAATATACAAAGGAGAACCTACACTAAGGAATAATCTGCCCGAAGTGATCTTGGGAAGATTAACCCAGGAAGTGTCGCTAACCTTGTGATAGATGTTGGCATAGTTGGCGCCATTTTTCGTTAAATGACCGGGAGCATCGTTTAAAGCGGTTGAAATGGGCACGAGTTGACCGGACAGGTTCAAATAACTCCATTGGCCGTTGGCCGGATTTTTGCCGATAACCCCCCAGTAAATTTGATTGTCGGCATAGGCCCCGCCCGTGCCGTTCATAACTTTGAGGCTGACTCCGCCTCCGGTAGGATTGGGAATCGAAGAAGCCGGGATCGAGTAAATCGAGCCGCCTGTTGGTTCCGTTGGCTTCGTTGGTTCCGTTGGTTCCGTTTGCCCCGTGCCTTGATAGGTGAAGGTCGTCGTGTCATAAGCCGGATTTCCGTTATTATAAGTAAAGAAATATTTAATCACGGCTCCGGCGGCCGAATCGATAAATTGCTCGTATCTTCCGGCACCGGCGTTGTAAGTCATTCTGAGATTTTGCTGAACGCCCGAATTCACCGTATAATGGACATCCACCCATGTCGTATCGACCTTTGACTTGAACCATAAAGTCACGTTCTTGCCGGATACGTCAACGCCCTGAGTAAAATCCTGCGCTGCCGAGACGTTCATAGAAGAGGTATTCATAGTAAAAGATAACAGAAAAGCGATGAACAAAACGGTGCTGCACTGAAGCCATTTTTTTGTCATAGTATTCCTCCTTCTCATTTGGAAACGTAAAGTGATCAAGTTGATGGATTTGCTATCCCCTCCCTTTCTGTCAAAATTTCGTATAATTGCCTGGCAAGCTATCAAGTTATTTTTTATTATGTAAAATGCAGGCAATTCTACGATTAATAATTTGCCTTATGTACTATATTTTGTCAATGATTTTAGTTATATTTTTATATATTCATATAGACAAAAAAAGCTTAGCCCTCCTTGGTTTCCCAGGATGCTAAGCTATTCTTGCAAGTTGCTTTAGATTACGTCAAACTCCCCATGTTACTCTTCAACATTCGTTCGATCTTCATGTATTGATCCCGCGCCATCGCGAGGGAGCGAATTTTCCGCTGCATTTCGGCAGCAACTTGATTGCGGCGGTTCCGAACACCGTCGATCGCCCTTTGCAGCTGGCGAACTTGACCTTGCACGTTAGACTCGCTGTAGGCGCGTGAGACGTTCGACGCGATCCGCTCCGCATCGTTCACGATTCGGCTGGTTGTGGAAACAAAATCATCGTCCATTCGTTTAAATTTGGTCTGCAGGTCGGTAAGCCGGTTTATGCTGACCATGAGCAGCCCGCCGGAGATTTTGGACATTCCCTTCACGACTTTGCCCGTAAATCCCTTGATTCCCTTAACGGCCTGTTTACCCAAATCCTTCACTTTGCCCCTGGTCATGCTTACCGCCGACTTCACATTGTCTTTAAATTCAGCGACTTCCTGTCGGATCAAATTTGTCGCTTTGCTGAAAAGCGTACTGATATTGCCAACGAGGTTATCCCAGCCTTGTTTCAGGCCTTCCATCATCCGTTTATAGGCTGCAACAATCTTATCGCAAAAGCTTTTAACCGCCCGGCTCAAGGTTTGGGCAAAACGCGCCATCGCCTCGGCAACCCGGACAGCGGTCTCTTTAATGTTCCCGGCCAAATTTTTCATGCCGGTCTTCACGCTTTCCCAACCTCCCTTCAATTTATCCGCCATCGCCGTAAAGGCGGCGCTGACGTTGGCGCCGATCTCGATCGCCGTGTTCCGGGCCTGATCCAGCTTGGTAACGAGCCAATTCCCGATCTCCTTCGCTTTGGTTACCGACGCGTCAATAAATTTACGGAAACCTTCCCGGGTTAGTTCGACTACATGTTTAATCCCGTCTTTCAGGGCACCCACTTTATTGGAAATGCTTTCTTCCACGTCCCCAAACCAGCTTTTTACCTTATCCACGGAACTGTTCCAGGCATTTTTGGCAGCTTCGATCGCCTTTCTGGTTCCCTCGGCAATCCAGTTGCAGAAACTTTGAACCCCCTGAACGAGTTTGTCCATAAACCGGTTCACCGCCTGCATGGCGGCTTCGCCAGCTTGTTTGACATCCGCGAAAAAGTTTTCGATACTGCGGACCATGGCGTCCCAACCGTCTTTGATTTTGCCGGCAAAGCTGGCGATGGCATCCCCAATCGCTTTAGCTTTATCCGAAATTTTATCCGCCAAATCGGACAAGAAGCCCAATAATTTCTCCAGGACAATATCTTTAATGATCGTTCCGACTTCTTTCCCCAGTTGAAACATGTAGCCGAAATTGTCGGCATTGATTTTCAAATAACGCAAAAAATCATCCAGATATTCCCGAGGCATGACTGCGGCACCCAAAGCGCTTGCCAAAAGGCCTCCAAAATCTTTTCCTCCCTGGGCGGCTTTCTCCAGCAGGTAATCCCCTACATACGGCAGCACAATTTTGATGCTTTGATCGGTTTGGGATTGGCTCTCTTTTTGAAACCCTTCTTTCCCGCTTTCCATTAAAGCCAACAATCCATCCATCGCATAACTTCGATCCGGCTCTTCCATATGGGCGTTCAAATAAATCGTTAAATCGTTTACGAGCTGAGGTATCGCCCCTTGGTCGGTGACCTCCCGCAGCTGCCCGTTTTCATCCAGCACGATACCCGGACTATGATTTCTGAGAAAATCTTTTTGATATTCGGTATCGATGTAGATGATTTTACCCGCCACCGGAATCAGCAGGCAATTTACGTAGTCATTTTCCGCGGAAACAGATGTGATTTTATGACTATTTGCTTCGATCAGATCCTTATATTTTTCAATAAACTCTTTAGAAAATCCCTGTCCGTCCAAGGAAACGACCCGATCCACCTTATCGGAAAGAATCCCGACATACTGAGCCTTGTTGCCTCCCTTGGAATGGCCGGTAACCGTAATGTTGTTATAGGGCAATTTCTCAATATATGCCAAAGCACGCTGCTGCATCTCGGTATCAGTTAAATATCCGCCTGTACCGTTGTCATGCCATTCGAGATCTCCGGAAGTACCGCGGAAAACAACAGTCGCGTTCTTGTCGGAATCGACAAAGGTGGCCATACGGGCCCCGACTTCTAATGGTTTCCCGTGCTTATCAATGACGAGATTTCCATTTTTATCGTATACATTTCCGACATCACCATGTTTAACTTTTAAATTCATTAATTGGGGATCTTTTTTAGTGGCTTGTAATACAGTAATCCATTCTTCTCTGGACATTTGACCGGGGTAGCTGACGATACCGTCTTTTACGGTGCGGTTTTTGTCCAGCCCGCCCTTTAAAAGATCATTTACAATCACTTTAACGGTTTTACCGTTTCTGTTTGCCACACCATCAAGATAAATTAAATTATCCAAAAGTATTAACTGACTTTCACTTAGTTCCCCCATTGTTCCGCCTCCTTCCTACTCCAAATCCAAAATCTTCAAATCGTTGCCGATCATAACAGTGTTGCTATCTCCAATGAAGTATTCATCCTCGTTTACCGCATTCAAAGCTTCCATCGTTATAGATTCAAACTTTTCATTCTTAACTATATAAATGGATACATTCCCGACCAATTTCTTTTCTATCATTTTCGCAGCAACCTTACTTAAACTATCAATAGTATCAATTCCCTTGGCCGATTCTTCTTTTACAAAAACCGTAATATCCGCATTGAAATATTCGTTTTCGTTATAAATTTCTTCCAGTTTCGTGTTCTTGTTCAAACGGTCCGGAAACACACCTTCGCCAAAATCGACGGAAAACTTAAAATCTTTATAAATTTCTTCCACGAATCCGGAAACCACTTTCGCGTATTCGGGAGCGATTAAAACCCCAAAATACCCGTCTGTAATATCGTAGGTACCATCTTTATTAATCACTACGCGAGCTTCAAAACGATTTGATTCCGAACCACTCTTCGGATACAAATACATTTGGTTATAAGGGTAAGCCCAACCGCTGCCGCTAAAGGACACCGCCACGAACTCTTCCCCGTATTTCTCCTGCAAATGAGTCAGAACCCGTTCTTTTATGACTTCCGGGTTCGGTTTGTTTTCCCCGGCTTGCTGTTCCTGCTTCTTACCCATACATCCGCTCACTCCTAAAGTAATGATCATTCCTGCCAACACAATCAGCAAAATTCGTACCGCCCGTTGACTCATACGTTTTCCCCCTTACCATCCAAAGCCGAACCGGGAAGAGTATTAATTGGCTTTCGCTTAATTCCGCCATTAGTTCTCTCCCCATATGTTTTCACTTCACTTCGAATTGCCAACCATTTTATGTGAGCCTTTCCGGATACACGCCTTCATTAAAACTTAAAGAAAACTTGAAATCGTCATAAATCTCTTTTACCAATCCGGAAACCACTTTCGCGTATTCGGGAGCAATTAAAACCCCAAAATACCCGTCTGAAATATCGTAGGTACCATCCTTATTAATCACAATACGAGCTTCAAAACGATTTGATTCCAAACCACTCTTCGGATACAAATACATTTGGTTATAAGGGTAAGCCCAACCGCTGCCGCTAAAGGACACCGCCACGAACTCTTCCCCATATTTCTCCTACAAATGAGTCAGAACCCGTTCTTTAATGACTTCCGGGCTTGATTTGTTTTTCCTCGGCTTGCTGATCCTGCTTCTTGCCCCTACAGCCGCTCACTCCTAAAGTAATCATCATACCTGCCAGCACAACCAGCAAAATTCGCACCACCCGTTGACTCATCCGTTTTCTCCCTTACCATTCAAAGCCGAAATCGGGGATTTGGAAGGAGTTTTCCAGCCGGCGGGCGATCGCTTGGTCGAGGCAAGCCTTTACCCGCTCCAATTCCTGGTCCAGCAAGTCATAGATTTGCGTTCGGAAACTGTCAATCGGGGTATCCATATCAAACGTTTCCTGCTCCAGCGTAAACAGAGTGACTCCCATCAGCACCGTCTGGACGCTTTCAAAGATACGCATCACGAAATCCGTTGCCTTCATTGCATATTTTTCCGCCTTCTCCGAAACTAAGGTTTCATAGTTTTCATCAGGCAGTTTATCCAGCTCGGCTGCCAACTGATCGCGGCCCGCTTCCAATTGTCCGGCGGCATATCGCACTGTTGTGTCAATGGCGTGAAGAAGCTTCTCCTTATTCAGTTCACCGACCTTCATGAAAACGGAGTAAACCCCAAGATCCGCCAGCAGCGTAGCTTCCTCTTCTTCCGATCCGGGGAAAAAGATTTTCCATACCTCAGGTTCCACAGTCCCGGCCGTATTATAAAACCAGCTTACAAACCGGGAAAATTCGCTTTGCCCCGATACAACCGCCTTCCCGCTTTCTTCAAAGACCAGCTTTCTATACAAAAAAGCTTCGTCATCTTCGCTAAGTTCCTCCGCCTGCTTCACAAAAACAACTTTCCTGGTATGGTCCCCTACCGGATCATCTTCTCCCACAAAGTTGACGGCCTTCCCCGGAAGTTCTTCCATGGCCGGGGCGCCAAAAACAACGGCTTCCGCCTCCAGCGCTTCCGCGAGCAAAGCGGCATGCCAGCCTCTTTGCCCCAGTCCGGTAAACACATGCTTTATCCCGGGGTCCAGCACTTCCCGAAGTTTATGGACCACTCCATCCAACGGGAACGAATATGTATCGTCATCTTCGGACGCCTTAGGGTCCGAAACGGTGATTACGCCTTGACGATGCGCCTGATCCGCAAAAAGAACCCACTCGGTGCCGCGTTCGCCGCCCTGCCCAAGCAATTCCAAATCCGCTAAATGTGCGGACTCCAGAATGGCCTCGGCCAAATCCCCCAGCCCCCGATCCGCAAGGGAGGGCTGCAGGCCGCGAGCGATTTCCTTCACACTGCCGGAGTGCTGCGAAGTCAGCAGCCCGGTGCCCGTCAATTCACATAACCATAGGTATTGTTGTTCATTCAGTATCATTCAATCGCACTCCGTATCTCGGATTATCTCTTGGCTTTCTTTTGCTTCTCTAGCTCCTGTGCCTTTCTTGCCGCTTCAGCCCTGCGCCGGTCATCGGCGATCTGGACTTCCCGGGCCAGCCGTTCAAGCCCCGACTCTATATCGCGGATCTCCGAACACAGCCGGTTGATTTCATTCCTGGTTTTTCCTGTATAATCATCCTTGAACGCAGTCCCGGCCTTTCCTTTCCACCAGGAAGACGTCTCCTGTACATGGGAGCCAAGCTGTTTCTCGGTCCTTCTCAAGTCCGCTTCTCCTTGCGCCGTTCTTCTCGCGGCCGAACGGATTTCACTCGTTGAATACACTGCTTATTCCTCCCGCCTTAACGTTTCGTGTAACTTTAACCCAGCCATTTCATAAAACTCCGGCTTCAAATGGGTCTCCACCACATCAGCATCCAGCAACCCTTCAAGCAGCCCGATCACATCCTTACATTTCTCCCCTTTGATGCCCAGCGTTTCCGCTTTGATCCGGCCATCGGGACATATCCGGATTTGAATTTTTTCCATCATCATGCCCTCCTTAAAAATCGACCGTTCTTCCGCCGCGTTTAAAACGGACGTCATCAAACTCGCCTGTGCCCGCCAGAATTCCGCCATAGGGGTTGGCGAGGCCTTCATTCGCGTACTCTTCCCGGTCCTCTCTCGGAGTTGCCGCCACCGCCCGAACGTTCGCCCAATCCCGGATCCCGCGAATTTGTTCGGCCAACGTCACCGAAAGCGGCACGGTGTTGGCGATGGCCCGTTCAAAATACTCCAGACGAACCGCCGAATTTTCCGCATAGGCCTCAAACAAAGCATCGATCACCAACTGCTCGATCTCCGCGCCGACGAAACCTTCGCATTTGGAGCACAAATGCTCCAGGATTTCATCCGTCAGCTCAAACTCGCCGGAAACTTCCGGGTCCGTCAACCGTTTCGAAATATGGACCTTCAAAATATCCTTTCTTTCCCGCTTGGTTGGCAGGTCCACAAAGAAAATTTCGTCGAATCTTCCTTTGCGCATCAGTTCGGCGGGCAAGGCGGAAATGTTGTTCGCCGTCGCGATCACGAATACGGGGCTTGTTTTCTCCTGCATCCAGGTCAGAAATTGCCCGAACACCCGGGCCGAGGTGCCGCTATCGGAGCCCCCGGAGTATCCGCTGAAGCCTTTCTCGATCTCATCGATCCACAGAATCGAAGGGGAAATCGCCTCCGCCGTTTTGATCGCTTTCCGCATGTTCTCCTCGCTGCTTCCGACGATTCCCCTGAAAATTTTGCCCATGTCCAGCCGCAGCAGCGGCAGCTGCCACATCGAGCTGATCGATTTGCTGATCAAGCTTTTGCCGCAGCCCGGAACGCCGGTAATCAGCACCCCTTTAGGAGCCGGCAGCCCGTATTTGCGGGCCGAATCCAGCCAGGATTTGTTGCGTTTGGACAGCCAGCGCTTCAAGTTTTCCAGCCCGCCGACATCCGCCATTTTCAAATCGCTGCGTACAAACTCCAAAATTTCGGTTTTCTTGATGATTTGTTCTTTTTCTTGGAGGACGACTTCGACATCGTGGACATTCAGCTTTCCGTCCTCGACCATGGCGCGGGCAAAGGCGTTTTCCGCCTCCGAAAGCGTCAGGCCAAGCGCCGCCTTGGCTAACCGCTCCTTGCCTTCATCATCCAGATCGATCTGAATCCGCCCGCTCTGCTCATTGATTTGAATCATTTGCTCAAGCACGGCCTTGATCTCTTCAAAGGAAGGCAGCTCGAAATCGACGATCGTGACGTCCTTTTGCAAATCGTCCGGAAGCATCAAAAACGGAGACGTAAAAATAACGTTGATCGGATGCTCGCTCTGCTTGATATTGGTCAGCATATCCCTGAGCTTGCGGATGATCTGATAATCCGGCGCCCGCCATTCCCCGCCAAAAAACACATGAAAATCCTGCAGCACAAAAATGCACGGTTTATCGTATTTTTCGATGAATTCCAGCGCCTTCAGGGGCGGTTTCGTATCCCCCTTCGCTTGGCCTTTCCCGTCGATCATGCCGGTCGTTACCCGCCACATCATCACTTCCCGCGGCGTTTTGATAAGTTCGGCGTCCTGGGCGACCTCGCGAATCAAGGATAAAATCCGGTTCTCCTCCCAGGTCTGAATGTAAAGGTACGGAAAGCGCGCCCGGAACAAATTGGCCAGATGTTTTTTCGTTTTATTGGTTGGGTTCGCGGTAGTCACATTTTCAACCCCATCTCATTAGTAATCGATCCGGCGTCCGCTGCCGGTTTGGTTTAGGTTGGTTGCAGGCGCATCTGCTGCGGGCCCATCCGTCTTTTCGCGATGTTCGGACTCTTGATCCTCGTTCCCCGCACGTTCCGGCTGATCCGCTTCCGCCTTCTTTTTGGGTGCCGGAGGCTTAAACTGGGTCGTGCTCCCCGCCGCTTGGAACTTCGCTTCCGCCTCTTGCCTCAATTGGGTGGCTTTTTGCTGGCTCCTTACTTTCTCATTAGCCTTATACACATCCAGCTGAATCAGAAAAGCCGGCCTTACGTTAAAAGCATGCACAATGCTCGCAACCCACACGGACAGTGCGATGGCCGCGCCAATCCCAATTGCTGTTGTAGAAAAGGCGGTAATCATGGCTGCCAAATAAACAATCCCCCAGATTTGCCAACGCCGCTGCTTTACCCGGAGTCCTATGTACAAAAAAGCGATAAAACTTGTCATCGCAAAAGGAACCAAAGTCAGAAGAATCCACCAGCTGTTGGTGATTTCCCAGGCTTTCCCGCGCTCGGTATACGTTCTAAACATGCCTATCTCCTTATCTATTCAATATGTACGTCAGTTGGATCGAACGATCCCTAAGCCGCTCCTCCTGTTCCAGGATCAATCCCTGGCTTCTTGCCTTCTCCACCAGATTCTGATAGACCTTTTGCTGAAGGAGACGAGCATAAGATTGCTCAACGTTGGCAATCCACTCTTCATAAGCGGCCTGGTCCGCCGTTTCAGGCAGAATCAGCGTGTAGCAACCTGCTTCATTGACCGTAAAAATAACCTCGTTCGTAACGGAAGAAGCAACCCCCACGGCCTCCACCCCCTCAGCGGTACGGAACGAACAATCCCAATCCTCGAGCGCTTGCTTCAGAAGAGTTTCATCCTTCATGCGCGTTTCCAGGATTAGAAGGTTATTCTCCTTGTTTTCCAGCTTGCGGGAGATCCCTTCGGCAATTTCCTTGGTTAATGCAATCGCGACGGGAATCAGCACAATTTCCAGACTCATCCTTTATCCTCCTTACGTTCATAACCCAGTCCCAGCAAAAGCTCCAAATCCGCCAATTGAGCCATTCCATTAGCAGTGATGGTGCCGTCGGCGTGCAGCTGTATTTCTATTTTATTCGCGATGTCAGGCAAACGGGCCTCCAGTTCTTTATATCGATCCGTGAGAAAACGATACTGCTGATTTCGCGAACCGATCCAGGGACGGCTTAAATCATGCTGGCTTTGGATATATGGACCATCGATCAGCAGGTCGGTTTCCTTTAGCAATTGCTGCCAACCCGCATGGCTTGATTTACGAATAGTGTCATAGTCATAACCGGAAAAAGTAACGACCGACAGGTGCATCTCTTTGACCTTCCTGGCCAAGACACTTAGCTCATGCGCCTGACTAAACGGCTCGCCCCCCAGGAAAGTTACACCTTCCAATTCGGGAGAGGTATTTCGGACAGCCTGTATATCTGAAACGATCTCGTCGATGTCGCGGATTTCCCCGCCGTCCATCTCCCACGTATGCGGATTAAAACATCCCGCGCAGCGAATCGGACACCCCTGCACCCATATCGCATAACGAAGCCCGGGACCTTCGACTTTTGTTTTTTCCACGATTCTTGATATGCGAAGCACAGTCACCCTATGCACCAACCTTAACCTTAGGAAAATTCAGGAAGTTTAAATTACGGCAGTTTGGATTAATTTTACTATAAATCCAATGTTAAAAATATATACCCTTCCTACTTGATACATCCCAGTAATTGGGTATAAAGACTTGGGCAGATAGGCTCGAATGGGTTTATGAGAGGGCGGATAAACTCGCGTGGCGGCAAATGAAAGGGCTTATTCCGAAGGGGAGTAAGCCTGAATGTTTGGATACTAAAGGGGAGGGGCCGTGGTAAATGTCTGAGCTAGCGGCGATTCCTAACGGTTGCGGACGCGCTTATTTGGCGAAAAAACGGGCGGTTCGATTTCTAACGGTTGTAGTGGGGCTTAATTAGCGTAAAAATGCCCCAGAACCCTAAAAAAATGCAAAATAAGCTCTCCTGCAACCGTTACGATTTATTTCAGCTTGATTTTGCCAAAATAGCGGCGCTCACAACCGTTAGCGCTGTTGTTGTCTAATACGCTAAATTTCCTCTTGTCATTTCCCCAGTTTGGTTATTAATAATAAAATGCCAGCGGTTTCTGTTGTAAGCATCAGTGTGGACCTTGTTGTCCCCATCACAGACGACAGAGGGGGGATTATAAAAAAATGACACATATGAAAGTTTCCAGATTTCATATGTGTTATTGGATGAATGATGTGTTCATTTCGTAAAAATTGTTCTTAATTCTTAAATTCGGAGTCATCAGCTACAACTAGTATTAAAAAAAGAAAACACAACACGGGCGGCTAGCTCGCATTGTGGTGTGGTTGATTATATTGAACGATGGTTACACAAAATTCCTAGGCCCTTTTAACAGCCTCCAAGTAGCCCTTAAAAACTATCCTTTGGATTTTTATAGCACCATTCATTATCAAACGGATTTCTAATTATTTTCTCTAAATCATCTAATTCATAAAACCAATCAAATTCGGTCCAGAGCTTGATATCTTTATATGCCTTGATAAAATGATAACTAAATTTAAGCAGTATTTCTTCGTTCAGGTTGTAATCTTCCACCATAATCAGTCTGAAGAGATTTTCACTTGAATTATAAAAATCAAGGTTTATGTAGTTATTATGTTCAAACTTCTCATCAAATGCCCAGAATGGAATCTTTCTCTCTGAATATTTGTCAAGCGGAATATCACTTATAGTGGCATGAATACATCTAAAATTTCCAGACTCGTCAAATCTCTTATCAAACACCCAATATAAATTATTATTCTCTGATATTTTTTCAATATTTTCCAAAATATCCAATAATGAAATATTTGAAGATTCTTTAGCTAAAAAAATCGCCATTACTTCAGCACCTTTCCAAGTTCATCGAGGGAATTAACTATTTTTACATCTGGTATCTCTTCTATGCTCTTAATTAATTCTACTACTCTAGGATTTGACATATTAATCGGCTCATCAATATAAATGATAACCTCTTTATTCTGATAGTTAAAATAATTAGGGTCGTTTGAATCTGTATATTTTATTATTTGATCCTTTTTAAGTACACTTGTGGACTTTTTGGCCTCAATGAACTGATTTGGTGTAGCAATATCAATATCTCCAGCTCGTTTTCCAGTTGTAATGTTTTCCACTTTTACACCGAAATGGGTAACTTCTGTTTTGCTGTTTACAAATTCACCCACTTTCCCCTCAATAGCAGTTCCAGGGTTCTTGCTACTTTTAGCAATTGTAATTGCATTAGGAATATTATTGAGATTTTGTTCAATCCAATTCAAAGTGCATCCAGATGGATTTTCAAACTCATACTCTAATCCTCTATGGGTTTTAGTTACTACAGGTTCTTTTATCTTAGGAACGGCATCCCCCGTTCCCTCAGCCACCTTACTCGGAACAGGCGTCTCCAACTTTCCTTCCGTTGCCGGCACCTCATCCACTTCCGAACGCTTCAGCCACCCGGTCAGCCTTTGTCCCGCAGTACTCTTGAGCGCGCTGGAAACGAGCTTAAACGCATAGGTGAAGGTCACGTCCCCGGCTCCGGCCATAGCGGTATCGAGAGCGATATTTTGGGCGCGGCCTGTGAGGTTTTGGGCGCCGTCATTCTTGAAGTCGGTTACCGCGTCAGATGCTTCGGTGGCTGTGCCGAAGATCGCTCCCGCCGTCATGGATCTGACAAGCGTGGGTGATAGCTTGGAGAGGGCCGCCGGGGTTTTCACTGCCTTCAAATACTTAAAGGGCAAAAAGAACCCGACTACATTTCCGGCAGCTTCGCCAGCTCCTTTGCCGTACGGATCGTCCAACGGATTTACGTAACCTTCCGGTTCCGGTCCCATAATCCATTCGGCAAGCAGCTCCGGCAATCCTGCCGAGGCCGTGTTGATTGCGTTCACCACAGCATTCGATCCACCGACCATTAGGTTCGCAAAAAAAGGATTGCCGATGCCGCTTTGTTTTTGCCGCATCTCGTTTTCTTCTTTTTTCTCATGTTCTTTCAGCTCGTTATAGATCCTGTCTTGTTCTTCCTTGGTCAAATCTGCCCAACAGGTCTGTTTCAGCCGCTCCTGAACTTCCGGATCATCGCGGTTTAGTACGTCGTCCAGCGAATAGCTACGTGGATCATCCGCCATAATAAAGTATTGCGGTTCGTTCTTGGCCTCCTCAACCGGTTCCACTTTCGGCATATTAAACAGCGCCTGCCAGGTTGCTGGCCCGATTACACCCTCGAGCCCGTCTTGATCCTTCTCGTAAACCTCCCGGAACCCTTCCAACGCACGTACGGTAGCTTCATCAAAATAGCCGTTCGCCTCGACCTCAAACCCCAGCTCCTGCAAACGCAGCTGCGCCATTTTCAACGGCTCGGAGTAGGTCTGACCATGCATTTGCACCGTCAGCAGCCCGCTCAGCGTCCCGAACAAAGTCCGCCACACATTTTCATCCACGATTCCTTGCCGATCGCCAGCATTGTCCAGTCCGTATTTTTCTTTATACCGATTAACTGCTTCTAGCGTGGCCGAGTCAAAATAACCGTTCGCTTCCAGCTCATATCCCAGCTCGTGCAATCTTTCCTGAAGTTTTAGCACTTCATCGCTGTAATGCTCCGGGTCCAGGGTCAGTTCTTTCGTAAGCGGCTCCACCGTGATAGGGAGGTAAACCGCCGCTCGGGAGAATAAGGAAAACGCCGAAAACGGAAAAGGAAGGACGGTCGTTTTATTCTCTGAAATCGTTGGGAGCCCGGCAAATTTGTTTAAGGTAACCGGAAGTTTTAACTGCTTCGCCTTCAAAGAGGACTCCTGCTCCTGGCGAGTATACTCGTCCGCCGCCCAGCGCAGCGTTTTCTCTTTCGTGCGCAATTCGTCGCCGATCTCCCGGGACAGCTGCCTAATCCGCTCCATCCGCCGCTCCACTTCAGATATTGCAGAGCGGACTCCCGACTCGGAATAAGCCGAGCTTGTTCTACTGGTTAACTCCGATACTCTTTTTAGCGTAACTGTGACTTGATCCCCGAACTGTTGCTCCAACCGGCGTACTTCGTCTGCGAGCCCGTTAATGCGGGCCGGATCGACCTTCAGTTCCAAGACGTTCCCCTCCTTTCGCCAACATGCTTGGAAACGCAAAAAGTTGTTCAAGGGAAGAAAGCGGTTTGCACCGAAACAAAAGGACCTGACCCCGCTCCGGCATCATCCCCAGCATCCAGGTTCCTTTTTCTGTTCTCGCGCAGGTAAACAACGATTCGGCCTCCTCTCCAGAAGCTAGATGGTATCCGGCAATGACCTGGCAATCGGACTGTGGCCCAAAGGCTTCCGCTAAGTCTGACGAGGTTTGGCCATCTATCCCAAGCTTTTGCAAAAGAGCCGTTGCTGCTCCTTGTTCTCCAGCTCCCGCAAGCGCCAGAGCGTAATTGGCCTCCACCGCAGGTAAACGATAAAACGCCTCCTGCTCACAATCGCTAAGCAAAAACTGCTCCCGGAGCATGGCAATCGCTTCTTCCCGCCCGGTACAAAGCTGGACCTCGCAAGTCTCTCCCCCAGTTAAGCGCGTGAACATCCCCGCCCGGCAATGGATAAATTCCATGGAGACTGCCCCGTTTTTTTCCACCAAACAAGCAAACACCTGGTCCGGGAACGACAAAATTTCCGCAATCGCAGCATAATCACGCTCTATGTATAGTTGATCCTCATCTTCCTCCGTCATAATATGTTTGCTCTTCAGCCGGCCGGACACCTTCTCCCATCGTTGGCGGGCCTCCTGCAAATCAAGGCCATCCAGCACATTTTCCACACCGAACAAGGTAGTGGCACCGGAAAGCAAGCATAGGTAAAACCATTCATCTTGCGACAGCACATAGTTTGTCCTATTCATTCCGTACTCCTGGACATTTAGATATTTTATGGAAAAAACACTTCAATACATTCTATCAGCCCGCCGCCGGCCTCACAATTCCTCAGTTGGGATAACATCCCACAAATGATCCGTTTCACCTATATAAATGAACAAAAAGTCCGGAGCAGCATGGATCTGCCCCGGACATATTTATGAGGATAATTTACTAATCTAGGCTAAGAAGTACCCAGGGATAAAGTTAGATGCTTCAAATCGATAACGGCATTTAATTTCATAAGAAGATCAAGTCCAAGCAGTCCGTTGATATGCCCCTGAGGGTCAATAACGCCAAAATCCAGCTTTACATCGTTCAGGCCTACTGCTCCTAGCCTTACCCCGTCAACCTGTTTCATGTAAAAATTATGCAAACTTCCACCAATACCATAAGAAGAATGGATATAATCATCAAGTTCTGCAGCGATACCGATTGTTTCGACCGCGTCGGGGGAAATGATCGTTTCAGCAGCTCCGGTATCTATAACAATCCGGTTGACCACTGTAGATCTTCCTCGAAATAAAATCTCTACTGACGTGAACAAAAGGCCGTTTTCAGACACGACGTTTATCATAATTAACCCCTTAGTCCGAACAACTGTTTGATGGGGACTTCAATTTTCTCTTTACCCGTATGGTAGACGAGAATGTCGTCTTTTGCTCGAACTAACTCTCGTGTGGCTTCTACATTATCGTCAAAAGCCTGAATGATTGCCATATCGTCAACATATCGCACTTGATTTTCGATGCGCCCCTCCAAGATACGGAGTTTAACAAAACGGTTTGGGTACAGCCTGCGAACTTCCTCCCACTTCAACGTCTACACCTCCAACCAACTTATATTGTATTTCTATGATAACACTTACTCCTGAAGCATGCTATGCAGTATGAACGGTTGAAAAACACCGGAAGGCCAAGACTCCTACCCCATCATAATTTGTTAACACTAATCCGATTGCATCATCTCAAACGTATATTATGAATTTGGAGAACTGCCCCGATCATGTTCATAAGGCTAATTTACTAATCTAGGTTAAGAAGCATCGTGTCCCCGATGATTAACCGGGACACAGGCCAAAATCCGATCCAGCCGAAAAGCCAGGGGTTCGCCGGAAGCAAGGCAAGTTGCCCGCACCAGACCTTCACGGACGTCATGAATCTTGATCTTTCGCTGGGTGATTTTTCCCAAGCGGTCCATGTAAATGATCTCAACGGTCCGGCCAATGTATTTTTTCACCAGTACCATCTCCAAATAAGAACGTTTGTTTGTAGTATATGCAAACACACGTTCTTTATACAACAGGGAAATAATGTTTTTTTGACTCAGTCTAATCATCAGTGCTTGACAGTGATGTCGGCAACCGGTCATGGAAAGAAAAGCTGGAAAGGCGTTGAAAGCTTGAGGACAGGGAAGGCCGGTGGGCAGGTCGGCAGATCAACATCCGCTGTCCGGACGCTTTGCACGATTATCCCGTTTAATCAGAGAAGAAGATAAATTCAGGAGAAGAAGATAGGTTTGTAAGAAGATAGGTTTGTAAGAAGCAGATATTTTTTCCTTATTAATCCCTCACATCCTAGCCCCCCCCCCTGCCCTCTGAACGAAAGGGATAATCGTGCAAAGCAGCCTGCAGGGAAACCAAGACAAGAATGCTATATATAGACAGCCATCTCATTCCTCAGTCCGGCTCCTCGAATCAATAGAGCTAGAGTCATAATTTATTTCGTCAAGCACTGATCTCGGCTTAGTGCCGTTTTTATTAAATCAAATGTTAATCCTCCTTATATTTGACCATTCCATGCGGACTGGTCCTCAAATAAAAATAGAAAAACCGCTTTAAAGTAGCGGTTTCTTTATAAGACTCTATAACATAAAAAAATATCATTTTGTAGAGTATACTCCGTGGATTGTTGTTGTAGACAACGGGATAATAAATCCAAAAAGAGGTATTGTCTTGAAATCATGTTCTGAAAGGATGGGGAGAAATGAACAGTCTTATAGAACAGCTTTACAACGGCATTTTATGTCCGGCTGAAAAGATAGTTCCCGAGGATCCGCAGTATCGTCAGGTAAACATAGATGTATCCGAAACGATGACGGACTGGAAAAAACGGCATTCCGAAGAGGAATTTAAGGAGCTTGAGGCTTTGCTGGATTTGTACGCTCAGATTCATGATATGGAGTTGATTGCAACTTTCACCTGCGGATTTCGACTTGGAGCGGGACTGGTGGCAGAAATTTTAACGGGCAAAAATGAACTTGCCAACAAATTAAGCCATTTTCCTGATGAGTTACCAGAGTAGGATAGTCGAACGAGCCTAGAAGACATGATGAATTTGAGAGATTGCTAATATTGCCATTGTTTCTATTATCCTCTCTTTGTACCTTTCCAATTTGTGGTATAATACCCCTAACAACAGAATGGCTGAGATGGGTGGTCGGCTAGTCTCCCTTGAAGGAGGTGATGCCTGTGGAGGTTAAGGACGTGCTGTCTTTAATGATTCAATTCGGAGCGTTTTTAATAACGCTGATCGGTTTGGTCATTACGATAGTCACTACGTTAAACCAAAACAAAAAGAAATAGACCGCCCGTGGTAGGAGATGGTCTATTTCTCTGACCTTGACTACAGCCGACCGCTCTTCAAAGCGGCTGTTGCCAGAGTGAAGATGTGCGCATCTTCACTCTTTATTTTATGCAGTTTCATTTGATTTCATTCTAACATAGTAAAAAAGGTATTGACAATACTATACAAGACTATCGATTGGGTAAAAAAATGAGGGCCTGATTTTTTCTATACCCCGAATCCTCTAATTCCGGTTGTTTTTTAGTAGCTTCACTCCACTTTAATAGTATACGGAATTTATTTCATTCCGAATTCAACATGAAGGTGGAGTTATGATGGCAAAAAAAACGTATAATGTCGATTTAAAAACACCTAGTTTTAAACAATTTAATGACGGAACAAACAAGTGGTACAGCAAAAAAACGAGCTGTGGCGGAACGATTGGTGAAGAAGGCTGCTTTTTGACTTCGGCCGCCATGATCTTTAAGGGATTCGGCGATAATGTAGACCCCGGAACGCTAACGGACAAACTTAAATCGGATTACAAAGGGGCCGATTGTCCGTTCGCCTGGGATACCGCCGCTAAGGCTTATTCCCACACCTGGCACAATAAAACCAACGGCTCTTTTGACAATATTCGCGATGATCTTTTCGAACTGATTGTAAACAGCCGAATCCCGGTGATGGTGCATGTGCCTAATCATTTGGTCGTCGTTAAAGGCTTTTCGGGCACCCTTACCGTCGATATTGACGGATATCCTTATTACACGGAAATCACCGCTTCCATGTTCAAAGTAAACGACCCGGGAAGCAGCAAAAACACGACCTTGCAGGATGTAATCACTCAAAAAGGCAAAGTGGACTATATTACCTATTACACAGAGTAATTGCAACTGCTAATAAGCGAGGACATTGGTTTCCGATACCTCGACGGTGTCCGGAACTTTTGGCAAATCGTCTATGTTTTTCTTCGTAACCAGCAATATTTTGAGCTTCGGCAGATTGGCAACAGGGGCTACTGCGAACGTCGGCATCGCGAATGTCCAAAAGCTTAAGATCTTCGAGAGCGGCCAGCGGCGAAAGATCGGTTACCCGGGTGCTCCGCAGTTCTAAACGCTCCAGGACATCAAGCTCTTTCAATAAACTGATATCATTAACCGGGTTATTGGAGATAAGCAATCCTTCGAGATTCTTAGCTTGCTGTATACCTTCAAGACTGCTTAACCTCGCACTGGATAAAGAAAGATATTCAAGCGCATCCCAATTTTTAATAAAATCCAATGATTCGATATCGCTGTCATTGATATTTACCGATTTAAGGCGGAGCTTGCCAAAATCGGGCAACTGCTCCAAACCAACCCCCTCCAACTGCAAATACTCCAAATGAGGAAGTTCACCCAAAAAATCTAAATTTTCAGCATTGGTATAAGATAATGTAAGGCTTTTTAGATTGACAAGTTTTTTTAAGGAAGATAAGTCGATCGGTTCGGTTATCCCTTCCAAAAGGAATCCCGGATGGCCGCTGCCACGGGCGGCGGAAAATCACCTTCGGCCGATCTGTCCCTCGTTGTGTCCGAGGCTGAACTGCAGCCGGCCAAGATGGTTAAAATCAATAAAAAAACAATGGGAAACCTGTGAAATTCCGTATTCTTAAACAAGTTCGCGCTACCTCCTTTATTTTCCTCAATATTAATAAACGAAATTATTTTCTAAAAGTTTCCATATAAAAATAAAAATACGACCCAATTTCCGGTCGTATCAATCTTTATGCTCATCTTCAACCAGTTTCCGGCAAAAATCCGGGTCAACGCGTCTTTGTCGCCATTATGAGCTCGCGCGACCAGGTCGAATAAATCGTTTTCCATTTCCATCGCTTTAACCGCTTTCCGTCAGCATTTGCCGCAGCTTCTTCAGTGCCAGATTCCTTGTTTTATTGACAGCTTGGGGAGATATGTTTAATTGGGCGGCAATTTCATGATCTTTATAGCAAAGCGCATAGCTCATGGTGACGATGATTTGTTGTTTGGCGGACAGCTTGGAAAAAGCGTTGAACAAACAAGGATTGGTGAAGGTCTCCTGAAATTGTTCAGGAGAGGCAACAGCGGGGTCGGACGGAAACAAATCTACGGAACCGGTAAGCGCTTCTCCCAAGGATCGGTCTCCCCGGCCGTCGGACAAAGGTACATCGAAAATAAGCGGATTGCGGCGGTCGATTTTTCGGTAGAAACGAAGCCGTTCAAGGGCGGCATATTTTATGGTAGAGGAGAGGTAGTGGGTAAAGCGGATTTGAAAATAGTGCTTGCGGAATCCGGTTTCTAACGCCATTTGGCGGTCCGCTTGTCCTGCTTGGGATTTCAACAAAAGAATGATGTTTGACTCATCGCGAAAAAAACTCTGTATGACCCGGTTTTCAAAAATAGGTTTATGACGCCCGCAGTAGCTCTGAAATTCTCTTTGCAGCGGCTTCGCCAGCATAATTTCCCCTCCGTTATTTTCAAAATTGACGGTTCCCGTTATCCAAATCTATCACTTTCCTGATATATTGTGTGACTGCTTCATAGAACCCGCTTGTGCGTCTGCTTGGCCGGTTCCTGCGTGTTTATCGCCAAAAAAAGAAACCCCGGCATCACCTTACCGGTGACCCGGGGCTTCTATTAACGGTCAACCTCCAAAATATTCCTTTAACCCTTTGAGAACCCCCGCCGCAAAATCGAGAGAGGCCTCATAGATAGGGTAGTCCAGATTAGCCAACGCGGTCGGATTCGTGATATACTCCACCTCGATCAGCGCCCGCGGATATTTATAGGATGAGCCGCTCGGGTATCGCAGAATGCCGAGTGAACCGACTGCAGCTTTGGTATCGTCCAGCACCCCTCTGTCTTTCGTACCCAAGTAACTGACAACGCCGTTTTGAAGCGCTTGAGCGAACGGCTTATCGCCGGATCTTGTCTGGGCGTAATAGGTTTCGGTCCCGCTGGCCGTTGTGCTCCCGCCGTTCCAATGAATGCTGATGACCGCATCAACTTTTTCATCTTGGCCCTTTTTCCACCGATCATTAATTTCTACTTTCTTATCGCTATTTCTTGTCATTACGACCGTAACGCCGGCGTTTTCCAAATAAGATGCGACCGATTGGGCAAAAGTGAGGGCCAGGTCTTTTTCATACACCGTTTTATTGTTCAATTTGCCGCTTGCACCGTTATCGCTTCCCCCGTGCCCCGGGTCGATTAAAATCTTTTTTCCTTTCAAAGCCATGTTAATCACCTCGTTGTTTATTGATTGGCGCCAATCTATCCATTAAAGTGATCTTAGTAGCTAAAAAACAACCTTCAGGAGGAAAATGATGAGAAATGGCCTTGTTTTGCCGCTGATTGCCCTCATTTTAATGCTGACAGCCTGCGGAGGAAATGAAGTTAAGCTGCAATTGGATAACCCCCGTCCGGGAACGGTTCTGGACACCCGGCAAATTCAAATTTCCGGAAAAGTCTCGAATCTCAGGGAAACTTATTTCTTCTATCAAATCGAAGACGGGCATTCTTTTATCGGAGAAGGGAAGCTGACCGTCGATCGGGAAGGGCGCTTCGATTTGGTGGCAGAGGTCAAAACTCCGTCCAACGCTAACGCCACCATAAGCTTTTATCTGGACGAGGATCATAACGGGGAATTTGATGTGGAGACGGATACCGAACAAAAAATCGGCTCCGTAGACCTTGTTTTCGATGAATCCTTGGTGCAAAGATAAACGCGGCAGTATACATTATTAAAAAGAAAAAATAGACCGCCCCAGAGGAAGGTGACGGTCTATTTCGGCGGAAACGTTAGCCGCAGCGGTTTATTAGTCCTTCGTCGTTCCCGGCCGGTTATTGCCAAGCTCAAACAACCCGGTTGCCGATAAGCCGGCCAAGCCGCCCGCCCACAGCCGCAACACCAGGTCCATGTCCGTAAAAGGATACGCCGCCGCGCCGATCAACACACCGATGATCACGCCGATGAACGGCACCCAATTTTTCGGCAGGTTTATCGTTGTTTTCACGAGTTGCACAACAGCTAAAACAAATACCGATAAGACCGAAGCAAAAGCCAGCACATTGGTCAAAATTTCATTTTGCATCCCTTATCGCCTCCTTTCTTATTCCTCGGGAATCCCCGCCGCCCGCCGCAGGTAATTCGCCAAATTGTGAAAATGCTGAGCCCGCGGGTCGTTTCCTTCGGCTTTCGCTTTAAACCATGCGGGGGAGAGCCAGCGAAAAATGATTTCCTGGGCGTTGCTTTTGGGAAAGCGGGTGAGCGGTTTGGCGGCCGCATCGTTGGCAAGCGGGATTCCGGCAGCGAAACGCAGGTTGTTCGCCAGGTTATGAAAATGAGTTTTACCGGCTTCGTCGTTTTTCCGTTGGGACGCAAACCATGCCGGGGATACGTAGTTGTCGATCAGCGCTTGCGCAATCGAGGCCGGCAATGGGGTAAAACTTTCGTTCGTATTGGTGTTCGGATTCGAACCAGCGGATCGGGTGGATTTGATTTCAGCGGCTACGTCATCCAGCAACTGTTTTAAAGTTTTGCCGCCGCTGGCCAAGGCCTGCTCACAATCGCTCCGCCGCGCCGGATCCAGCTGTTTGTGGGTGGGAATAAAGGTGTAAGGATTTTTGTTCCACTTGTCGCAGCATAAAGCCAAATACCAAACGTATCTATTGTAAGCTTCGGTAAAGTTGATTTTTCCGCCGTAACACAGTTCAATGCCCAGCGCGGCGTCATTGGCGTCATAGCCGAAAGCGTCGTTGTCGGTGGTCACATCATACCGCACATGCCAGGCCTTCTCCGCCGGATCGGAACCGGTGCCGGTTGGAATGATCTCCAAAATTTTCGTATCATCAATAAAAACATGGGCCGAGGCCGAGCGGTCGGTCTGCGAGTTAAAATAGTTAAAGTGGTTGTCCGCCGTCGCCCCGGGATTGCCGGTATCATGCGCTACAAAAAATTCCGGCGTCCCCGTCTTCAGCCTTGTGCCGGGTCTTACGTTGGATCGCTTGGCAATGTACCGGCGCTCTATATTATATTTAGTAACATCCAAAACTATCACCTCCTTGATACAATCTATTCTTCCAAGCGGTCGATCCGCTTGTGCGCCTGTTTGGTCGATTCCTCGACCCGCGTCAATCGCTCGGAAAACGCCTCGAACCGCTGCCCCTGCAGCTTTTGTTCGATTTTCATGTCGTCCACGCCGCGCTTGATGTATTCCACATCGGCACGCTGCACCGCTTCCAGCTCCGCGGCCTCTTCCGCTTCCTGCCGCATCGCCTTTGCGCGCCCCGCCCACCCTAAAGCAATACCGCTCAGCGCGGCCAAGACCGACGTTACCGCAGTAATTACCGTAATATCCATTACCCTCACCCTCTCTCGATAAAAAAATGGCCTTCGGATCGGCTCCGAAGGCATAAGAAAAACATCTATTAAGTACATTCAAAGCAGATAGAAAGCACATAAGTCTGATTTTTGTATAGAAATGCTCAACTCTGCTGAGAATTTATAAAAAAATCTTAAAAAATAACGCCTATGCGGCGCTCCCTGTGATTGTTTGGGTGATTTTTTCGTGTTTTTGAATAAGCTGCTCATAATCGCACACTCCGATTTTCCCGCTACTCTCTTTGTAAACGTACTGCCCCAACTTAACTACGAGCGCCTCGGTTGGCCCCACAATGAGCCCGGCCCGTACGCTTCCGTCTGTATTATATTCGATCGTAACGCGTAACCCAGTAAACTTAGCAATTTCCTGTACCCCGTAGCCATTTCGCCATCTGCAAATTCAATCGCCTTTGCTCTTTCTTTTTAACGAAACATCCTGATCATGTATATCACCCTTCGTTATTTACTCGACCGCAATCCAGTCGTGGAGCTGACTACCAAGTTGTGTGATCCTACTGTCAGTTATGCCAAAGTTCACCGTTACTGTAAATCCTCCGCTGGTTGGAATAAAAGATACTAGATCTGCTCTAGCTCCCAGGCCTATTATGAAATTTAATGGAGACTGATTTGAGATAAGTCCGAGAAATCTAGTCTGATTTCCGGGGAATGCAACTGTATCGAGCCGAATAAATATATACCGTGGTGTAAAAGACAATCCTGATACTGATTCGGTAATGCTAAGATCGCTGGTGAAAACACGCGAAAAGGACCCCATAGCCACGTTACCCTTAAGATTGCGAATTGCCGCCGCTAATTGACTGAATGTATCGCTCCCTGATGCCGTCCCACCTCTGCCAATGATGGCGGAAGCGATCACGTTTTTCCCATCATTGACATTTGTAAAAAGCTCATTCACCGCACTTACAACATTGCCCTTCGCCGATGTGAGCAAGGAGGACAGTGGGCCAACGGCGTTGCCGGCTGAAGCCGCCGCCGTATTCGCAGCATTCGCCGTTACCTGCGCTGCTGTTGCAGCATCATACGCCGCCTTGACCGCCTTCGGCGTTGCCGCCCGATCCTCGGCAGTGTTGTCCGTGGCGCTGGAAAGTTGCGTGATGCCCTTCTGTGTGAGGGAAGCATCGGGAACATTGATGTCCTTCAATTCTTCTCGAACTTCCCCCACCGCCGCATCAATTTTATCCCAGTTGTCATTTAGCATCGTTTGGATGTTAAACGTATCGTTTCCATCGGTTGCCGGGTCTTTTTTGAGTAGGTTGAGATTAGGTGTATTACTGGCCAACCGGATCACCTCCTGCAAATTTGTTCAATGAGATTTGTTTCATCTGATTAAGAGTCAGCACCTCGTGAATGTCGCGAATCAGCAAATAAGAAAATTCAAACTTCAATGCCAAATGCGCCGGTTTAAGTTCTCCGATAACGGCTATAAGATCGTTCAGGTTTGGCGGAATCCCTGCACTATCCACGAACTTCACCGTAAAGCTCCATTCACTGGGCTGAAAAAAAACATCCACCTTCCCGCCGTAATACGCCTCCGCCACACTCTTCACCAGCCGCCCCGAAAACTTCCCGCTGCCCCGCAGCTTGGACTCAACGACGGCCCGGCGCTGGTCAAGCGGCTTACTAGGATCGGTCTCGATGCCGAGCTCGTTTTCCCAGCGGTCGAGGCCCCAAGTGGCCGTCCGCACAAAAAACTGCTCCAGCGTTTCGTCCAACGCCTCAAATAGCCGATCCAGCTCAACGCCTTTGGCATTCACATCCGCCTGCATGACCCGAGAGTTTTCGTAATAACTCG
Source organism: Paenibacillus lacisediminis (assembly GCF_046567315.2). Classification (NCBI taxonomy): domain Bacteria; kingdom Bacillati; phylum Bacillota; class Bacilli; order Caryophanales; family Paenibacillaceae; genus Paenibacillus; species Paenibacillus lacisediminis. Next base: position 52,090 of record NZ_JBKIAX020000005.1, on the reverse strand, counting down.
GCAGATAGGAAAACATTTCGCGCCCCCGCGGGCTTGTAAGTAAAGGGGTGCTTGTGCCTGCCGGCCATGACTCGCCCGCACTTCCCGGCAAAGCTCCACTCTTATCCGCCAGCAAAGGTTCGCCCATGCTCCTTATGTTAGTCAGCACATACTCACTCATAAACTTCCACCGTCCCCAGCACCGCGACCTGTCCCGGGTAAATCTCCAAATTGGTATCCGCGTTCCCGTTCACCGTCAACTCGGCGTAGTCGATAATCGGCGGAATATCCAGCAGAATCGCTGCAATCCGGGTAAAACGCACCAACGGATCGGTAAAAGCCAGCTGCTTCAAATAAGCGCGCACGCCGTCTTCGATCCGCTTACGCACCTCGGCCAGCGTCGCCCCGCTCGCCAACGTCAGCTTGACGTGGATGTCGATCGGCACCTCTTCGGCCGCCAGCACCGTGACAATCGGTCCCGCCGGTGCCATGCCTTCTCCCTGTCCATCCTGGGTCGGATCGATGTAAGCCTGCGCCGCCGCCACAATTTCCTCGTTGGCCGCCCGCTTTTCCGTGTCCAGCAAAAAAATCCCTACCGTCCCAGGCCCCTTCCACAACGGATCCACCTGCACTCCGCCGACGCCGGGCACCTCTCCGGCCCATTTCATATACTGCGCTTTGTTTCCGCTCGTCCCCTGGTTTCGCACCTGGGAATAAAAACGTTCCAACAGCAGCTCATCCGACTCGGTATCGGCGCCGCCCCGAGTCTCTTCCGGGTTTGTCACCGCCGTGACGCCACTCACCGGAGTCGCGATAATCTCGATCACGCCCGCCGGCACGTTGCCCGCTTGCCCGGCAACAACAGCCCGAATCGTGGCACTTCCCCCACCGTTTTCATCCAGGGTTACCGCCACCGTCGTCTCGTATTCGATCGACGCTTCCGCCGTAACCTCGTCGGCCGGCGTCGCCACGATCGTTCCCGCCGGAACCGTCCTCCCGGGCGTCCCGGTAAACCTGACCATGCCCGTCGCCGCCACAGCCGGCCGCCGGGTCACCCCATGCTCCGCGGCCCGCAAATCGAGGTACTCTCCGTACGTCGTGCTTGCAAACCCGCGCTCCAGCACCTGACGGGCCCAAACCGCCGCCTCCGCCAGCATAAAAGCCGCCGGGGCTTCGGCGTCCCAAATAAAAGAACCCTCGGATTTATCGATATCCGAAGGCACCCGAGCCAGCATCCGCTGCATAATTTGTTCTTCCGTTTGATCCTGCAAATAAAGCGGCAACTCTGCCATCATGTCACACTCCCTTCCGCGATCATCTCTTCCTCCCGGACATTTTTCACCCGGCAGCTAAACCGGCATCCATCGTCCTGCCACGAAAAAGAAAAATCCCCCACGCTTAAAGTGCGGGGATCCACCATCAGCGTCTCCGTTGCGATCCGCTCGATCTCGCTTTCCTGGACGGCGCGGCTGTAGCCTCTGCCGATCAGCTCTTCGAATTCCTGCCCGTACGACCGCGAATAAATCAAATGCCGGTAGCGCGGCGTGCGGATCGCTTTTTCACACCATACCACCCAGGCGGCGGTGTCGTCGGCCCGGGCTATTTTTCGCGTGGGCGTCATTACGAACTCCCCGGCCCCAAAATCAAATCGCCAGCTTCGCCCAAAAGCCACCTCATCATTCGTCGTTTCCGGCGTTTCTTCTTCGGCAGAGGACCACGCATCCACCACCGCTTCCGGAAAAAGATTAGCCATTCCCGCTCACCACCCTGCAAATGACGATCGCATCATTCCCGCCGTTAATCGGCAGCGCCAGCACCCGGTCGCCTGGCTGGTACCGCAAGGTCAACGCCACTCCCGCGGTTTCCGAGGGTTCAAAAGAGAATTCACCTTGCTGTACTTCCACGATGCGTTCTCTTTCGTCATCCAGCCAGCCAGCCTCCCCGGTTAGCGCTAACTCAGGCAGCTTCAACGTCCCCGGAAATTCTGCGACCAAATAATCCTGGATTTCATGCTTAAAGTTGTCCAGCTTCAGCCCCGACCTCGTAATGGTCCCCAGTTCGGCCGAAACGCCCGCCAAAGCTTCCGCCGCTTTCCTCGCGGCATTTTCCCGCAGCGAAACGGCCAAAGCCGCATATGGATCAGTTGTCAAGAAAATACCTCCTTTTCACGTCGGCCTCCGTCGCCAGCTCCAGCGTCATATGACCAGGCTCGCCTAACTCATGGGAGACCGACGTCACGATCAAATTCAATCCGTTAAAATTCACCTTATCCCCGGCACGAACCGTGTTCAGATCCACACAGGTGACGCTAAAGGTCTGTCCCAGACCCATCAGCATGGATTCGGCGAACTTTTTGGCGGCACTGGCGGTTTTGACGTTTTCGTCCTGAACAATCCGCTGCAGCACGCCGTATTTGGCGGTCTCCCCATCCGCTACGGCCAGCACTTTGGATGGCGCATTTTCCTTCTGATCCTCGGTGCCGATAACCTTCACCCGCGTGACCGCGCCTTCCAGCGTGCGGTTTTGCGTCGCTTCTTCCAACTGCTCCAGCACCCAGACCGTTTTGTTGCTGCCGACTTGAAAAAGCGTAAGTCCGGCAGGCATCATCCGCGGAATGTACATGTTGCCTCCAGCCTTAACCGTCTCTTTAAGATCGGACATGATCATGCTGTAAAGCGTCTGCGGCCGGTAGACGGCTTTTTTCAGTTTCGTTTTCGTGTCGGGGACCGAATCGAGCTTGATGTTCCAGTCCGCAGCGTATTTTCGCAGGCGTTGGCTGGCCGTTCCCCCGGCCGGAAAAAGGCACTCATCCTCCGATTTCGCCAAATAAATCGTTCGATCGTACACCGTCACCGTCATATGCTTTGTCTGCTTGATCGAGCTTGAGCATTCCCAAACGACGCCGGGGTGGAGCAGATGCACCATGCTTTTGCCGCCAGCGCCTGAAACGCCGCCGTCCCCGTTAAACGGCACTCCGCTGATGCGGATTTCCTGCCCCGGTTCAATGCCGGGAAAAGACGCAGGAATTTTCAGCTGTATCGTCCCCTGGTAAGAAATCTGGTCCAGCGAATCCTTCAGCGAGATCCCTTCCACCAGCTCGCGCAAATAATATTTGTTCTGCAGTACCACTTCGTAACTCATTGCAGCATCACCAGCTTTTGACCGGGCTTGATTTTGTTCGGGTCCTTGCCGATCGTTTTCTGATTCGCTTTGTAAATCTGCTGCCACTTCGAGCTGTCGCCGAGCTCCAGTTTGGCGATTTTGGACAGCGTGTCGCCGGATTTGACGACGTAGGTTTTCGCCGGCTTTTTCGTATCCGGACGGGTCGATTTTTTGGCCGAAGCCCCCGCCGAAGCTGCCGTATGAACCTTCATTTCCCGCCAAGTCCGGGTGGTCAGGTCGAAGTAAACGTCACCCGGCTCCCCGCCTTTAAAGCTGCTGTTATGCGCCGCAATCGTAACGAGCACATTTACCGCCGTACCGGAAATAATTAGCCGCACCGGCGATTTGCCGTTCATCATCGTGGTCAGCTGATTCATCGCCTCCTGCGGGTCGGGGAGCTTTTCATAGTTGCAGTATCCCGGATCATAGACCGCCGGAAAAAAAGAAGAGAAGGCGATCTCTTTCACCTTCTCTCCAGCCGGAAAATCGTATTCCCCCAGCGACAAAATATTGACCGTCTCCAGCGCCTTGCCGCGGGAAATCCTAATTTCGTCCGGATTCACCGGAAAATAAAAGTCATTGCCCGCTCCGTCTTTCAAATGGATTTCCATCTTCCTCATCGCCCCCTTACTTCAGATTTTGCATGGCGAACCTGACCTCATTGGCGAATTTCTGGCCCGCTATCTTTCCCAATTCTTCATAGTCTAACTCATCTTTGTTGACAGTGAGATTGATGGCGCCTTGGGATAAGGAAACGTTGACCGGAGCTGCCGGTTTATTGAAGTAACCGGGACCACCAATTTTGGACCTTAGTTCCTCAGGCAACTCATAAAAATTAGGAACAGGCGTCCCCATGACCTTAGGAACGAATGGTTCAGGCGGAGTAATTCCCTGCACGCTGGGTGCCATTTCACGGTCGGAATATGCCTGAGGTTTTTGCTCGATTTTCCCATGAAATAAATCGTAAATATAGCTGCCTAAAGGATCGCCTAATAAACCTCCGACAGTAGCTCCAAGGGCAGAACCTACAACAGGTCCAACTGGACCGGTAACTGGAGAAGTCAAAGTTCCGAGCCCTCCCCCGAGGGCTCCTAACACTCCTCCCAAAATGGCAGATGTAACTTTTTGATACCTCTCCTTGCCTGGCTTGGCCGAAAATATCTCGATGCCGTCCATAAGCACCCCGGCATATCCCCCTAATCTTTTTACAACTGGGGTGACTACATTCCCTAAAAATCTGAGACTTTTCGTACCCGCATTCGTTAATCGTCTCATATTTTGGGGAGAAATTTTAGGCTCAAGGCGTGATCGAAACCCCGGCCATTTAGCTTGCCACCAATTTTTAACTGAATCCTTCGCTTCTATTAGTTTCAGGTCAAGAAGTTCCTTATAACGATCCTTAAAGTACTCCTGAATGACCTTTCCCCCAAAGTCTAAGACCTTGAAAGTTCCATCCAAAACATCCTGCAGAGGAGACTGCTTTTTGGAAGAAGTTGAGGATTCCCCTGATTCCTGTGGAGAACCGGATTTAGATTTGAATTCGATCCCCAGTCCGGAAAAAACTTTTTGAGTTGCCTGAACAGGCCCCCATTTGCTAGCTCCCAGCTTTTCAGCTATTTGTAGAGGGTCAAGCATGGTTAAAAAAGATTTAAAGAAAGATTGACCCGATCTTATCCCTGCTTCTGCATACATTGGTGCTTTACGAATCCAATTTTGGAATTGGCTTGATGGACCGCCAGTTTGACCTGAAATGTTATTGGGGAATATCTTAGTCATCTGGCGAGATAGAAAATTAAAAGCATCAAGCTTTGGAACCCCCAAAAAATCGAAAGACGGAGGGGTTTTCCTTTTCGGATTTCCCGAACCTCCGCTCCTCTGTTTCTTACCATCTCCACCTTGTCCAGAATTCTTTTTCTCGGGCACCTTTATAAACCCTAACTCCTGTATGATCTTCTCCTTCAATCCATCACCAAGCGCGCTGGCGATCGACGAGGAGATGCGCTGCATCGTGCTTTTACCGTCGGAGCTTATCCATTTCGTAAAAGAATCCCCAACCGCGGTCTTCCAGTCGACTCCGGCGACCGATACGCGCCAACGGGGGGCGCTGAGCGCCGCAAGCGTGGCGTAAAGCTTAACAGCCGCTTTGGACGCGCGGTCGTCGAGCTGGACGACCGGTTTGACCGTGGTGCGGTGCAGACGCGTTAGCGTGTCGCCGATTTTACGGGCGGCGGAAGAAAAACGGTCGTCCAGCGTGACGATAGGTTTGAGTCGCGTTTTGCCTAAAAGCCCGGCGCGGCGCTGGGTTTGCTGCAGCAGCTTATCCAGGGAACGCAGCTTTTTTTGCGTTTTGTCGATGTCGCGGTTATCGATCTCGATATCGAGCTCGTAGATCTCTTTGTCGGCCATTCGTTACCTCCTTTCTCCGTACTTCGCCTGTCTGCCCGGAACCGGGAAAACCGGGAGCCAAGAGACGCTTACTGCATCTCCAGCTCCCGCTCCGCAAACGCTCTAAGCAGCAGACGCTCTCCTTTGGGGAGCGACCAGTATTCCCCGGGGCGCAGATGATGCCGTGTCCATAAATGGAACAACAGCGTCGTCGTGCCGCCGGAGCCGATCAGTTTTTTAGGTCATCAATGTCGACCCCAAAGCCGGAAATCTCCAGCACTTTATCGCCAACGGCGTCTAGTTCCCCGGCCAGCAGCAGGCGGCGCACCGCCTCTTCCCCGCCGGACAGCTTCAGCCGGCTGATCAGGCGGTCGTCGCCCCAGCCACTCAGCTTCAAACTTTGTGCTTCCCCGCCGTTCTCCCGCTTCTTAACCACTTCCAGCGAGGCGGTCGCTTCCTTGATCAATGCGGCGTTAAACAGCTCGCTGTCGATTTTTTCCGTGACCTGGCCTTTCGTTGTCTTGCGGATCGTGCACCGCTCCCGGATCGCATCCACCTTGCTGGACGTAAGTCCGCGCAGCGTGACCCTTAAACCCAGCCGCCCGATAAAAACGGTCTCTTCCGGCAAATTCGCCGCCGTCTCAAAAAGACCGTCCAAAATTTCCTGCTCATTCAACAGTCCATCCTGACTCAAAATGGTTCCTCCTTCTTTTTCGTAACTGGCCTAATAACCAAAATTAAGACGCCACAATCGGGTCCAGCAGCTCGTACGATTCGAACGTAAACGGCGTTTCCTCAGTAACTTCTTCGCCCGCAGTCCAGTTGGCCAGCTGGATTTTGTCCACCATGCAGTTGTTCAGCTGAATCCGCTCGAAGCCGTAGGCTTCCGGGTCGTCCAGCTTATGGATGATCGAAAACTTCTGGAAGCCCCGCGCGATCATGTCGGACGTCACTTTGTAGCCGCTCATCGTTCCAGTCCCTTTTTTGCGCCCCAGCTTGTAAACGGTATAGTCGGTGCCGACGAGATTCAGTTCCTTTTTCTCCGCTTCGACGTTGGCCTCCAGGTGATTCAAATTCGACTGCCACTGGCCTTCAATAAAAATTTGCCCGTACGTGCCCATAATCACGCGGCCGGGATCAAGAAATTGTGCCATAGATAAGCTCTCCCCTCAAAAATTATTGCACGTAAAACGTGCCGAAAATTTGTTCCATCACATCGGTGTCGTCCGCCTTCCACGCCAGGAAAACCTGATCATCCTCAGGGACAAATTGCGGCGCGCTGCCATAGAAACGCGGATCAAGCGTGACGTCAAAGCCCGACGCCTCAATGACGCTCTCTGCGGCCAACGTCTGCAAATACTGCTTCCCGGCGCCGATCAGGGCCAGCCGGCCTTCCTCGGTATTGTTCACCTTGCCGATGTAATAGTCCTCGGCGGTGCGCTGCAAATCGGCGTTGATCTGGTCGATGACGCGGATTTTGCGGATTTTTTTCCAGCCTTTGTTCTGGCCTTGGCGTGGAGAAATCAAGCTGTTCACACCGCGCAGCACCTTCACCCTGCGGCCGTCGTGGACGAGCAGGAAAACCCCGCCTTGCACCGCCTGCTCCTGTTCGGAGCGGGTCCAGCGCCGCGTGACATCATCGAAAGGCGAGGATGCATACGTCGTCGATTCCTTGAGCGACTGGCCGGCGATCAAACCGGCAACCCAAGCGGCGATCTGCGCGGAACTGTACTCTTTGCCGTTCAAAACCGCGCCGGTACCGACGTTGACGACGCCTTCATAATCGATGACGGCGCTGCGCGTGATCGCTTTGCTCACCGCGTCGGCCCCGGTATCGTCGGCTGCCGAGCCGCCCAGCACCGCGAGAACGCCTTTGCCCTCTTCGCGGACGCGTTTCACCCAGGCCACAATACTAGTGCGCAGTGCCGGATCCGACACCCCGTCGAGCGTTAGTACGTGGAAGTCCTGCGTTTCAAAAGCGGTGATAGCCGCCACATAATCGGCGTTCGTGATGCCGGAAATGCCGCTTTCCCCGCCAGTCAAAGCCGCACCGGACACATCGGCCAACGTACCTTCGCCAGCCGCCTCCGCCGTAATCCAGAGGTTGGCCTTGTCCGCGTTGATCGCGGCCGCCGCAAGCTCGGCCGATCCGCTGCCCAGCGGGAACGTCCGCAGCAGCGTCGAACCTTCATACAGCTTCAATTCCTTGCTGCCGGAAACCGACAGGCTCGGTTGAACCGTAACCTTGAAGCTGTTGCCGCGTTTGCCCGGGTACTTGGCCTTGAGCAAAATCGAAGCGGCGCCTTCCGCATTGTTCAGCGTCAGCGACGCCTCTGTCGCCGTGCTGGCGGCGATCCGGTAGGCGAGCAGCTTTTTCGGCCCTCCCAACAGTGCAAGATACAGCGTCGTCAGCGCGGATGCGCCATCGGAGTCGTCATCCCCGAACAGCTCCCGGATCGCCGCTTCGTTCGCCACCTCCGTGAATTGTCCCACCGGTCCCCAGTGGGCTTTGACCGGAGCGACAACAACACCGCGCGCTCCCGACCCAATCGCGGTCCCCGCCGCGCTCACAAAATTCATGTACAGTCCCGGCAATACCGGCTGATCTGTTAAACTCCATGTTCCTCCTGCCATTTTTACAGCACCTTCTTCCCCAAAAATTGTTTGACGAGCCGCTTGGCCTCATCCACTTGCATCTCCACTTGCATCATCTCTTTGCCAGTTCCGGCCCCGGCCCCAGCCACAGCTCCGGCCAGCACCTCCGGCTTGACCCCCAGCAGCTTTTCGGACGCCGCCATCAGTTCATGAAGCGGATAACTCTTAACTGTAGCTCCAGCTTCCACGACTTTCGCAGCAGCAGCTTCTTGAGCCGCCTTCGTCTGTACTGCCTTGGTGGCTGTCGTTCCCTTTTTCCCTGCCACTTGCCTCACCTCATATTGGATTGATAATGGACGTATTGCATGAGCGGCGCTTCCTCCGCCGGTTTGGCGGTGCGCCGAACTAGCGAAACGGTCAGCGGCCCCACCGCCGCTGTCGTCCCCGTTGCCGCCCCGGTTCCCGAGCCGGCCGCCAGCACGCTCATACTTGGCTCGCCGATGCGCAGAAACGTCCGCTCCGCGCGGTCCAGCGGGATTTTCACCACAGCGCCCAACGCCTCAAGCAACTTCAACATGCCCGTGTGCTCCCGATCGGCATCCTCGGCCCGAAAAAACGCGGTCATCCGCTTTTCGATCTCATAGGATGACGGGCCAAGCGTCCGCACGTCCATGCCGATCATTTGCCACAGCACTGCGGGCCTTGCATGGCCAGGCGGCCAAGCACCGCAGAACGCCGCCCACTCCGGACCAAGCGTCTGCTTCGTCCAGTCGGCTAACGCCGTAAGCCACAAATCGCCGGTAATCTGCACCGGCTCCGCGACAGGCTGCGGCGATAGCAGCGCAATCTGCATCCCGCGCTTTACCGCCCCGCGTTCTTCGTCAATGACGTCTACTGAGCTCGACATCCCCATATACAAACCGGCCCAAAGCTCTCCACTTTCCGCCTGCAGCAACTGCTTGTCGAGTGCATTGACGACGAGTTTGCCCAGCCGATTCAATTCCTCCGGGACAGCCGCGGATACATAGAGATCGATTTCATTTAAAAGCCTGAGCCCTTTCCAAAGACTGCCGGCACTGTCCCCGCCGACCGGCCGCACAACCGCAAAAGGCAGCGTGCTTCCCGCTTGGGCCGGAGGAGGCGAATCGTATATTTCCTTCAACTCCGGCACGGATTCCAGCAGTTTGCCGCGAATTACGCTTACTGCATCTCTAGCAATGATGCTCACCTCCTTTCCAGGTGAAACTCATCGATCACGCAGCGCGGAAGGCTGCAAAACTGTCTGGTTCCTTCAAAACGTCCCCAAATGCAGTCCCGGCAGCGTTCCGGCTGAGCCCAGACCTGCGCCGAAGCCTTTATCGGCGGGCTATTGCTCTTTTTCCGCACACGCATCCTTCCTTCCAAAACAAAAACCGCTGATGGCTCAGCGGCTTTTGCAAAGTTTATAGTCGGGATCAGATCAGGTGTCCCTGATTTCCACATTACCAATTTATCACGGATAAACCCAAGCGAACGGACAAGCAGCGGACAAGCGGCGGACATTCACCGGACAGCAAACGGACAAGTGCGTGAAAAGCGCATAGAAAAGGTATAATGCCCGAAAAAGTTTCTGCAAAAACCACGCTGCCTGAGAAACTCTTCGGCGTAAAGCTCGAGCGTAAAAAATAAGTACAAAAAACGTCCTTATTCCAGCCACATCCATCCATTTGAGAGAAATAGGGGGAATTTATGCCGCTATTTTCCCTCGTCGCAAGAAAATGCCCATGTTCCGGACCATTCTTAGGAAAATAAGTACATAAAATGTCGCTAATGGAGATAAACGTGCTAGGTTCCGGAATATAAGTACATAAAGTTCCGCTATTTTTTGAAGGCCGGCGGTGAGCCAACGGCCAACCTACGGTTAGCCGCCAGTCAACTAACAGTCAGCCAACAGCCAGCCACGGCCAGCCCACAATCAGCCAACGCTGGTTGTTCCGGCAGCCGGCTGTCATCACCGCTTTCTAGGTTGAGCCCTTTTTGCCGGTATTGCGCGTGACTTCGAGCATCCCCCCGCAAAAACACAGGTAAGATGCTCCCTCTCATCTGAAAAATAAGAAAAACGCCTGACGGCGTCCTTTAATGGCTCTGGCTTCTACTTTGGAGCGATTGGAGGGATGGGTGTTCCTTCTTCGGTTCTTTGAGTAACCTTCCCCTTCTTTCATGAAACAGTAGCGTCAAGTACCTCGGCTCTTTCCATCTGTAGTCTACATCCAGTGTACGCTGCTCTAACGGACACTAGCGACCTTTTCCGCCCATTTCCCAGGTATTTCCCAGCCTAACGGACACTGGCGACCCTATTTCGCTCTAAACCCGTTCATCCAGGCCGATTTGAGGTAAATAAGATCATCTGTGTCCGTTTACATTTTGCAAACTCCCGTTTTTTCGCAAATAACGGCACTGGTGTCCCTTAGCCCCCAGGTCCCTCTTCTCCTCCCCTCTCTAACTGCGCATCGCCCTCTACCATACCCGAAATTTTGTAAATTCTGGCTATAAGGTTAAAAAGAGGCCGGCATCAGCCGACCTCGTGTTTCGTTTTTTTCGCCTCTTCTTGCTCCTCATAAACCTCAAGCCTCATCGCCGCCGCCAATATGCGGATGGCGCTGGCTTTGATCCGCCGGTAGGTCCGGTCGCTGATGCCCATTTCGCCGCAACTGATAAAATCGTATTCCCCTTCCGGGCTGAGATAGCTGCGCTCGATCACTTCCCGCTGATCCGCCGACAGTTTCTCCATCGCCATGTCGAGCAGTTCCGATTTCCGGATCAGCTCCGCTTCCTTGTCGGCATTCCGAATCGCCAGGTGCTCGGTTGGTTTGCTGACTTGATAGGTAGCGCCATGATACCGTGGTTCATATCCGGGCGTAATCATCGCCTCCTGCCGGATCATTCCGATTTGCCGGAACTGCCTCACTTCCTCCAACCGTTTTTCCACCGCCAACCGGGTGGCCGCCTCATCAACCGGCACCGAACTAAAAAATGTAGTATATACATGAATCCGTCTTCTTCCCATTAGAAGCCCTCCTGTCCATTATGTTAAAATGAATGCCGCGGTTCTCTGATCTATAAAAACGGGTTCTAAATCAATGCCATTTTGGTAACTCCGGACACCTCTGCTTGTCCGCTGCCGTTTTGCATACCTCCTTCTTATCTATTTCCCCTCCTCAATTTTACCAATTTGGTAAGTTGTATCCTAATTATAAATTACCATTTTGGCAATGTCAATATATCAAATTACCACTTTGGCAATTTTGTAATCACCTTAATTTTTCCATTTATTATATAGACGAACGTATAGAAAAAAGGTTACTTTAGGTATATCTCCCAAAGTAAGCTGCTTTAACTCATTTACCTAATTCCTCTTATAATTGCTATCGAACAGGGTAAAATAGGTACGGAATTCATTAAAGTTCAAGCGCAGGGCATTGTTAATTTTGCCATTTCGTCATCCCATTCAAAAACATCTTTTCTTATTTACCATTCTGTCAATTTATGATATACTGAATTAAACGGCGAAAGAGGAGTATGTATGCAAACGCTAGGCGAGCGGATCAAAATCTTAAGAGAACAAAATAACCTCACGCAAAAAGACCTGGCTGCCAAAGCGGAAATGTCGGTGGCGCAGCTGTCCAGATACGAGACGAACGACCGCAAGCCCGATCCGGAATCACTTCGGAAGATCGTTGACGCCCTGGATACGAACGCCGACTATTTGCTGGGCCGTACGCAGGACCCGTCCCCTTCCGGGGAAAAAGGGAGCAATATGTCTTTTTTTGGCGGCCCCGAAGCGTATACGGCCGATGAAATCGCCATGATGGAAGCTGCCTTAAAAGCATACCGTGAGCAGAAAAAGAAGCTGCTGGGCAGAGATGAACCGAAGTAATCAAGAGGAATGCCGATCAACATCCGGTTTTTACATAATGCACGTTACGGCCCTGATTGCGGGGCCCTTATTTCGGACTTCAAACCGAACATACATTCTTATTCGAGGTGGTTTTTGGATGTTATACGCCTATTATCATGAGACCCTTCTGGAGCAGTGGATTAACACGAAATGCCTGAACTATGGGATTACGAGTCCGGCTGATCTCGACATTGAGCGGCTTGCCGAAGCTTTTGGCGTGGAGCTGGTGTATGAATCTTGCCCATCCTTTTCCGATAATGAAGAGAAAGTGATTTTTCTGAACAAATACAAGGATGCGACGGAAGCCCGGGTTATCTTTTTCCATGAGTTGTGCCATGTGCTCCGGCATGCCGGGGATCAGCGGCACATGAACGCGTTGTTCAAAAACGCCCAGGAAAGCGAAGCCGAGCAGTTCGTGCTATATGCCTCCGTGCCGTTTTACATGTTCGCCAAGCTGTCCGTGCCGGACCATCGCGGCGAAGCGATTCCCTACATCGCCGAACAATTTCAGGTCCCGCTTACGCTGGCCGAGCAGCGGCTCGATCAAATCCAGCGGCGGGTGCTGCACGGCAGTCTAATCGCCGCAGCCCAGGCCGCGAATCGGCGGCAAAAGCAAACGGCTCCAGGATGGTCGAGCGAAACCCAAAGGGTGCTTTCCCAACTGGAGCGTCAAATTAAAGGAAATGGAGGAATGTAACGGATGCGGATCGCGGCTTTTTGCGATTTTTACGATGACGCCCCCCGTCCTCTGCAGCTTGTGGTCCGAGCCCGTCCCGGAGAGCTCGACTGGACACAAACCATATACATACCTGTTTCCGGCCCGTTTGAACCGTTCGAACCCGAGGATTTTGGCGATCTTCCCGGCGTGTCCGTCCTGCTGGAGGATTTGGTGCTTCCTAAGGTGCCGTGGGCGGATGGGGAAACGCTGGATAGTCCGGAACATGCATCGGTCAAAATCATCGGCATCCTTCTCCCCAGCATCGCCCAAAGGCACGGAAATGCGGAGGAAATCCAGCAACTCGTAGTCCAGATGGCCGATGTGGAAGTAGTGCTGACCCTTCAGTCCGGGTCCACCAGCCATTGCTTCAAACCATTATAAATTCGTTTGATGTCAGCCACCCCTTCTTCCAGGGGCGGCAATCTCATGATTTTGCCTTCGGCAGCCAGGGTAACTTTATCCGGGCCGATGTCCAGGCGAATGTCCGATTCAAAAGCCTGATCAGATTCACATTGAACCGGTGATTCCCGGTATAATCCGAATACCACGATATCTACACTTGCTCTATGTATGTACTCTGCCAAATAAGCAGCAACCTGAGTTGATTTCTCACGAAGCAAATATATTGGGAAATAATGAAAGCCATGCAATGCTGCCGACGAATCGTCCACGCATATCCAAGCATGATAGCCTTCGGCGGCAAAAGTCTGCTGTACCCCGTACAGGCAGTTCAGCATATCCATTGTCCGATCGGCAACAACCTGAACAAAAGGAACGTCCGGCAAGGGTTGAGGCGCCACGTCGACGCCTTCCTTTATTCCATACTTCCGCAGCCTTTGCTCCGTCCAGCCGCTGTCCCAATACTTGATGAATGAACGGTAAGCCGCCCTCTGAACCAAGAGCTTAGGTTGCAGCCCGCCATCCCCCGAATAAATGAGATTTTTGCCATGCTTTTGTGCCAGCTTGAGCAGATCGGGAAGATAAAACGGCTTAAGGTTGCCGCCATCCTTGATCACCCAAGTGTCTACATCGCTGTTGGATCTATCCTCCGCCTCCTTACCCGCTGCTGCCACGACTTCTTCCTTAGTGCTTTGCAGTTCATTGGCAACGGAAAACCAATATGGCGCTTGAGTCGATAGGCGTTCCTGTTCTACAGAGAAAATGATGGCTCGCCCAATCCAGTCCGGGTATCCTCCGTTCAATAATAACCCCTGTCCTGCGTTTTGCTCCTTTCGGGCCGCACGCTCTCTAAGACGAATCTTGACTTCGTTAATGCCGCAGGCAGGGGATTCACTTATGATCTCACACACCTTCGCAGTTATCAACGGTGCCGCAAAGCTGTTGAATGGAGGGCACTGAACACGCTGTCCGGAGGACAGGCTTAGCCAATGCTCTGAATAGGCGCTAATATCAATTCCGTCCTCCGGGCCATCATGAAACAAATACTCACCTTGCTTGAGCGAACCTCCCGGATCACTTTTCACACCGATTGTATTGGACAGAGAGGCCGGATACGCAATCATTCCATCATTTTGCCCGGCACAGACCATGATCAGTCCCCGGTAAGCCATTTCATTAATGATTCGGCTCATCGGCAGGCGGTCCCGGAAATGCTGGCTTCCCAGGCTGATATTAACTACTTTCACTTGATGGTCCAGACACCATTTAAGGGCAGCATACAATTGCTCTGCCTTACCTCTGGAATGATCTAATATCCTTACACTACTGATCACAGCGCCGGGGAAATAAGACTGGACTATTGCCGCACACAACGTGCCATGACTATTGGGAATGACTTGAGCAGGGTCCAGCTTTCTGGCCTTCAGATCGGCTGTTATCTCAATGTGATTCAGCAGATTAAACGGGACGGCAGTAGGCACCACTCCCTCATCAATAATCGCCACATGAACCCGCGATGAACTCAAGTCCATCTTCCTCCCTATACCATCTTACTGCCGGCCGTTATTCAGGCCTGTTCAGGGCACCTGCAAGGCTCAATGCCACCAACTGAGGCGGAATATTGGAGTACTCTTCATTTGCTGTAATGTTTACAACGTTCATTAAGGCACCGGAGTCAAGCATATCGGCCTTCATGGCCATCCAACGATCTCGATTGGAGCGTTTCATGTAGAGTTCCAATCGAACCTGCTCCTCGCGCTCTTCCTTCTTCTTTGCTTCCTCCTCTCTCCTCATCCGCGCCATCTTCTCGGGTGAAGGGGCGCAGCCGGACCAATGCGTCCAAGTTCCATCCTCATGAATGATGATTCCTGAAGCGGTCGGCACATCTCCGGTCGCCGCAAGCTGAATTTCAAGGCTTTGCTGATCGCGAAAATAACGCTGGATATGCTGCTCCACCTCGTTTCTGACGCTGGCGTCGGTATTCATCTTCTCCGCAATCGAAGGGGCGATTGTGATGGTGCCAAGCGCTCCGCGCATAATTTCGGAGGTTACCTCCTTTTGCCCTTTGGGGACGGCCCGAATGGATACAGGCACCTGGTATTTTTGCATCAGTTCCCCAGCGACGCGTTCCGTACCCGTCTGATCCAGCTTGCTGTCGAAGCCCGATTGGGGGGCCGGCTTGGCAACCTTTGACGAATAAATCCGCTGGGACAAACCAAACGAAGCTTGTATTCCTTGCATCATTCCTTTGACCTCCGGTACTTCATCAAATTTGGCATGGGCAGCCATTTACTTTAAATATCGTCAAATTCCCAAAAAAAGTGTATGCCATATCATGAAATATGTGGAATAAATTTCTTTAGATGAGCTCGCTGGTTTTCTCTATTTCCGTTTCTGCGGACAAGAGCTCCGCGATCTGATTTAAAGTGCTGAATCGACCGTTAACAATGGCTTCTTCCGGGATGCGCACGTTAAATCTCTTCTCGACTTCAAAAAACAACACCAATAAATCCGCCGGCGAAAAACCAATCCCTGCACCAAGCAGTTCCTCGTCTCCATGACAAGAAGCAAGCTTTTGCGGGTCGGCGCGGAACACTTCGACAAGAAGCCGGAACAGATCTTCCTTCACCCGTTCTTTGATTGCAGTCGTCATTTTGTCCCCCCCTTACATTTCCTGCATTGCAGCGTAGCGGAGCAAATTCCCTTCAAGATGACATGAAAGCTGCGTCATATCCGATTGATTCAAGGAATTAAATATTGTAAATCGGGAATCGGAGAGGTTGCTTTTTTTCTTGTCCACTCCTTGTGTTCCCACCGTCATGAAATTCATGACACCCTCTTGCCTGCTTATATTCCATTCGAACTTTTGATTGGACAAGTTGAAGCAGTCCACCTCAAAGCCAAGTTTGTATTTAACCGATGTATGGAGCTTGTCCAAATATAAAGGGTCCACGTCCTCGAATAGAAGGCTCAATACGGCAGCATCGGGAGACATTGCCTGGGATATCTCGAAGGCCAGGACGCCGAATTTATTGGTAAACGTCGCATTGTAGGGCATGATGCCACCGGGAATCCCAATTATCAAAATATCCGGCTTCTCCTCCCTTTCGATCTGCTTGCATAAACGGTTAAAATATATGATTTTGCTGGATTCTGCCGAGGACTCTAACATATAAGCCGGGAACGACCGAAATCCGAAAATTTCGCAATAAGCTCTGGAGCCGATCTGACTGACCCGGTACCCTTCTTCGAGAAAATACCTCCGCAGCCCCAACTGGATGTCAAATTTATTCGTTCGTTCCGACAGTCCCGCTACGAACAAAACCGGGGTATGGATGGGCAGCAATTGTTCATTGTCAGGCCGGTAAGTTGCGCAGTTTCCATTCCGTAGTCCGTTCTCCAAGCAACTGCATGACGTGCCGTTGGCGGCGCATACTCTTAAAAGCTCGTCATACTCCGAGTCTGCAGGCTTGTAGAGAAACACAAGGTCTTTTCCCCGCAGCGCTGCCTTTGTTAATTCCGAGCCTATGACATCAAAGCCGACATGGTTCTCAGGTTGAGGAACGATCACGGCATCCACGTCTTCCAAGATATGCTCGATAGATTCACCTACCCTAATCCCAATCGTTTCACCGCCAATGGCGATGCCGGCATCCTTCCCCGTCAAGCCAAAACCCGGTGGTGCAAGGGCAGCCACAACCTCATATTCCACCAGCAATTCCCTGAATCTGAGAAGGGGGGCCGATTCCTTGTCATACGGATACACAACCGCTCGTTTCTTCATCCTTCATCCCTTCTTTCCGGTAAAGACTTATAGATGCGCTTCTTCCGGCGAATCTTCAAAATCATATCCCAGTTCACGCAGCACGCAATAGCTTCTAAACATCGCCTCTGTTGATGACCTGATTCGGCTACAATTCTGCAGACGAAGCGCGGAGGATAACTCATGAATACCATCGGCCGTAGCCGCGCACTGCGTGCAAAATCTAAACGCCCAGCATGACCGGCATTGTTTCTCCGTTAACTGGCCTATATTCAAAATCTTACGTGCCTTCTCCACATCAAACCCGTCCGTGATATTTCCGATCCTCATTATCTCCGAGGTCTCGCTTACCCGTTCGCAGGGGTATAAATTGCCGTCAACATCTACAAACAGGCGCTGTACTCCCGGAATACAAGGTCCGGAGGGGTGATCCTTCGTAAAACGGGCGGAAGAAACTTTAATTCTGTTGTGAATGCCGGACGTGAGCTGCGCGTCATACGGCATAACAAACTTTGATACATGCTTCTGTTCCAGTCTTCCAAGTCTCCACAAAAATAACTTGAATATTTCATAATTCATGGACTTGCTGTATTCCGGAGTGATTGGGACCTCATTTTTGCTGTAAGTATCGTTAATCAGAGACGACGAGGTAAACATATCCTTGATCATCTCATAGCTGCAGAAAAAATCGTTGACGCAATTGAAATCCTGACTTGGGTCTACCACCGCATTAAAGCTGATCTTGGACAAATAGGCTGGGAAATGCTCTTTAATCAGTTCCAGATTGTCCATGATGGTTTCGAAGGTACCGCAGCCGTTTACGGCAAACACCCGGTTCTGGTTATGGGTTTGTTCAGGTCCGTCCAAGCTGATTGTCATTCTGACATCATTGTCGCTCAAATATCGGATGGTCTCCAAATCAAACAGTGTAGCATTCGTGGTGAGATTAAACGTAATCGTCTTGCCCGCGGCTTTTTTTTTGGCATATGTAATACAGCTCTTGATCAACTTGATTTCCAGCAGCGGTTCTCCTCCGTAAAACCCCAGGTTAATTGCCGGTGAGTCGACGGAATGGTTTATAAAAAAATCAATCGCCCGAAACGCGACTTCCCGGTTCATTCTCTTATTGGAATGCACTCGGTTGGCATAGCTTCCGGAATAAATGCAGTATTTGCACCTGAGGTTGCAGTTCTGCGTAACCTGAAGAGCCATTGTTCGCAGTCGCCGGTCAAGGTCGTATTCCAGCGTTTCATCCATCGGGTGAAGCATTTCGAAGTCCCGCCGGGCTGAAAGATAACCTCTGCTAACCAGTTCATTCCATTCCGCCGCCTTGGGCTTGTCCTCATCTTCATGCGTACCGGCCTGTACCGCATTCAGAACGGAATCCTCAAGCTGGACAATTGCGTTTGTATTCGCATCAAACAAATAACCGTGTTTTGGTGTATGAAATATATGAATTAAAGGTTTATTCATCAATTTCAGCCCTCCCTTTTTATTGGCAGTCAGGGGCCAAGGCAATTCGCCCCGGCCGCTGACTGATCCAACCCAAACTTTTAGAGTGAGCGGATAAGCAAGAAGTCCATTTCCGTTTGAATTTTGTTCACTTGAACCATTGTTGCGTTTGGCGCGGAAGTAGACGTGCAGCTGCAGGCAATGCAAGGATAGCTGCAATTGCAGGCTGCGTAGGCTTCAAGCGTTTCCTGAACAAGATTCGATTTTTTGCCCAGCTTCTTCATGTTCTGTCCCCCTCTCTTTAGTCAGATTCAATCTATGAAAGTGCCCTTAAAGCAGGCTCGTCTTCCGTCCCGGCTCAAGAGCCCTATAGATTGCGACACCATACATGCCTTTGAAACAAGGTGACCATTATGAATAAGTGATCCGCAATTCTCGCTTTCACTTTTACTAATTCCATAGATAGAGGAAAATCACATATATTCTGGGTAATTTTCACTACTTATTTTTAACCGACTATAACATTCTATTGTTGGTAAATGTTCACAATCAGATCGGTGATTGACCATAAACTTTGGAACTTGTTGAATGACAACAAATCTATTAGTAAGAAAGCCTCATGAAGGAGATGAGAGATTGATGACAGATAAACAGATTATTTTAAGGCTGATGCGCCTATTCAGGCCTCATCTTAAGCCTATAATTGCAGTATTTGTCTGCCTTTTGGCCTCTACCGGGGCCAATCTGCTCATTCCCCTTGCTTCCAAACAAATTATGGACGCTGGTTTTCTTCAAAATGATCTTATGGCCATCGCCGGCTACGCCTCTTTAGCTTTGGGGCTTGTTGCCGCCGATCGGCTGTTCGGGATATTCAAAGAAAAAATCCGCGCCGAAATCAGTCTCCAAATCACTTGCGGCCTCTACGATCAGGCCTACGATCATCTTTCCAGACTGAAGCTGCGCCATTTTAGCCGGACCAACGACGGACAGCTATTTAATCACATTAGTACCGATGTAGGAAATATGGCTGCCGTTGCGGACAGCGGTGTCTTTTTTGTCTTTGCGCAAATGTTCAGCATGATCGGAGGGATGGCTGGTCTTTTCCTGATCGACTGGAGGCTCGCCCTGGCTGTAATCGCCTTTATTCCGGTGAGATTTATTACGGTCAAGTTTTTTTCTCAAAGAAGAAAACGCCTGGTTCATACGTACATTGAATCATCCGGTGAGTTTGCCGGCTGGTTCGCCGATACATTCGGAGGCATCAGGGAATTGCGGCTTTTCGGAATGGTGAATGACAAACGAAAGGAATTCGAAACTAAACTGCATACCGTAGTTCAAAATCAGAAAAAAGCAGCTCTGCTGGAAGCCTGGAATGCAGCATTCGAATCCGTGCTCCTGCAGCTCTTGATTACCTTTCTCTACATCATCGGCGCCAATCTCGTGTTCGAGCTCCAGCTTACCGTCGGCAGCATTTTTGCTTTTATCACTTACAGTGCTTACGTAACGGCGCCTATTTCCTCCATCCTAATGGTTGGATACATGCTTGCGGGCATCCTTCCTTCAGCAAAACGTTTCTATGAATTTCTTGAATGGGATGAAGAAGAAACCGACAGCGTAACGACGGAGGAAATGTCAAATCCGCCTGTTCAGGAGCGGCAAATAATTAAAGAACATCTCGAATTTGACCATGTCTCCTTCGCTTATACGTCCGGACAGCCGGTTCTGACGGATATCAGTTTTGCAATTAACGCCAGGGAAAAGGTCGCGCTCATAGGTGAAAACGGTTCAGGCAAGACTACCCTCATTGAACTTATCTTGCGCTTCCACACCCCTGACGCCGGAACGATCCGGGTTGACGGAACGGATATACGAGCTTGGGAATTGGAAAAATACCGCGCTCAGTTCTCAGTCGTATCCCAGCAGGTCTATTTGTTCGACGCTAAACTGCTGGACAATATTGCGTTTGGCTCGACGGCTGACGAAGAGGACATTCAAAAAGCGGTAGAAGCCAGCCAATTGTCCGAGTTCGCAGCCACCCATGCAGAACCGATCAAGGTAGGTCCCAACGGGTCCATGCTGTCAGGAGGGCAAAGACAAAAAATAGCGATGGCGCGAGCCCTTGTCAGCGATAAATCCGTATTTATTTGGGATGAAGCAACCTCCAATCTGGATGTTTCCTCAGAATTGAACATCAACAGGCTGCTGGACACCAGACTTAAGGACAAAACCGTTATTCTGGTTACCCACAAAGCCGATATTCTTGAGAAAATGGACAAGATCATTTTGCTGCATCAAGGGAAAGTAACTCAGGTTGGTTGTCATCAAGACTTGTTGGAAAATAATGATATTTACAAAAATATGTTCATGGCCTATAAAGAGAAGCGGTCGGTATCTCAGATATAAACCAGAGGATATGTGACAAAATATACTGAACAAACAAATGAATTTTGAGATAATTTAGTAAATTATTAATTATTATGTATTTTAATCATTTTTTACCAATCGCTGTGCTTGCGGTTGTTCCTGTTACCGCTATAAACAGATAGGAGGAGTAATCCATGTGTCAACTTTCTACTTGTAGCCATGATTTTATTCGCCAAATCTGTGAGCAATATTATGCAGAGGTATACCAATTTTGCAAGCACTTAGTAAAAAACGACGTTCAATTCCGCGATGTAGTCGAAGATTGCACTCAAGAAACATTTCTACTGGCAGGCAAACATGCCGAGAAATTAAAGAGCCATCCCTGTGTCAAAGGATGGCTTTTTTCAACGGCAAAAAATTTGGTAAGAAAATCATTTCGCACCTATGGCTCCAAACAAAAGCATGAAGCAATCCTTGCCGACAACACTACCTGTTCAAGTCCTTCTGCGGAACTAGAGATGGAATGGCTGCAGGATAGTCAGATTGATATTGAGAACATGAAAGCAGACATTCTCGTAAACCTCAAGGATCAGGAATACGCGCTTTATTTGGACTATTTTGTTCATAAAAAAACCGTAGCCGAAATTTCCGCTTCGAATGAAATTTCCCATACGGCAACCACTACAAGAATCTGCCGTTTGCGTAAATCCATCAAGCAAATTGTCAGTTCTGTAATTGAATCAGAGCAGTAACCTTACCTGCTCACTAATATTTCACCACCGGCCACTTTTCTTTGCGCAGCGCGTCCATCAGCAATGGGCCGGCATGCAGGTTGCTCTGCACCAGCTCTCTGGGCGTTAAAGCCATCCACTGATTCAAGGAGATGTCCGCAAACCGGTCGCTTTTGAAGATTTCCAAAAACCAGATGCTTTTGTCGCCCGTATTTTGGATGTAATGCCCGAAGGCAAACGGCACATAACCCACGTCCCCCGCCCGGACGTTAAACGTACGCGCCGCTCCGTGTCCGGCGAAAACGGTCATCCTGCCTTGGCCCGACAAATAATATTGCCACTCGTCATTATTCGGATGCCAATGCAATTCGCGCATGCCTCCGGGTTCGATTTCAACCAGGGCGGCGGCGACCGTTTTCGATATGGGAAAATTGGAAGAATCCGCGATGCGGACGCTTCCTCCCGGGGTCTTTATCGGCTTTTGCGCCAACATCCGGTGCTTGAAGCTGACCGGGACTTCGCCGTACGGTGAAGTAATCTTTTGGCTTTCCAGCGGGCCGGGGACCCGGCCTTGATAAATATATACCTGCTCCTTCGGGATATGGTCGAACGCTTTGCGGGGAACCCCGAAATTGGCGGCCAGCACTTCTTTGGGCGTATGGGCAAACCAATCCGAAATCGACAGCGTATTTATGTCGGAGAAATGTCCGTCGTCAAACACGAGCAGAAATTCGCAGCCTTCTTCCAACCCTTGAATCGAATGGGGGATGCCGGGCGGAAAATACCAGAGGTCCCCTACGCCAACGTCGGCGATAAAATTTCTCCCGTCTTGATCCACAGCCGTGATCCGGGCTTTGCCATCGATCATAAACGACCATTCCGCCTGCTGATGCCAGTGAAGCTCCCGCACCCCGCCCGGCGTCAGTCTCATGTTCACGCCAGCCAGCGTTGTCGCGACGGGAAGCTCGCGTATCGTGATTTCCCGTGACCAGCCTCCGTGATCCAATTGCATGTGCGTGTCGGAAAACGAAAATTTCAAATTGGGAATCAACCCCTGGTCCGTGACCGGAGGAACCAGCATATCCGGATTTTCCAAGTCCCGCATGACGTCCCGGGGCCCCGGATCCGTCGCCCCGCTGCCGTCCGGACGAATGGGCTCGGGAATAGGCACGCCTCCGGAACGAGGTTCATCAGGAATACGGTTCTCCATAAGGATCAATCACTCCTCTGCCGAAAGTACGGCATCATTTTCCTTAATCAATTGATCCTATTCACCCCGCCGGCCAATTATGTTTGTTTGGCGTGTATCTATTTCTCAAGCACCAGTTCCAGCCGGACCGAAATGTCGTTTTCCGTTTCCAAGACGACATTATGCGGATTTTGCAAGCCGAAATCAGCGAAGGTCACGGTCGTTGTGCCGGATAATCTCACCTGGTTGTCCTGGTAAAGCGCTTGTCCATCAAATGTGACCTCTTTGTCAATCCCTTTGACGTTGATCGTTCCGGCCATCTTAAAGTCGTAAACCGTCCCTTCCTCCCATTCGCTGGGCAGTCCTTCAAAAGAGGCGGCGGTGAATGTGGCCTGGGGATACTGCGCTACATCAAAAAAGTCCGCGGTTTTAATATGTTCGTCCCGCTGGCCGTTCCCGGAGCTGACTTCGCTCATCTCCAAGGTCCCTTCGGCCTTCATGTTTTCGGGCTGGTCCAGCTGGATCGTCCATGCTCCGCTGACCGCGGCATTTTCAAAGTTTACGGTTTCGCGCGAAGTCGTCACGGAAAAATAAACCTTGGAAGCGTCGGTAATGCTCCATTCCCCGTTCAACTGTTCGGCGGTTACGGCCGGTTTTTCTCCGTCCGGTGAAGCTTCGGCCACAGCCCCGCTTGCCGGAATGGCTTCCACGATCTCCACCTTGTTCCCCAGGTAACTGTCCATAAACATATAACCGCCGACTCCTATCAAAATCACTGCAGCGGTTCCGCCCGCGATGATCCAGTTTCTCGTTTGTTTATTCATTTTTCAGAAAACCTCCTAATCCCTATTTATCACATAAACTACCAGTTGAATGTGTCGGGATGATGTCAGAACAATATTTTTTCCGTAAATTGGATTTTTTGAAAATTCCCGTGGGTCCGGGGCTTGCGGACGGGTCCGGCATATGGTATTCATGTAAACAACGAGATTTGGAGAAAAAGGAGCTTTCCGTGAAGACCATTCTTATTATTGAAGACGAGGAAGCGATTTCGCGCGTGCTCGCCGCATACGTGAAAAAAGCAGGCCACCTCCCCGTCAGGGCCGCCACCGGCGCGGAGGCGATGGAGCAATTCGACCGCAAGGCCCCGGACTTGATATTGCTGGATCTCATGCTGCCCGATTCGGACGGAATGGACCTGCTGACCGCGATCCGAAAAAAGAGCGCCTGCCCCGTTATTATGCTAACGGCGAGGGACGGAATATCGGACCGGCTCAACGGCCTCAACGGAGGGGCCGACGATTACATGGTCAAGCCGTTCGTCCCGGAGGAGGTCATCGCCCGGATCAACGCCGTGCTGCGCCGGCCGCCGCATTGGAATGACCAACGCAGCACAAGAATTTACGGCAACCTGCACATCGACTTGGCCGCCAAGCAGGTTTTGGTCAACGGGGCCGAGGTCGCGTTAAATCCCCGTGAGTTGGCTTTGCTGCTTTTTTTGACCGAGCGGCCCAACCGGACTTTTACCCGTGAACAGTTGATCGAGCAGGTTTGGGGGATGGATTATGATGGGAGCGACCGGGCCGTCGATCTGTCGATTAAGCGGCTTCGCCAAGCGTTGTCGCATTGGCCGGCGAAAGACGGTGAAATCCGCACACTGCGGGGAATGGGGTATCAATTATGGGTCAAAGAATAAAACCAAAACCTAAGCAAACCTCGATCCTGTCTTACTGGACCCTGCGGTATTTTGCCATCTTGTGCCTGGGTCTTGCCATTATCACCGTGGCCGCGGTGTATTGGATCCGGGAAACGGCGAGGGACAGCCGGCTGAAAACGACCGGACTGCTCGGCCAGGAAATATCGGAACGGGTTACCTCCCCAAACGGGGAAATTGTCATTCCGCCCGATTTTGAGCATTTGTTGAAAAGCCGGTTTGTTTATTTCAATCTGGACAAAGACGAGCTTTGTCTGATTATTACCGATAATCAGGGGAAACTCGTGTTCTCCAAGCCGAAAATCAGCAATACAGATCTAAAGCATAAGCTGACGGACGATCTGGCCGAGTCGCGCGACAACCGGTTTATGGCGGTAACGACTCCGATCATGAGCGGGGGCGAAAAAAAAGGACAGGTCGCTTTGCTTCAATCCAAGCGCTCGCTGACCTATAGTCCAAACGAAATCGTTTTGGTCGTGCTGCTGCTGCTGACGCTCATTTTGTGCGGTTGGATCACGCTTTACGCTTTATCCCGCAAGCTGTCGCGCCCGATTCGCCGCGTCGCCCTAGGCGCCAGGCAGATCGCCGCCGGCTCTTACGACGTCAACCTGGATATCGCCACGCCGGAGCGCGAAATCCAGGAGCTGATCGGCTCCTTTAAAGACATGGCCGTCCGCCTTAAGCAGCTGGAAGCGTGGCGGGCGCTGCAGCTTGCCGGAGTAACCCATGAGTTGAAAACCCCGGTCACCTCCATCAAAGGTTTGCTTCTGGCAGTGCGCGAAGGGGTGGTGAACCGGGAGGAAGCCGAGGAATTTTTGGATATCGCCCTGAAAGAATCGGAACGGTTGGAATGGATGGTTGCCGACCTGCTCAACTACAATGCCATTTCCTCTGGCAGCCTGGAAGTGAAGAACAGCCCGCTTCATGTGAAGCTGCTTATTGAGGAAATCGTCTATCAATGGGGGTTGTTCCATGAGGAAGAGCAAGCCTCCGTGACGATCGAACCCGGCGGGGAGGAGCTTGTCGCCCTCGGGGATGCCCTGCGGATTCAGCAAATCGTGGTGAATCTGCTGAACAACGCCCTGCAAGCCGCGGCGGACGAACGCCCGCTCCGTGTCGCTATCCGGCTGATTCCGCACGACAGATACTTGGATATCCACGTCCGCGACAACGGCAGCGGCATATCGGCGGAGGAGCAGCCGCATATCTTTGAGCAGTTCTACCGCGGGCAAGCCAAGAAGCGGAAAGTGCGCGGGCTGGGACTCGGCTTGACCTACAGCCGGCTGCTCGCCCGCGCCCAAGGCGGCGACCTTACGCTTGCCGGCAGTTCGGACGTGGGGAGTACGTTTATGCTTAAGCTGCGGCGGGAACAGCCGAACTGGAAGCAAAAGGACTGGGAACAAAAGCCGGAACGTAAACACAGCCTTGAGCGGGCGGCGGCGGATACCGGCCGTTAAGCGCTTGAAGCTTAAAGAGCATGGCCGCCTGTCACTAACTAGCGGCCATGCTCCTCCAAAATAGGCGCCGATAATCGCTTGACGGCTTCGGCTGCTTGATTTGCCAATTCGAGCGATGCCATATCCCACGAAAAGCACGAAATGCATAAGTGCATGCGATTTTCGTCGAAACTCCTCGAAACGGGTGGTTCAAATGCGAAAGTGCAGTTCATTTCCCGCCAAAAATCTCTTTTTTATCGAATAGTCCCAAATCAAATGCACTTTTGCATCTCAACCGCTCTAAAAAAGTAATATACCGTAAATCAAATGCACTTTTGCATTTGATCCGGCCAAAACCGAACCCAGAGTCCAGAGTCCAGTCTACCGGCTCTCGACGATAGAACCGTTCCAGCGACTAACCGTTCAAGCGATTACTCTTGGGTGGGAAACAACCGTATATTGAAACGTTTGATCACACGGTATCAGCAGGTTGACCAGCAGCGACAAAATCACTTTAAGAATACCTGCGCCCGCCAGTGCAGGCACGATAGGAGCCATAGCTGAGGATAATACGTTGATTACTCTTAGAACAATGTTCATTTTTTTGGGTTCGGTGCCTTTGGCAGCGACAGCACTCGTATTCGCCGGCAGCAGTTTAATCACTTCCTGATAAACCTTGGGCACATCGTTTCCGATAATAATCTGATACTGGCCGCCGTTGTCGGTGGTCCCTATGACCTCGTTTAGGCTTTTGAGCGCCGATTCGCTCACCTTTTTGCTTTCCTTCAGAGTGAACCGCAGCCGGGTCATGCAGTGAATCAGGCTGCTCACATTGTCCGGTCCGCCAATGTGTCTGACGATCTCCGTGGCAAGTTTGTTTCTTTCCAAACCTTAACCGAAGAACGATACATCGTTACACCTCGCAATCGCCATCGCGAAGAAATGTATTCGTTCTACCCTTTATTTCGTTCATATCGAGATCTTCTCGAAATAAGCAGGATCATGTATTATAATTTTTTTACCTGAAACCGTAATAATATGATCTTTCTTTAACTGATTTAACACACCGCTAACCGTTTCTCGTGACGTTCCGGATATTTTGGAGATTTCGATGGTGGTCAGTGGACATGAAATGACAATCTCTTCACCGTTTTGTTCCCCTAAATCCTGCCTTAAATAATTAAGCGACTGAATTACCCGATCCTGTGCATTGGGTGTTGTAATATACTGTACACGATGTTCATGAAGTTTTAAGATCAAAGAAAACTGCTGGACAACAAATATTAATTGTTTTTGATTGGCTTTCAACATATCTTCAAAAATCGCTGCAGGAATATAATACACATCTACATCTGTCAAAGCTTCTGCCGAGTAATTATATCTTTTATCCGTAAACATACCGCCGTAAGGAAAAATTGAATATCGTTTTACATAGTCCTCATAGAGTAAATTTCCACTTTGATTGACCCGCTCCAACTTTACAAAGCCATCTAACATAAGGTAAATGCGTTCCCTTGAATCCCCTTCCAAAAATAAGAATTGCCCCTTCTTATAAGCTCGCCAATAGACAAACTCCGTTAAGCTTTGTAATTTTTTTTCTGATAAATCAGCAAATAAGTCAAACTGCTTTAAATTTTCTATCACATTCCTTTTGTTCATAAATACACCTCTCTTGTTGTATAATGGAATTAATTTGAATTTTATCATAAACCGGAATTAATCAATGAAACAAGCAGGCCGAATTCGGGAGAAATATGAGCCCAAATTCGACCATGGTTTGAAAAGCAGTATCTAAAAATCTTATTTATGCATGCACAGGTCCCTTTTGCTTAAAAATAACCGTACCCGTTTTTCCTTCCAACGCTTCATTGACCTTATCTAGAGATGTAATAATAGCTTTTCGTTCTGAATTTGCATTCACGAAATTGATGGCAGCTTTAATTTTAGGAAGCATGCTTCCCGCCGCAAAATGCTGTTCTTTTACATATCCTTCTAATTCATCAACGGTTACAGACTCTAACCTTTTTTGATTTGGCTTATTGAAATTCACATACACAAAATCCACTGCCGTTAAAATGACAAGCGTATCGGCCTCTACTAATTCTGCTAATTTCTGAGCGGCGAAGTCTTTATCAATGACCGCTTCAGTCCCCGTTAATCCTTCTTTACCATGAATGACCGGAATTCCGCCGCCGCCTACAGCAATGACGATATTCCCGGCCTTTACCAAAGAATCGATCACTTTATATTCAAGAATGCTTACAGGCGTTGGCGACGGTACAACCCGTCTCCATCCTCTTCCTGCATCTTCTTTAAAAACCACTTTGGTCTCCTTCATTAACTCTCTTGCTTCGTCCTCTGTATAAAAAGGCCCGATTGGTTTTGTGGGATTATTAAAGGCTTCGTCTTTTTCATCGACGACCACCCGTGTTACGATGGTTACCACATCTTTATTTATATTTTGTTTTCTCAATACTTTTGCAATCGCATTTCCCATCCAATAGCCGATCATGCCTTGGCTCATCGCACCGCAAGTATCCAACGGCATGGCGGGCGTTTTTTCCGATTCGGCCGCCTTTTGCTGCAATAAAATATTCCCCACTTGCGGACCGTTCCCATGGACAAATACGACATCCACATCATTTTCTATAATTTTTACAAGTTGTTCCGCTGTTTTTTCCAATGCTTCTTGCTGTGCCTTTGCCGTAGCATTACCGGATTGTATCGCATTTCCGCCTAGTGCCACTACAATTTTTCTTCGTGCCATGCTTTAACCCTCCAATAGTTTTTTACTTCCAAAAACTTCAAATCGTAATGTTCCCTGTAACTAATTCATAGATGGTGAATACTGCCAAAGCAGCAATGGCAACGGATAAGATCAGTTCCGCCCGAGTAAAGATTCGCTTGGGATGATTTTGCTTTTGCAGCTTATAATAGATGAAAATGCCAGGTGCATATAAGGTCATGGCCAATAACAAGTAATCCAGCCCAGCCGCATAAACCAACCAAATTCCATAAATACTTGCGACTATACCAATGATTATATTGATGGTTCGGTCTTTTTCTTTGGATCGCAAGCTATACTTCAATTGATAGAACGCCGAAAACGCATAAGGAATTAAAATGGCTGAGGATGCTAGAGAAAACGCAAAATTATACGCTTGATCCGAAATCATGAAGGTTAATAAAAATAGTTGAATTAAACCATTGGTAATCCATAATGAATTTACAGGAGCTTTATTTTTATTCTCTTTTGCAAACCATTTTGGAAATACACCATCTTTAGCGGCTAAATAGGGAATTTCAGATGCAAGCAAAGTCCATCCTAGCCAAGCGCCTGAGGCGGAAACAACCAAACCCAGGTTAATGAATGCAGCGCCCCATTTTCCAACAACACTTTCGAATAAATAAGCCATAGCCGGATTTTTTAACTGGGCAATATCCGCTTGCTGCATCAGCCCGAGAGATAATAATGTAATCAACACGTAAATAATAAGTGTGCCTATCAATCCAATGACGGTCGCTTTCCCGACATCACGTTTATTTTTTGCGCGGCCGGATAGCACCACTGCCCCTTCAACACCGGTAAAGACCCAGAGAGTTACAAGCATTGTGCTTTTAACTTGGCTGCCTACCGCCCCCCAAGCAAAAGTACCGCCTTGTCCCCAAAATCCATCTATGAATATATCAATTCGAAAAGCAAAAATTCCCACAATAATAAATACAAACACAGGTACTAATTTCGCGATTGTAGTTACTAAGTTGATAAGCGCCGCCGATTGTACGCCTCGTAAAATCAGCAGGTGAACACACCAGAGCAATAGGCTCGCCCCAATAATCGAGGCTATATTCTGACCTCCATCAAAAATGGGAAAAAAATACCCCAACGCACTAAATAATAAGGTCGCGTAAGCTACATTGCCAAGCCAAGCGGCTACCCAATACCCCCATGCGCTGTTAAATCCCATAAAGTTTCCAAATCCAGCTTTGGCGTAGCTAAAAATACCGCCATCCAAATCCGGTCTTTTATTAGTTAAATTCTGGAAGGATAATCCAAGCGCAATCATGCCGATTCCTGTGATAATCCACCCGATAATAATCGCTCCGGCGCCGGCTTCTTTGGCCATATCGCTTGCCAGGTTAAACGCTCCGCCGCCGATCATCGAACCGACAACAAGCGCTGTTAAAGTAAATAATCCCAATTTCTTATCTTCACCCATTGCGCTCACTTCCCAAAGTAGCCGCTAAAATCGCTTTAATGGTATGCATTCTGTTTTCCGCTTGATCGAATACTTTGGAATGCTTGCTGCGGAATACCTCATCGGTGACTTCCATTTCTCTCAATCCATGTTTTTCGTAAATTTCTTTGCCATACGCGGTTTCCAGATCATGAAAGGCAGGCAAACAATGCAAGAAAATCACATCACTATTCCCCGTTTCTTTAATCATTTGCCTATTTACTTGGTAAGGGGAAAGCAGTTCAATACGCTCAGCAAATTTATCTTCTTCCCCCATAGATACCCAAACATCCGTGTAGATTACATCCGCGCCGGAAACGGCCTCTTCAATACTGCTGGTTACCATAACCCGGTCGCTAAATTTTTTGGCCAAATAAACGACTTCTTGTGCTGGCCATAATGATTTTGGCGCACAAATCCGAACTTCCATGCCAACGATTGAACCGCCGACCAATAAGCTATTGGCCACATTGTTCCGGCCATCGCCAACATAAACCAGCTTTACGTTCCGCAAGTGCCCTATATGTTCCCGGATGGTTAACAAATCCGCGAGCGTTTGGGTGGGATGCCACAGATCCGTTAAACCGTTCCATACCGGTACACCCGAGTGCTGAGCTAATAATTCCACTGTTTTATGGGCAAAGCCGCGGAACTCGATGCCGTCAAACATCCGGCCTAACACTTTCGCCGTGTCTTCTACGGATTCTTTTTTACCGAGCTGGATATCACCTTTCCCCAAATATTCGGGATGCGCGCCTAAATCTGTACAAGCTACCGTAAATGCGCACCGTGTACGAGTAGAAGTTTTTTCAAATAAAAGAGCTATATTTTTTCCTTCCAAATAACGATGAGGAATACCGTTTTTCTTTTTCTCTTTCAAATCCGCCGCTAAATCCAGGAGATACAACAATTCCTGTTCCGTAAAATCGATCTCTGCCAAAAAACTTCTGCCTTTTAAGCTTGAATTCATAGTTTCCATATTTATCCCTGCTTTCTCCGTAATTTAAATATCTTTGCGAACGATTGGCATACTCATGCAACGCGGGCCCCCACGGCCACGGGATAATTCCGAGCTCAATATTTCAATGACCTCGATGCCGTGTTCACGCAATAAAGCGTTTGATACATAGTTGCGGTCATACGTAACAACTACCCCTGGCGCAATGGCCAGTGTATTGGATCCGTCATTCCATTGTTCGCGAGCCGAGGCGATTTCATCTCCTCCTCCACAAGGAATGAGAACCAAATCCTTTAAGCCCAATACCTCTTTTAGTGATTCCATTAAAGAAGTGTGACGGGTAATTTTAAGCGTTTCTTCATCCGGACCTTGCTCCAAAACATAAATGTTCATACTCCCTTGCGGTCCCTGGATCGCCGGATGAATGGTAAATTTATCATAATCAACCATCGTAAATACGGTGTCCAAATGCATAAATGCCCGGCATTTTGGAATTTCTATGGCTAACACTCGCTTGAACTTTTCTTGGCGGCTAAATAGATTTAGGGCTAAGCGTTCGATGGCTTTAGCTGAAGTGCGGGCAGACACGCCAATGGCAATCGTTTCTTCATTCAAAATGAGCTCATCGCCGCCTTCGATGGGAAATTGATAGTTGCGATCCAGCCAAACCGGCACATGATGTCCGGCAAATCTCGGGTGATGATTGATAATGTACTCCATAAACAATGATTCACGTCTGCGTGCGGTTTCTCTCATTTTATTAATCGTTAATCCATCACCAATAACCGCTGCGGGATCACGGGTAAAATACAAATTCGGCATGGGAACCAAATAAAACGGGGAATGATCCTCCATAAATTCATAGAGTTGTATTTTCTTGCTGGTTTCAATTTCGTTTTTCCGTACCCCGCTCATTATTTTTTGAACTAAATCTTCATTGGCGAAGGAAAGTAAATATTCTTTTAAAATTTGCTGTGAAACATCTCCTTCAGCCCTTGCTTCCTCTAAAACACGGTCAACAAATTCTTCTCTCAATTTCTTATCCGCCAATGCCTCGGCCGCGAGTTTTTCCAAATAAAGAACTTCAATTCCCCGATTGCGTAATGTTTGGGCAAAATAATCATGTTCTTTTTGAATCACCGGCAAATAGGGGATATCGTCAAATAATAGTGGCTGTAAAAAATCCGGCGTTAAATTTTCCAATTCCTGTCCAGGGCGTTTTAATAAAACCGTTTGTAATTCCCCAATTTCCGAAGCAACATGCATTGGATGCTCCATTTGATGTACCTCCTTTGTATGCTTTGATGTTTACAAGGACATCATAAAGGGTCCATGCTTTCCGCCTCGTGAAAACGCCAGCATATTTGTCGTGAAATATTGCACAATTTTATTTTTAAAATCATAAAAATCTGTATTTTTATAAAGGATTTTTTCCATTTTTTTGCGAAATCTATTTTATACTGCGCATATATGATGAATAACAAGAAAAAGAGCGAAGGAATGCCCGCTTCAGGCAGCCTGCGCTCTTTTCAAGTAATCTCGTATTCTCAATTGACCATCTACTAGCTCATTTTATCTAAAAATCAAATTAAATCTTTCTTCTAAAATCTTTCGTTCCGATCGGTTCCGGGAAATGACAAGACAGGTATCATTCCCGCATATGCAACCCGCCATTTCTTTCCAATTTAAATCATCCAATAAAACACCGATAACATGCGCATTGCCAGGCAACGTTTTAATAATCGTTAATTGATCAACATAATCAATCCTTACAACAACTTCTTGCAACTTCCTCTTTAACTTCAAATCCGTTTGCAAAGGCATTTCTGAAGAAACATGATATATCATAAGTCCTTTCGGAGAAGCTATTTTGATTAAATTCAGCTCACGGATATCCCGTGAAATCGTAGCTTGCGTTACCATCACATCTTGTTCTGCCAACAATTCTACTAATTTCTCTTGGGTTTCTATTTCATTTTCGCTCACCAATTGCTTAATTAATCGTTGTCTTTTTTCTTTTTTCATAGAAAGGCACTCCTTTTTATATTTATAGCATTATCACAATCTTGCTCTAATTTTCTATTATTTGCTATTAAGAGGGATACAGAAATTCCACATCATACCTTGTTCCGAACTAAAAAAAGGCTGCCATGTTCTTACACATGGCAACCTCCGGGAAACAAAACCGTTTAATATTCAAATGTAAACTGCCGGCCCAACCACTCCAGGCAGAGCGGAAACCAGGTGGCGAGATGATCGTCGGGATCGCCTACCTCCGTGCTGCACATCGACATGCCGTGTCTGCCGTTCTGGTAGAGGTGGCATTCGAACGGTACGCCGGCTCGCCGCAGCGCTGAAACAAACAGCATGGAATTTTCCACCGGCACGGCAGCGTCTTCTACCGTATGCCACAAGAAGGTTGGCGGCGTCGAAGCGTTTACTTGTTTTTCCAGCGAAAAAGCCGCTTCTCTTTCCGCCTCATTCCATCCGGGACCCAGACGTTCAATGGACCCCCGGTGTGCAAACTCGCCTGCCGTAATAACCGGGTAACACAACACCATCGCATCCGGCCGGCCTTGTTCGCCTTTGCCGCCAGTGGCCTCCTGCAGCTTGGAATGGTCCCATAAGGTCCCCGATGAAGCCGCCACATACCCGCCTGCCGAAAAACCGCAAACGGCGATCTTATTGGGAATGATGCCCCACTCCGCGGCGTTTTCCCTGATTTTCCCGATCGCCAGCGAAATGTCCGTGACCGGCCGCAGTTCACTCGCTTCCTCGCGAATGGAATAATACAACGTAAACACATGATACCCTTTGGCAAAAAAAGCCGTGGCCGGCGGGTCCGCTTCACGCGGGGAGAGCATTTCAAAGCCGCCGCCGGGGCAGATCACCATGCAGGGCCGCTCCAAGCGGTTGCCCATGCTCTCTTTTTCGATATCGTGCAAATAACCGACCAGTCTGGCCCCGCTGCCGGGATTCGGGTTCAAATTCACAATCTTCATCTTCTAGCCTCCATCGAAGATTTCTTCGCAGACTATTATACGCCGATTCCTATTTGTTGGGCAGAGAGCATTTTTATTATTGACTTTGTTTGCGCGTTGTCTAAGAATGCGATCAAATTCTGATGGAGGCGGCTTGCATTTTTTCTACAAAGGCCTCGAAACGGGTTAAAACCTGAGAAGGAGAAAAATATCGGTCATCCATCGTATCTGCATCAAAGATCAGAACGGGAAGATGAAGCTGTTCGTTGAGCTTCCGTACTAATTCATACTGGGGCAGAGACTGCGGCCTACAGCTTTTATCGCAATGCATCACGACGCCGTTAATATTAAAATTATTGATCAGATCCATAATTTTATCGTTCTTGAAATCGATAGTTCGGTTTACATCCAGCTCCAGTACCGATAATGCGATTTCTTTAAAATGTTCCTTCCGGTCCATGCTGACCAAGCTTACGGGTATGCTTTGTTTCGCTTCCAGCAGTTGCTCCGGAGTAATCGGGTACTGAAACGAATAATTGACCGCGGGATGATCGGACAACGGGAAGAAGGTCCCGGTCACTACCGTTATCCCGTACTTTTCGAACAATTCTTTGAAGAAGTTTTTTTGCG
This sequence comes from Paenibacillus lacisediminis, assembly GCF_046567315.2. Lineage (NCBI taxonomy): Bacteria > Bacillati > Bacillota > Bacilli > Caryophanales > Paenibacillaceae > Paenibacillus > Paenibacillus lacisediminis. Next base: position 17,459 of record NZ_JBKIAX020000005.1, on the reverse strand, counting down.
AATAAATGGGTAGATAGTGCCAGAGGATACGGTATTTCTCCTGATGCTCCCGCTGCTTTCTGTTCCACTCGATTTGTTCGTAGATCTCATTATAAAGCACCCTATATAACTCATTCAGTTCGGGTTCTCCACCAAAAATCATCATCGCGGTAGAGAAAAGAAACATATCCAGGCATTCTACCGGTGCAGGCACTTCCATATTCAGTTTACAAATTTCTTCCCATAATTTGAGCGAGGTATAGAAGTTAGCGTGAATTTCCGTAAGCTTGTCCAAATCAAGCGTCCGGCTAAACTTCTGTTCCAGCCTCTCTACTACCCGCTCGATTTGCGCAGCGGAATAATCGACCATATCCTCGCCCAATTCCCCGTACACAAAGGGAAAATCGCTGAACAGAAGCTCCGTATTCAAGTAATCCTTTAAATACATAAAACCCTTGGTCATAATGCTGCATGAACTGTTTGCGGAGAGCAGAACATCCGGCTTAGGTATATCAAACGATATTTCGCTGTCGAATAGGACGGCACCGAGCATCCCTTTCACTTCGCCGCAAATATTAGCCGGGATTTCCCATTTCGACTCTAGTTCCAGCATCATTTTCTTCACTTTTTTGCGCTGTGCCTGAAAGGAGGCCTGCACTTGGGGAAATACCGGAATGATATCCATCGCCGAAAGCAGGTAAGCCGGAAAATCAACGCTTACCCAAGCTACGGGAATGCCATCTTCTTTGGCCTTGTGAATTTTGCGGTAATAGGACATCAGCATTTGATTAACCAGTTTAGTCGAACGAGGCAGTGTGGAGATAGTCTTTCTTTTGGCGCTAAATATTGAACCCATGGCTCGTATCCTCCCTTTTGCAATAATGTGTTTTACCTGACCGATATTTGTAAAGATTCCAGAAAAGCCTCGATTCTTGTGTGCAACTGGGCGGAATTCCGACTGCCGAATACGGGTTCCAGCACCAAGGACCGGATTCCTTCGGCGTTTAATTTGCGTTTCAATCCGGCATATTCGATGGCCTGCGGATCGCAAAAAGGAAGCAGAAAAAAGATGACGCCCTTTGCTTCGGTATCTCGAATTTTCTGCAGCAGCCGATTGGGCGAATCCGACTGTGTACAGGTTTTAGCGGGGCAATAACACGAAGCAATGTCCCCGCTTATCGAATCGGGGAAGGCATAACCCGCTGCCGGCTCGCCATGTGGGATTCCCCGGGACGTCTCGCATAGATCATCGTAAATCACATTGCAGCCGCAGGATTCGATAAGCCGAATCAGTTCGACGTCACCGTTATTAAAGCCCGACAAGACGACATTAAGCACTCCTCTTTTGCCTTCCCGGTTTTCCAGTTCGGTTATGACCTGTTCGAGATAAAGATTATGCTGCTCTTTGGGCATGAAATGACCGGCGATCATCAGGGCAATAGCGTCTGTTCCCGAAAGAACGCCGGGCTTCTCGGCTCTAAGTTCGTACAGCCTGCGCAGCAATTCACCGTTTCGTCTATAAATCGCCCAACTGTGTTCGATAGAATCTTCGGAAGCAGTCCGGCCTCCGGCGTTTAATGCGTTCGCCAACTCCGTTACTTGACGATTGGTAAACATAAGGGCGGATTCGCTGTCTATGTGAGTAGGAAGATTGAAGCGGTATACAGGCTTGCTTAAAATGCGCTCGGAAATGTCGGTTACTACCTGAAGCGTATCGCAGCAATGCGTAAATAACATGCCCTCCAGAAAATCGGATTCGCTTGATCCCAGAAATTCTGTAATATTTTTGGCGAATTCGCAGCAGTTGCTCGGTAAATATTTGTCCGTCTGCTCCAGCTTCTTCTCGAAGCCGAATATCCGGACAGGAACATAATCAGCCGCATGTATCACGGGACCGGGAGCAAACGGGCAGGTGTAGCCCATATACCGGCAGCCTGTTTCTTCCTGCCTTTGGCGAAGATAAGCTTTTGGATCGCGGATAATATCATGGCATTCTTTAATGATTTCATTCAATTCCATCCTTAGTAGAGCCTCGCTTCCAATAAGAGTTTAAGTCTCCGGTCATTCCAGCCAGTAACGCTTGGTTTTGAACACGTAAGTGGGAAGACTCGTCTTGGGCCATTTATGTCCCTGGTAGTACCGATTCCAATTAATGTCGATACCCGCGCAATAGCCTCGGGAGACAGTCTGGGCAAACGAACTAAGACTATGAATTCGCATCGGTTCTATCACCACGTCGAAATTTTGCTCTTTGATCCATTCCGGCATTTCTGTGTCGCGCTCGGGAGCCTGAGGCTCCAACACCTTTAACGGTCTTAACTTGAACGGAGTTTCACCGGGGCGGAGCCGTTCCCGGGAATCAATGGCCGGATCGCTATGATCGGCCTCGCCAAGAAAAGTACTACCCGCCGCGATTTCCGCCGCAACTACCCCTTCTTCCGCGCCGACAATCATCTCGGGGTCGAAGCCGATATCCATGAGCAGTAGACTGGCCGCGCATCCGAAACTCGCGGATGAATAATCCGGATCAAGCAGCTCTGGAGCCCCCAGACAGTACAGCCAGTTCTGGACAAAAGGGTGGGCTGTAAGCCATTCTCCAGAGGTTGCATGTCTTTTCTTTTTTCCTCCGGGTCCACGGAACAGAAAGGCAATTCTTGGTTTGCCGCCCCTCCCCGATTTTCCCGAGGAATAAAGACCGTTCGATCCGGGAGTGCGGCGAAGAGCGGCAATGGCGGATGCCCTGTCTTCCGCCGGCAGGGCCAGCCGATGATCATAGCGCCCCCTTCCGGTGTTCAGCGAATAAGCCACTTGATTCAGACTTACCTGGCGGTTTCTCTCCAGATACTCTGCGAGACGTAAGGACATAGCCTCAAGCGAATCGGAATGCTTGGCGGAAAGGGTAAGGATCGGCGGAGGGCTTTCCCGAGCATCTTCCAGCCCTCCGGGCCGTTCAGGCGCTTCTTCCAGAATGGCATGGACGTTGGCTCCTCCGAATCCGAAGGAACTGATCCCCGCCCTAAGCGGTCCGCTAACGGAATGCCACGGAATCAATCGGTCATTGACATAAAAGGGCGACACCGCAAACTGCAGTTTGCGGTTAGGCTTGCAAAAATGAATATGGGGCGGAAGCTGACGATGCTTAAGCTGCAAAATCAGCTTGATCAGGCCGGCAATTCCGGAAGCCGCCTCCAGATGGCCGATATTGTTTTTGACAGAGCCGATAGCGCAGAAGCCCCTTCTGGTTGTGTACGACCGGAAAGCATCGCTCAATCCTCTGAATTCCACAGTATCCCCCAAAGGGGTCGCCGTTCCATGCGCTTCAATGTAAGTGACCGATTCCGGAGAAATACCCGCGGTCCTGCAGGCTTCCAAAATCACTTCTTTTTCGGCTATGGAGCTTGGAGTATTCAGGCCGTTAGTCGTCCCGGCATGATTAACCGCAACCCCCTTGAGCACAGCATGGATATTGTCACCGTCTTCCAGAGCCTTCTTGAGCGGCTTTAACAGCACCGCCCCGGCTCCCTCACCGCGAACATACCCGCTCGCGCCGTCGTCAAACGAACACACTCTACCGTTGGCGGATAGAACGCCCGACTTCTCAAACAGCAATTGAGTTACGGGAGAGAGAGTAAGATTGACTCCGCCGACAATTCCGTAGTCGCAGTATCCGGCCATTATATCTCGCGATGCATTGAACAAGGCGGTCATTGCGGATGAACAGGCCGTATCAATAGCCATACTCGGACCTTTTACGTCCAAAAAATACGAGATTCGGTTGGCAAGCGCCGACAATGTATTCCCCGAAGCCAAATGCGGATTGAGCTGGCTTAAGTCCCGTTTGCCCCGGTGGATGTATTCATTGTTGCAAACCCCAATGTACACCCCGGCGCGGGAGCCGGTTAAGCTGCCGTTTGCATATCCGGCATCCTCCACCGCCTGCCATACGGTCTGCAGAAGAATCCGCTGCTGCGGATCCATAAGAGCGGCCTTATTCACCGAAACGCCAAAGAACAGGGGGTCAAACTTGTCTATATCCCTCAGAAAGGCCCCGTAACGCGTCGGTGGAACCTCCCGTTCGTCGTTCCCCGGACCTTCGGATTTGTGCCAACGGCTCTCGGGGATAGATTCGATAAAGGTGCGGCCTTCCGCAAGATTCCTCCAATACTGCTCCACGTCTTCAGCACCGGGAAAGCGTCCGGCCATTCCGATAATTGCAATTCCCCCGTCACAGCAGTTTCCCCCGCCTTTCGAAGGGGTGTCCGGCGTCTGAGAAATCAACGGCGACGAAGGAACCTGAACGGCCTCAACCGGATCTTCCCCAGCCGGCCGCTCGTCAAGCGCCGCAACCGGGAATTCCGATGCAGCCGCCATCTTTGGGATGGTCACACCGTCATGGTTGACAGCTTCACCGAAAACCTCTATTGCAGTCGCTCCGTTCTGTCCGTGCAAATAAGCCGCGAGATCTTGAATGGTCGAATATTCGAACAGAAGCAGTGGGTCAAGCACGATGTCCAGGGATAACTCGATTTGGGATAACAGATCTGCCGCCTTGATAGAATCAAGCCCCATTTCCTGAAAGGCAAGCGACCCGTCCAGTTCTCCTTCGTCTACATCCAACACTTCCGCCAGCAGACTCGAAATCCATTGAGTCAACCGCTCCTCCGGGTTCGATCCTGGCAGGAATGAAGGGGAAACGGTGGGGGGGGGCTCCAGCCGATTCTTCTCTTCCGGCGTCCCTTCCGCCGTGCCGGCCGGTGAATCTCCAACTGTCCGCAGCGACTTCAAGGCCAACCCTTCAATCACGACCGAGAGTTTGCCATTCCGATCATACAGCTTCAGATTGTAACGCCTGATGCCCTGACTGCGGTCACGTTTGCCTAGAACCGTAATATGGCATACGCAGCCTTTTGGAAGAGGAGACAAAATAGATAGCGATTGAATGAAGAACGGTACATACAGCGAATCTGCGGGATCGGCAAGCGAAAACACGCTTGTTGCCTGAAAGGCGCCGTCAAGAATTCCGGGGTGAAGGATATACTCCTCCCACTCTGAGTCGGAGCGATTTCCGATCCATGGCACCAACTCGACGATCGCTTCCGTTTCGTTCCAATATACCGTTGATACGGTCCGAAAAAACGGCCCGTAGTGAAGCCCCGCCTGTTCCATCCGTGAGTAGAAGCGGTCCGGCCCCATCTTGCAGCCAAGGCTGGCCTGAACTTCCTTCCATTTAAAAGGTGCCCCCCCCTCCCCGCCCTGATTGCCGGAAGTGTTGAGCACTACCCCATCCATATGCTTCCGCAGTAGTCTGCTCTCTGCAAAACTAAAGATGCTAAAATCTCCGTCAGACGGATGATGTTCGATCCGAAGCTGCGTAGCCGTATTTTCAGGACAGATAAGCGGAACATAGAACATCACGCGCCGTAATTCGAGACCTGTTCCCGAAATATCGGCCGGGTCTGCTGTGGTGGCCAGCATCGCTTCCAGATAGCCGGCTCCCGGAAAGATTCGGCTGCCTTGAATCCGGTGTTGGTCCAGCACCGGATCGCCGTCGGCGGCAAGAATGATCTCATACCAATTGGAATGCATAACCCGACACCCACTTTAAGTTTTTGGGATTAAAACGCTTTTAGCCGTTTCAGATACACATGAGTCAACTTGGCCCCGATATTGCCTTCCCTATCGCAAATCGCCACATTGTACTTCTGCACGGGGGATGCATCGTTTCCCTCTTTAAACTGTACGGCGCAGAAATGCTCTCCGAAAGCTACGCGTTTGATTTCGAGGGATTCGATATAAAAGGGAACATAAAGATACGGACTGTTCCTATGCAGGGAGAAAATCCCTAGCGACTGAAAAGCTCCGTCCAGCAGCGCCGGATGAATAATCGGACTTCCGCCTTCCGAATACCCGAGGGCGGCTTCGGTCAACCTGATCCGTGTAATGGCCTCGCTGTCATTAAAACGGATTTCGATGAGATTACGATAAAACGGGCCATAACTAATACCCGCATCCCCGAATAGACGGTAGTAATCTTCCGGCCTGACCGACATTCCGCACCTAAAGGCGGCTCCTTCCGTGCTAATCTGTCCGAAATCTCTGGAAACCATCGGCCGAAGGCTTCCTTCGGCATGCTTGGTTCGTTCCACTCCAGTTGTTTCGCCGTTGTAAACAGCGAAACTGCGAGCCGGCTTACCAGTTCGCTCTAGGAGCAGTTTGGCCCCAGCGCTTTTCTCCAGAATGAGCGGACTATGAAAATATATGTTCCGTAGTAGAAACGAATCGTCATCCGGCATACCGCTCAAGGCCGCATTCAAATAAACCGCCGCCGGGACGACCGGATCCCCTTGCACACAATGATGTGATACTGAGGGATCGCCGGCCTGAAACACTCGTTCCATAATATAGGTCATAGCTTCATTCCTTTATACCTTAGCTTTTGGGATGAAGTAGCCGGTTCACTCTCCTGAAGCAACCTAGGCTTCTCACGCTGCCAGTACCGCTTTCTTTCGAACGGATAAGCGGGGAGCGGGATCCGTCTTCCCTTCCTGCCGGCATACACGCCGTCCCAGTTTACGGTATATCCGTTTAAATAGAAATGTTGGATATTTTTCATCATACTTCCATAATTGCTATTCTCTTGTTCTAGTGATGATAATATATTAACCTGTTGATCGCATGTGATAGAACTCACCAGTTTGGCTAAAATATTTCTTCCTCCCAATTCCAAGAAATGACTGTATCCTGCCTGCAGAAACCTATTGATTCCCCCATGGAAATCGACAGGCTGCAAAATATGCCGCACCCAGTAGTCGGCGTTATAGCCCCCGATCTCCATGAAATCCCCAGTTACGTTAGACAATATGGGAATACGTGCAGGACTGTAGCTTATTCCCGCCGCAACATTCCTGAACTCTTCCGTCATGGGGAGCATCATATCCGAATGAAAAGCATGGGATACAGCCAACGGAAAGCAGTCGATCCCCAGTTGTTTCAGTTCAGAGACCAGAGCTTCCGCCTGTTCCTTCCCGCCGGCTATGACCGTGCTCTGCGGTCCGTTATAAGCTGCCGCCCAGAGATGTCCCTCGTAACGCTCAAGCCAGCCGGCAACTTTCTCCTTGGATGCAAACACCGTGTACATAACGCCGGGTTGACATAAACGCTCCATAAGTCTCCCGCGCGTAGCAACAAGATGCAGCCCATCCTCAAGAGACATGACACCCGCAGCGACGGCTGCCGTATACTCTCCCAGACTATGCCCCATAACGGCGTCCGGCCGGATTCCCCATGAATCCCATAGCTCCAGCAGCGAGTAGCCGATGGAAAAAATGAGCGGCTGCGTAATGGAGGTACTGTTGAGCAGTTTTCCCGGAACGGAAGATTCATACAGATAATCCGTAAGCGGCAGCTTCAATTGAGATTCCAGGATCCGCTGGCATTTCTGCATCGCCGCCCTGAATACAGGTTCAATTCGGTACAATTCCGCTCCGGCCTGTTTAAACTGGCTGCCTTGTCCTGTAAACATGAACACGGTTTTCCTTGGAGCTTGCCGGGAATCCTTGTATTCTTTCAGCCCGGCCAGATCCGGAGATGCCAGGCACCGCTGCAATTCTGGCCTTAGATCTGCGGTGCTGTGCAAGACTAAGGCCAGCCTGTGTCTGAAATGGTCTCTTCCCCTGTTAAGGGAATAACATAAATCGTGTAACGTGCTTCCAGGCTCCGGCTCCGCTGCCTTGAGCAGGTCCCTCATTCTGCTTCTTAGCGCTTCCGTCGATTTTGCCGACAAAGTCAGTAACTGCTCTGTCGGAATATTCTCCTCTTCGGCCGGGAAAGCAGGTGGGGCTTCCTCGATTACAAGATGGGCGTTGGCGCCGGCGAAGCCGAAGGCGCTGATCGCAGCCCGCCGCGACACTCCCGTAGGCGCCAACCATTCCATAAGCGTGTCGTTGATATATATTGGGGACTCCACAAAATTGATTTTACTGCTCGGCTTGCAGAAATGAAGAGTTGGCGGAATCTGTTTTCGCTTAAGCATCAAAATGATCTTCAGAATGCCGGCAACCCCCGAGGCAGGCTCCAGATGACCGATGTTCGTCTTGACAGTTCCCAATGCGCAAAAGGCCGACTGATCAGTGTATCGGCGAAAAGCCTGGGTAATTCCCCTGAATTCAATTGAATCGCCAAGGCTAGTGCCCGTGCCGTGCGCCTCATAATAAGTGAGCGTCCGGGGATCGATGCCGCCGGCATCCCATGCCTCGCAGATTACATCTGTTTGAGCGCTGCCGTTAGGAGCCGTCAGACGATTAGCGCTCCCGTTCTGGTTGACAGCCGTACTTTTGATGACCGCGTACACGTGATCTCCGTCCTCCAAAGCCTTATCCAGCGGTTTTAACACCAGCGCACCTGCGCCTTCGCCCCTAACATATCCGTCCGCGGAATCGTCGAATGACCTGCACCGCTGGTTTTGGGAAATGACGCCCGCCTTTTCGAAAATATTCTGGGGGCCGGGACTTAAGATCAGATTTACTCCGCCCGCGATCGCCGTGCTGATTTCCCCGCATTTCAGGGCCTGGCAAGCCAAATGTACGGCCATCAACGAAGAGGAACAGGCAGTATCCACTGCCATACTGGGGCCCTTCAGATTCAGAAGATAGGAAACCCTGTTTGCCGCCACGGAGAAAGAATTTCCTGTTCCCGCGTGGGGGCTGAATTCGCCATTGGCCCCCGAAGCGATGACATGGCCGTAGTCGTTGGTGCTGACACCCAGATATACGCCGGTTTTCGTGCCGGACAACTGTCTGTTTCCATATCCCGCATCCTCTATCGCTTCCCATACAACCTCAAGAAAAAGCCTTTGCTGCGGATCCATATACTTGGCTTCCTCGTCCGATATTCCAAAAAATGCAGGATCAAAAGCATCCACATTTTCCAGGAACCCGCCCTGGGCCAACGCCATCTGCCGCCTGGCTTCCGGCTTCAGTCCATCAAGCCTCGAAAGCGGCATCGCCCTCACTCCGTCATATCCTCGCTCCAGTGCTTCCCAGAAACTTTGCAGTGAGTCGGCACCAGGAAATCTCCCGGATATACCGATAACGGCCACATCAGTGGTTCGAACCTGGAATGGTGCAAACTGTTGCATGGGTTTTGACAGTCCATCAGAATCCGACCATTCCCCGAAGACAGAAGGTTTATCTGAGTCTGAACCTGGACATTTCCCAGAGTCGGCCTGAACCGCCGGAACTTGATTAATCTCATCCGGAACTTGCGGCTCCCGGCATCCGGCAGGACCTGGTTTTTGCTCATCGTTTCCCGACTCTTCGCCGGCCGGCACGACCAGTGCGGCAAATCGTTCGGATGCGAATACCGTTTGAAAGGCTTCTTCATACTCATCCGCCAAGTACGCCGAGAACGACCGGATACTGGAAAAATCAAACAACAATGTAGGGTCCAAGGGCACTCCGGCGTAATCTTCGAACACCTTCAGGACCTGGACAGCAAAAATGGAGTCAAAACCGTACTCGTTCAAGCCCGCATCCAAATCGATATCATCCGGTTTAAACTTCAACCGTTCCGTAAGCTCCCGTTCGAAGATTCCTGCAATCCGCCGCACCAACTCTTCATTCGGCAGCAGCGACGGCTTGGGAGAACGCTCATGGAATTCCAAAGCTGGGGATACTGTCTCGTCTTCATTGGCCCGCTCCAAGTAACTCCCGTTCTGTGCCACATTTTTTGAACGTCCTTGTCCATCGGGAAGAGCGCAAAAATACTCCTCCTCCTCGAATTGATATCCCGGAAGCGGTACTACACGACAGTTCTCCCCCCGGAAAAAACCGCCCCAAGAGATATCCACACCTTTGAGATAGGCATTTGCCAACTCTCCCATCAGCAGTTTCCGCCGATCCGGTCCTCCGAAGGCGTACCATTCCTCCAAGTAGCGGTCAATCGCCTGCTTGGACGACAATGCGTCACTTCTCTTCTCCGGAATTTTGCAGTGAGCATAACACACAGGATCGGAGCCTCCGGGCCCGAATTCCACCAGTAAACGTCCAAGTTTCCCATGCAGATCTTCCACGCTGTTTGCCGTAACGACAACCCGATGAGGAAAATGTTTTCTGCCAGCCAGAGCCGTGTAGCAGACATCCGCCAAAGAGAGTTTTTGGTGGCTGCCGAGAAATGTCTCGTATCTGCGCAGTTGCCGTATCAAACCGTCACGGGAACGGGCTGAGCAGGCAAATAGCCTATCGCATTCCTGTTCTTTGGTTTCTTCGGTCCCCCGCTCAGGGGCTTCGCCAAGAACGACATGGGCATTCGTTCCTCCGAATCCGAATGAGCTGATGGATGCGATTCTCCGTGTTTTCTCAGTGTCCCAGAACCGCAGCTTATCGTTCACATAAAACGGCGAATCGTTTAGTTCGATCATCGGATTAAGGGTATTGAAATGCAGGGTCGGCGGAAGTTCCTTGTGCCGTAAGCATAATATCACCTTAATGACGCCCGCGATTCCCGCCGCCGTCTCTAGATGGCCAATATTCGTCTTGACAGACCCGATTCCGCAGAAATTTCGCTTGGAGGTAAAAGGGGCAAAGGCCTCCTTCAAACCTTTGATTTCAATCGGGTCTCCCAATGAAGTGCCGGTACCGTGAGCTTCGACATATGAAATTTCCTCCGCTGTAACGCCAGCACGCTTGAGAGCTTTGGCGATAACTTCCTTCTGCGAGAATACGTTCGGGGCGGTCAAGCCGTTAGTTTTGCCATCCTGATTTATCGCGCTGCCCTTAATTACCGCATGAATGGGATCGCCATCGGCCAGCGCCCGGTGCACCGGCTTCAGCAGCAGAACTCCTGCCCCTTCCCCTCTAACATAACCGTTAGCCGAACGGTCGAAGGTCTTGCACTTCCCGTCAGGAGCAATCATCCCGGCTTCCCGGAACACCATGGTAGTAAACGGAGTCAGAATGAGCCCGACCCCTCCGGCCACAGCCATCTTGCAATCGCCCCTACGAAGGCTTTCGCAGGCCGAATCGATGGCAACTAGCGAAGAGGAACAAGCCGTGTCAATGACCATGCTAGGCCCTTTCCAGTCAAACATATACGAAATGCGATTAGCCAGAATGGACAATGCGCTTCCCGTGCCAATAGCCGAATCGAAGCTGCCAGCCAGATCCTTATAATCATTGCTGCCTGCACCGATAAAAACACCCACCTCAGCGTCGTTTATCCGGCCTGCCACCCCTCCGTCTTCCATCGCTTCCCACACTGTTTTCAGTAGGAGCCGCTGCTGCGGATCCATGAACTCCGCTTCTTTAGGAGAGATATGAAAGAAATGGGGATCGAAATGATATACATCCCGGATGTAACCGCCAGTACATAATTCCAGCAGTTCGCGCTGCCTCCCATCATGCATCCGTTCCTTCGGAAACGGGAAAATGGCGTGCTTGCCGTTGCGGAGCAAATCCCAGTATTCATCCGGCGAATCAGCTCCGGGGAAGCGACATGACATCCCGATTACAGCGATATCTTCTTCTCTGTCGGCCAGTCCCGTGCCCCCGTTACTTCCCGCACTTACAGCATCTGCGGCATCCGCAATTATTTTGATGGGGGCGGGGCTTTCAGACAAGCCGTTCATCAGCGAGTCAGGCCCTGTTCCCGATCCCAAGGCTTCATGCTGGGCCGTTAAGGGTCTCCTGTATCCGGATTTGATCGCCGCGGTTTCAAAGGAAGGCCCGAAATGCTCCACCAGGAACTCCGCAAGCCTGGATACATTGGGATAATCGAATGACAGCGTGGATTCAAGCGGCGCTCCGGCCAGTTTTTCCAGATGTCTGACTAGTTTTACGCCAAGGATGGAGTCCACGCCCAGTTCGGTAAAAGCGGCATGAGGATCGATATCCTCTATCTGGTAATCCAGATTTTCGCTCAAAAACGTCTTAATCGAATGTTCCGCAAAGTCGAGCGCGAGCGATTCCAACGCTTCGCCGGCTTCCGGGAGCTCCTCGCCAGGTTCGGGAACGGGTATCTGCGGGTTCTTTGGCAGCTGAATTTCCGGCTGCCGCACTACCCACGGCACATCCATCAGATCGGCTATGATCAGCTGATAATCCTCCCGGAAGAAACTGCTTTCCAAGGCTTCCATCGCCTCTTCCGTACCTAGCGGTCTTACTCCCCGCGAACGGTGGATTTCCGCAAACGCAGTGCCCATGCCGACCTCTCCCCAGATCGACCAGTTCAGCGATATACCCGGCTTTCCAGATAATCTGCGAGCGGCGATAAACGCGTCCATATAGGCATTTGCCGCTGAATAATCAGTTTGCCCCACGCTGCCTGTTACCGAAGCAATGGAAGAAAAGGCGACAAATACAGCAAGCGGATCATTCTCAGTACAACTGTTAAGATTTTGTATACCGTTAATCTTGGGAAGAAGAACGCTGCGGAAGTCATTTTCAGACTTGAATCGGATCAAGCTGTCCTTAATATATCCCGCTGCATGAAATACGCCGTGAAACGGGCCGGTGACAGTTCTCGCCTGTGTCAGGACCTGCTGCAGTCCGGCGGCATTGGCCACATCCGCCTGCAGCAGAATCACTTTCGCCCCAGAAGCCTCGATTTCCCGAATCGCTCGGATCTTCCGGATCAGATCTTGGTTGTCGTTCCCCGCAGCAAGCATGCGGTCCCATTCGCTTCGATTTGGCAGGGGCGATCGGTTCACTAAGACAATCCATCCCGCTTGTTTACCGGCCAAATATTTGGCCGTCTCCAAGCCAATGCCCCCAAGCCCGCCGGTAATTACATAAGCACCGCCCGGTTTAAACAAGTCTGCTGCCGAAGCCGGAGGATCTTGCGTCACCGCTGCCGTAATTTGCGGAACATAGATTTCACCCTCTCTACACACCGCAGCCTCCGGCGCTTTCAACAAAGCCGCCAGCAGGCTGTCCAGTCTGCGGTTATCGTACTCACCATCCACACAATGCATGCGCAAAGCCGCGCTTTCCAGGGCTGCAGCCTTGGCCAACCCCCATAGCGAAGATTTATACGGCTCGAGGGCCTCCGTTCTGCCCGGCAAATACACCCCGCGGTTCGTAACAAGATAATAATGAAGCGGCCCGGTTCGCCTGATGCTGGATAGTTCTTTCAGAGAGCGAAATAATGGCAGCAAAAACCGCTCCTCCCCATCTTGGTCCCGCACATTCCCAACAGCTGCTTCGGTAAACGCCCGAACATCCAGAACAGCCGTGCTTTCTCCCAATTCTTCCAGTACAGCGGGCAATGTCTCCCCTGGGGAAAGAAAATGAACGGGGGAGCCGGCTTTCGCCAATCTGTCCGCCAACAAACCGGTTAATCCGGACGATTCACCCAAAATGATCCATCCTGCGGGCCGGAATGGCTCTACTGCGATATCGGGGTTTATCCTGACCCAGTTTATGCCATGAAACAGCCGGTTCGTCGCCGGGCGATCCGAAGAAGGCGCAGACTGACCGGTACCGAACATCTTCATGCGGTAGCCTTCGATTTTTACCAGCACATTCCCCGCCCGATCCGATAACCAGATGTCTGCCAATACCCCGGTTCCAGCCGGACTCCCGTCTCTAGTCTGCCTGGCGTAGCAATAACATTCCCGAAGAAGAGGACGGTGTACTGTCATTCGCCTGATATGGAATGGAAGGTATCCTGTCCTGTCGTCTGCGGCATTGGCCATGAACAGCCCAAGCATTGACTGCAATGCGCCGTCCAAAACAGCAGGGTGCAGGAGAGAATCGGCATCGTGTTCATGTTCGATCCGCGCGAGCAGTTCCCCGTCTCCGACCCGCAGATCCTTAACCGTTCTGTACCAGGACAAATAGGTGATACCGATGCCTTCATACATCGCATACATCGTCTCGGGATCGGCCACATGGCTGCATCGTTCACGGATATCCTCCAACGAGAGCGATATTGCCGATTCCACGGTTACTGGCAGAACTCTGCCTGACATACATACGTTTTCTTCCTTTTCGCTGCGATTACGGTCGATACCTATAACCTGAAACTGGACGCCGCGGCCGTCCTGAAGGATGTTGTCCGCTTTTAATTCCAGTCCGGCTTCTTCACCGATGCCGCCCTCGAAGCGTTGATGAAATACCACATCCTCAAATACAAGTGTTTCCGTGTTTCCTTCGTTCCGGAAAACCGAAGCCGCAAAATCGAGAATCGCGGCGCCGGGAAGCACCCTCATGCCCCTAACCCGATGGTCGTTCCAAACCGGATTTTCCGCGGGCTTCAGGAAGCGGCGCTTTTCGCGTATCTCGACGCTTCGCGCCAATTTATCGGTTTCTGTGCACGCGTTCAAGCTGTTTGTCCAGTAAGCGCTCGTGTCAAACGGATACTCCGGCAGTTCTGTCTTATAGCATATGCTTCCGGCATAATACGCCTCCCAATCGACCTCTGCCCCAGCCCAATAAAGACAGGCGATGGCCTGTTCGGCATACCGGACAGGATCGGTGTGTTGCGTCAATACGGGACAGACTAACCGGTCACGGTCGAATCCAGCCGCATTTCCGCCTGCACACAGTATCAAATCCTCCGCGCCGGGCAGGTTTTTGTTCAGCGCCTGCCGTAGTGCGGGAGAGGCCTTCCCCATCCCCCGGATCAGCGTTTGCAGCGCTTCTTCAGGGCTAAGCAAACCCAACGCCACGGCGGCTGCAAACTCTCCACCTTCACTGTACGTCGCACAAACGGTACGGACTCCCCATGATTCAAAGAGCGAGGTCCAAGCATATTCCCACGCAAAAGACAGCAGAACTTGTTCTGGCATACTTTCGGCAGCTCCGCCGCGGATCCGCTTCAGTCGCGCAACGATTCCTTCCTCTCCCATCTGTTGCAAAACGGCGGTGCAAACATCTGCCGCCATTTTCACGGCAGGGTAGGCGTCACTCATGTTAGGAAGCCATTCTGCGATCCGCCCGGCCGGGAGGATGGAAGGCCCGCCGAAATGAAAGGATACCGGCCGTTTCCGCCCCCCGGAGTAATAAATCAACCCTTGAGCATCTCCGCCCACCGTAAATGATTGCGCGATGGACTGCCGGACCCTGCGCAACTTTTCAAGCAGTTCTTCAACAGAGTTCGCGAACACAGCCAGACGATGGGCATAGTGACCTTTGCCGGTTGATGCCGTATAGCAAATATCCTTCAATGAAGGCGGATTTTTCCCGGAATCAAGAAAGTTCACGAAACGATCGACAGAGGCCTGCAACGCCTGTTCGCTTCTCCCCGACAAAACGAAGAGATTCCGTTGCGGTTGGGTTTTATCGCTGCAGCGGTTTGAGCGGTATTCCTCCAGAATGAGATGGACATTCGTTCCTCCCATCCCGAATGAGCTTAGACCCGCCCGCAGCGGCCCCTGGCTTACCCAGCGGCTTGGTTTGTCGTTCACGTAAAAAGGTGTTTGAGCCAAATTGAGAAACGGGTTCGGCTCCTCAAAATGCAGGCTGGCCGGAATCATTTCATGCTTCATCGCCATTACGATTTTGGCAATGCCGGCAACACCGGCAGCTGGCTCCAGATGTCCGATGTTCGTCTTGACGGAACCGATGGCACAGAATCCTTTCTTATCCGTGAATTGTCTGTAGGCTCTAGTCAGACCTGAAATTTCCACCGGATCGCCGAGGGATGTCCCCGTTCCATGGGCTTCCATATAACTGATGGACTCCGGATGGACTCCGGCATCCTTAAGCGCCATAGCGATTACTTGTTCCTGGGCCTGGGCATTCGGCGCGGTAAGATTGTTGGATCGCCCGTCATGATTAACCGCTGATCCCTTGATCACCGCATGAATGAAGTCCCGGTCACGAATGGCCTTTTTTAAGGGTTTAAGCAAAAGCACCCCGGCTCCTTCTCCGGGTACATAACCGTTTGCCTTGCGGTCAAAAGTTTTGCAGGCGCTGTCCGGAGAGAAGGCTTGAAGCTTGCTGCCGCCCAGATAATAATTGGGATTCAGTACGGCAAAGACGCCGCCGGCCAATGCATAGTCGCATTCACCGTTGAGCAAAGATTTGGAAGCCAAATGTATCGCCACCGCCGATGAGGAACACAGCGTGTTCACAGTCAAACTCGGACCCTGCAGATTGAGAAAATAGGACACCCTGTTGGACAGTATCGCTTCGTGGTTTCCAATCCCCGTAAAAGGTCCCATCCGGTCAAATTGATCCTTGTATTGACTATAGGCCATACCGGCATAAACGCCGGTCCGGGTTCCGAAGAGCTTAGACCCGCCATAGCCCGCATTTTCCAGTGCCTGGTAGCATACCGTTATAAAAACTCTCTGCTGCGGATCCATCTCTTTGGCTTCCTTCGGAGAAATATTGAAGAAAGCAGGATCGAATTGCTCCAGTCCGGGGATAAACCCGCTTTTTCGGATATAAATGCCGTCTTCCGCCTGTTTGTCGGAGCTGAAATAGCGATCGATCTCCCATCTGGACTCCGGAATTTCCTCAATACAATCAACGCCGTCGCGAATATTCCGCCAAAATTCCTCTAAACTGGCCGCTTTCGGGAACATCCCGGCCAAGCCGATAATAGCAATTTCGTCCCGGGCTCCTTCACCGTAAAGTTGTTCTTCCCGCTGTTCGGCCGCGGACTGCGCCTCGGAAGTGTTCCAAATCGAATCGGACGGGGCATCATTCTCAATAGCATGGTCCGGCGGATTGGAGGACGACGATGAAAGTAAGGCAGACGCCGTTTCAGGAGCGGCTGGCACATCATTCATTACATCCAACCGTTCCAGTGTGGAGATGACCTGATCTCCGAAATTTTCAAGCATGTACTCGCCCAGTGCGTCCATGGTTTGATATTCGAAAAAAACGGTTGGAAAAAGCGTTATAGCAAACGTTCGCTCCAGTTCCCCAGCCATCTCCACCAGATCTGCGGAATCCAGTCCTACGGACAAAAACGTATCCTTGCCGGAAAGTTGATCTGCAGCGCTGTCAAGTCTGCGGGCCACGGTTTTCCGAAGATGCTGGCCGAGGAGCCGCGCCGGAGATAAAAGACGAGACTCCGCATTCTGCAAGGCCGGAAGCGTTTCTTCAGCAGTTGTGTACTCCGGCTTTGCCGGCTTCGAAGATGCTGCTGTCCCTCCGGATGCGCGTTCGGAAGCTGCAACACCCTCAAGGCCGAAAGCTATTCCCGCCGCTCTAACGCAGAAGCCGCGCACCAATACCAACTCTCGGCCCTCTTGGTCCAGAATACCGATGTCGCTCCGCAGAATGCCGCCATCGTCCAGGCTTCCGGTAAACTGGATATGCCCTATGCACCGCCGCGGCAACCGGTGCAGGAACTTCACCTCTTCCGTAAAAAACGGCAGGTACGCTTTTCCTTCTCCGCTTCCGGGATCGCTCGCCATTACCCCGATCAGCGCCTGCAACGCTCCGTCTACCATCCCCGGCGCGTATGCGTACCCTTCTCCTCTTTCCGCTTCCTCCGGCAATTCCAGTTCCACCACCGCTTCGTTTCCG